>JAFGJQ010000349.1 GCA_016929015.1 Phycisphaerae bacterium | reverse complement strand
GTCAGGTACTCGGACGCCCGCGGATGGCCCGGGTCCAGAGGCTTGTCGCTCGGTTCGCTTCCGTCTTCGTACCGGGTGATCCAGTAGTTCTCCGGATCGCTCGGGTCGTCATGGGCGTAATAGAGCGGGCAATCATCGCGCGTCTTGAACACCACGATCCAGGCGTGCACCTCGACGCGCTGCTTGCCCCCGGTCGTGTCGTGGGCCGCGTTGATGCAAGCCTGCAGGGCGTTGAAGTTCGACGGCGACAGGCCCGACATGTACGGCTCGCCCATCGCCGACGGATACGCCACGTCCGCCCGCCGCCGCACCTGAATGATCACGGCGTTGCAGTTGGCTTCGCGAATCCGTCCGATGTTCGTGCTGCTGCCAACCTGGCCGAGCAGCGTCTCCACTTCCGACTGGCTGCGAATGCCCGCTCCCCACGCATCGACCCAGAACGCGCGGAACTCATCCGCCCCGGCCGCACCACCACTTAGGAGCACACACGCCATCATCCACGCGCCGAACCACCGACCGTGAACGCCCGACAACTCACGCTTGGCCGTACGAATCATCGTTCCGCCTCCTGGACACCTAAGCCCGCTGTTCTGCGGCGCGTATCTGGCAGATGGGACACTTCAGGGCCAGACGCCGCCATACACAAATACTGAACCGCTCCGCGTGACAACACCCCGCTACTTATTATAGCACACCGGGCGGCGCCATCCCAGCCCCACCCCACGACAACGTGACCCCAGGAGCCGCGGGCTTTAGCCCGCGCGGTCTCTCGAACGGATGGGCGCGGCATACACCAGCGAAAGGCCGCGCGGGCTGAAGCTCCGCGGCTCTTCTGTTTTCTCCGTGCACCCTCCGTGTCTCAGTGTTTCCGTGGTGAATCATTGGAGCCTGTTCCAGGAAGGCCAACGCTCCCCGCCGGGGTAAACGACAAAGAAGGGGGATCAGCCCGCGTTCGAGCTGATCCCCCTGAAATGGGCTTCTTCTTCAGTTATACGCGACGAACATCAATCGCCGGCATCACTCTCCTCAGGGATAACACGGGGAGGCGACGCCCGGGCCGCTCGCGCAATCCTCGAACATGGACAGATCGTCCTGATCGACGTCATTGTCCGCGCCCGGATCTCCCGGCGGCTCAGGATTCTGGTTGAAGCACTCACAGCCGGGCAAAATCCCGCCGGCCAGGCCCGTGTAACACTTCTGGAACTTGCCGAAGTCAACCTGATCCACGTCGCCGTCATCATCCCAGTCGAACGGCGTGTTGCACGTGATGCCGTAGAACAGAACCTTCATCGTGAGCGGAAGGGTCAGATCCACCTGCGGGTTCGGAACCTGGTTCGGCGCCAACTCGCCGGTGTTCGTCGCCAGGCGCACCCAGCGGCGTGCGTCCTGATCCTTGAACTGGAGCACGATCTTGCAGGACTGCGTCCCGTTGGAGGCCTCCTCGTCCGTGACCTCCGAAAGGTTCACGTTGTCGCCCTCGGGATCGCCATCCAGCAGGTTCTGACTCGTGCTGCCGGACATGGTCGGCGTCTGGAACAGCGCCACCTCACCGAGGGTCAGCCCCTCGAAGTCGGTGACCGTCGTCGTACCGGACTTCACCTCGTCAATGTACAGCACGTACCGGCCGGTATTCGGATCCGACGTATCGATCGCCAGCGCCAAGTGCTCCAGCACACCGTACGCCCCGTCCAGGGTACCATCGGCACCCGCCCAGTCCGAGTACGGCCAGATCGGATCGCTGAGCGGATCAAACGTGATCGTCTGCCACGTCGGCTGCGGCTCGAGGACCTGGCCACCGTCCGGCCGATCTTCCACAACCTTGCCCGTCGCGTAGAGCCACTCGATCGGGCCGGCCGTGGCGCCTGGCGCACCGATCGGACCGGTCATCGTGATATCCTCGCGGATACCGATCGACGCCGGAATCGGGGTGTTCTCACCCGAGCCGACGACGGCCACACCCACGGCCGTCGGATCGGTCTGGATGCACCCTTCCATCGTGATATCGGAAATGACCATCGTCTGCGTGGCCACGATGAGATCGCCTTCCACCAACGGCGGGTTCACCGTCACGTTCATCGACCCAGCACCAGCCGGATTGGCCGTGCCGAGCTGCGTTGACGTCTCGTCCGCATAGACCGCGTACACCGTCACCGCTGTCGCCGACGGGTCGAGGCTCTCAACCATGACCGTGGTCGTGCCTGCCTCCAGCGGGCCCGTGCGAACCAGCGCCTTGGGCACCTGGCCGCACGTGACCGGCGGCGGGCCGTCGTTGAGGAGAAGGTTGTCGATCAACATGCTCGTACCACCCCAGGCCCCGCCGGATTGCCACGTACCAACGTCCACCGAGTACGCGACCAGCAGATCGTCGCACCCGCCAGCCTCGATCGCGCTGGTGTAGACCACCTGCGATTCGCTCTCGATGCCGAGGCCATCCTGGTTCACGGTCAGACCCAGGTAGTTGCCGACACCTTCGCCAACCGGCGTGCCCGAAATCCCGGGCAAATTGCCGAACTTCGACCGATGCACGCCGTTGACCCTCGTGCCGAACTGGTACTGGCTGAAGGCGTTGATGTTGCCCGTGGACTCGTCGACCAGCATGTCAGCCTGGAGGTGATACGTGGCGGTCGACGGAACAACCGCCTCAAAGATGCAGTAAATACCGTTGGTGTAGCCGGAATCCAGATGCCTCATGGCCGGGCTGCCGAACAGAGCAGCCGCAAGCGCGTTCCCGCCCGCGCTGACCGCGGCCTGGTACCAGATGCCGTAATCGCCCGGATTCGGATGGGTCACCTCCGTAACACCGTCATCGAAGTCGGCCAGCATGGCTACGGAACCGACGGTCTTGCCCGCCGACAGGCAGCCCTCGATCGGAGTCCCGCTGACCATCAGCGTCTGCGTGGCCGAGATTTCGTCGTCCAGCACCAGCGCGGACACGGGGACATCCACCACGGTCGCAGCTTCGGGATCGATCGATCCGATAATCGTCGTCTCCACACCCACGGTCGCATAGACCGTGACCAGGGCCGCCGACGGGTCGACGTTCTTGACCGTCACCGCTTCGACGCCGTCCAGCAACAGCCCGCAAATCGCCACGAGCGCAACTTGCTCGCAACTGTCGACGACCGGGCCGGTCTGCCGCACGCAGCCTTCCAGCCCACTGCGGGTCTGCGTGGCGCTGATAATGTCGCCGGACACCAGGGCCGTGACCGTGACCGCCACGCTCGAAGCACCGCCCGGCGCGCTGTTCTTCCCGATCTCCGTGCTCTCGCCGGCCGTCGTCGCATAGACCGTCACGGCTTCTGCGTCCGATGCGACGCCTTCCACCGTCACCGACGTCAGGTCCGTCACCAGGGGATCATCGCTCATCGACACGTCCGCGATCTGCTCGCAGTCGCCGACGATCGGCCCCGTCAGCCAAACGCAACTCTCCTGACTCTCCGGCGGGTCGCACACCACCATCGTCTGCGTGGCATCGATACGCTGGCCGTCCACGAGCGCCGTCACGGTCACGGGCACGGTGCTCGCTCCGCCGGGCGCGGGGTTCGTGCCGATCTGCGTCGTCTCGCCGCCCACCGTCGCATAGACCGTGACCGCCGTCGCCGACGCGTCCACACCCGTCACCGTCACCACCGTGTGGCCCGCTGCGACGGGAGTCTGCACGCCCACGTCCGGCACATCCGCGCACCAGCAGGCACGCGACCACTTGACCGAATCCGACATGAGGCGGTTGCCGTGGGTGGAGACATACGCCCCGCCCAACGAGGGCTTGTAGGTCAGCGTGACTTCATAGGAGGTGCCGCCCAGCATGCTGTAGGTACCCAGGGAATGCCACACGTTAGGACCGTCACCCGTGAACTGATGCTGGTCCATGAGGAAGTCGGCGCTCATCGTGGGGGTACCGGCAACGTCGTACCAGACGTTAAAGACCATCGCGTCCGAACCGTTGGTGGAGTCGCCCCAGGTCACGAAGACCTCGTAGTCACCCGTATCGGGGCAAGGGAAATTCCAATGGGCATACTTCCCTTCGGCGAACGCCAGACCACAATACCGGCTGTTCCCGGCGCCGAGCCCCGCCGCCGTGCTCTTGGCGCTGCTGTCGGCCCACGCGCCGGTCTCCGAATACTGATCCCAGTTGTGCCCGTCTGGCTCTGGTTGGCTCTCCACGATGAAGTCGGCGGCCAGGGCCCCGCCGGCCCAGGCAAGCACGGCCGTCAGCACCAGCGCTCCTGTCAAAAACCGTTTCGATCGTTTCATGACTTCCAAGCTCCTGTTTTAAGAATGACGTTCTACGCTGGGTGGCCGCTGGTCCGCTCATCACGCCGGACGCCGCTTGCGGAGCCACCAAGTCCCTCCATAACGGTCAAACCCGAACCTACCCACAACCGCTGGCCTCAAGGGGCCGCACGATCCCCTCCGCAAACGTGGCGTCGATCGCCTGGAATACGCTACCGCGAGGCGATCGTGCTCACTATAAGCCTACGTCCCTCCCCTGGGTCCCTGAACTCCTCCCGGCCCGCGCGTCGCTTGCCACGGGCGCAGGCTTCGCGGGGAGTGGATAATCACGGTGATGATGATCGGGCCCCCCTCGTGCGGGCGGCGAGTCCACCGCCCGCACGAGAAGGCTACCCTATCCTATCGTCAGACGACCTGGGTCCCTCTCGTCTAGGCCCCGAACCATTTCGGTCCGAAAACCTCGGCGCCAAGGACCCTGCAACAAAAGGGTCGTCCGAAAGCGGCGTCACTACCGACGACGACGCAGCAGGAACAGGCCAAAGCCGAACAACGCCAGCGTCGCCGGCTCCGGGACACGCTCCCACATCACGCCG
>JAFGJQ010000348.1 GCA_016929015.1 Phycisphaerae bacterium | reverse complement strand
TGTGGGGACCATCGCCGGGGCGGTGCTGGGGTGCTTTTTCGGGGCCGTTCTCGGGGAAATGAGCCAGCGAGACGATTGGGCGGGTGCCGCACGGGTAGGCTTTGGTGCCGCCGCCGGCCGCGTGCTGGGCACCATTGGCAAGCTCATCCTGACGCTTCTCATGGTCGTCCTCGTCATGGGCGCGGCCACCTGGCACGCCATCCCGCAGCGCTGGATTCCGGCATTCCTGCAAACCTGAGCCGGCGTTTCTGTCGTGTCCCCGCCCGTGTCCTCCCCTGACACCAACCTCGTCAACGGGACACACTCTTTTCCTGTGGGACCGGCTTTCGTTGTGGGACCGGCTTTCTCGCCCCGGCGAGTCGCCTGCGGAGACCAGCCGGTCTTTGTTGCAGCGTGTTCTCTGCCAATATAAGCTTGCCTCCGGTAAGGGTTTCCGCGCGTCCCGGTGGACGGCGGCGCGTGCCCTGCCGGCGTTGCCGCGCCGGTCTTCACGGCGCAGCCAGATCGTGGGAGCGACGCAAACATGTCGGCGCAGGGCACCATGCGAATCATCGCCGGACAATGGCGCTCCCGGCGAATCCTGCATCCGGAGGGCGGGCAGACCCGTCCCATGCCGGACCGGGTGAAAGAAGCGGTGTTCGACATGCTCGGCTCACGCTACGGAACGCCCGGAATGCTGCCGCCACTGACGGTCGCCGACCTGTTCAGCGGGTCGGGCACGGTGGGCCTGGAGGCGCTGTCGCGGGGTGCGGCCACGTGCTATTTCTTCGAGAAACACCCGCTCGCGCTCAAGGCGCTGCGAGCCAATCTGCACGCCCTTGACGTGGGTCCGTGCGGTCGGATCATGCCTTTCGATGCGTGGAAGGATCCGTGGTCGCGTCTGGCCGACCCGGATTCCATCGACCTGCTTTTGCTGGACCCGCCCTACTGCGACTCCCGCGATGCGTCGGCGGCAGGCAAAGTGGCCAGGCTTCTGACGACTGCCGCGGACAGCGGGCGGATGCATGCGGAGGCCCTGGCCCTGCTGCACCACGAAGTGGGTGTGGACTACGCACCCGATGTGGCCCGCGGCTGGATGCAGGTTGACCGTCGCGCGTATGGCCGGAATGTGATCGTTGTCTTCCGGCGACTGGAATCGGACCCTACGACCTGAGCGGAGGACCCGCGCGGTGCAAACGCCCCTTCGGCAAGCAGCAGAGCGAATCGTGGCTACCCTGCGCGATGCGGGGCACGTGGCCTATTTCGCCGGCGGCTGTGTGCGCGACGCACTGATGGGCGTGGAACCCAACGATTTCGACGTGGCCACGGACGCCACGCCCGATCAGGTCTCGTGCCTCTTCCGACGCACGAAGAAGGTGGGCGCGAAGTTCGGTGTCGTGATGGTCCGCATGGGCGAACACGAACTGGAGGTGGCCACGTTCCGATCCGAGGGCAACTACGCCGACCATCGCCATCCGGCGCATGTGCAGTTCACCAACGCCGAGGCCGATGCGAACCGCCGCGATTTCACGATCAACGGCATGTTCTTCGATCCGGTTGAGAACCGCGTCATTGACAGCGTGGGCGGGCAGGCGGACCTGCGGGCCCGAATCA
Organism: Phycisphaerae bacterium; assembly: GCA_016929015.1. GTDB lineage: Bacteria > Planctomycetota > Phycisphaerae > UBA1845 > UBA1845 > JAFGJQ01. Next base: position 2,040 of record JAFGJQ010000348.1, on the reverse strand, counting down.
TCCGCGCCATCGGAAACCCCAGGGACCGATTCGAGGAGGACCACCTGCGCATGTTGCGGGCCGTGCGCTTTGCCTCGCGTCTGGCCTTCACCATTGAGCCGGCCACCTTCGAGGCGATTCGGCGCCAGGCACCGGGCGTCCGGACCATCAGCCCCGAACGCATCCGCATGGAACTCGAACAGATCCTGGAGGACACAAACCGCGAGCGTGGCTGGCGCCTCCTGCACGCCGTCGGGCTCTCCGCGTTTGTCGTGGACGGGCTGACCTTCAGCGACGCCGACGTCGAGCAGGCGGCCCGCCGGCTAGCGGCCCTGCCGGCCAAGGCATCCTTTCCCCTGGCCCTGGCGGCCGTTCTTCACGAGCGGACCGATCCGCCGACCCGCGCTGTGTGCGTCAACCTGCGGATGAGCGTGGCGGAGACAGACTGCGTCTCCTGGCTCTTGCAGAAACTGCCGCAGACTCGCGCCGCGGATCAACTGGAGCTCGCAGACGTGAAGCTGCTTCGTGCGGATCCCCGCTTTGAGGACCTGGTCGCCCTGCTGCGCGCGGAGGCTCGCGCGGCAGAACAGCCGCCCGTGGCCGCGGACACCCTGGCTCGCCGAGCCGACGCGATCGCACCCGCAGACGTCCGCCCGCTGCCGTTCGTCAACGGAGACGATCTCCTGGCCCGAGGCGTGCCACCGGGTCGCCGGCTCGGTCGCATCCTCGACTCCGTCTTCCGCGCCCAACTCAACGAACAGATCGGCAATCGCGAGGAGGCGCTGACCATGGCCGAGGGCCTGATTCGCGACACGTCGGAGCCGACAGAACCACAGGAAAGAGGCTGAGCCGCCGGAGGAACGGGTCGGGGCCTACGCCCCGCCCATCGCGAGGATGCGATCCGTCACGTCGCCGATCAGCGTCACGCGCAGCCCGAAATTCTCGCCGACCTTGACGGCATGTCCCGAACCGATGGGCTTGTTGGCAATCACGAGTCGAAGCTCGGAATCCGCGGGCTTGTCGAACTCGATGATGGACCCGGGCGTCCAGTGCAGCACGGAATGAAGGCTCACGTCCCGTTCCGCCAGGTTCACCAGCACCGGCACCCGCATCCGGAGAATGCGACGCAATTCGGCAGGCACCGAAAGGAGAGCCCCGGCCACCCCCGCTGCGTGTGCGGGAACTCGCGCCGGGGGCTGGGTGCGCGCGGGCGTTCCGGGCGAAGGCGGGGCAGCCGGCTCGCCCGTTCCGTTCTCCAGCTCACTGGCGGACGCCAGCAGCGCGTCGATGTCGGCCTGACTGATGGTCACGCGGGTACTCCCCGGGCGTCGCGTCGTCGGGCGACGTACGGGCTTCTGCGCCCGGGATATCGGTGCACTCAGGGGGGTAACTTGAGAACTCAGCGATACTTGGAAACGATGATACAGGCGTTGTGACCGCCAAATCCGAAGGAGTTGTTCAGGGCCCGCTCAATCGGCATATCCTGCGCCGCGCCCTTCAAATGCCGGATTTCACAGCAACCGTCGTCGGGGTTTTCCAGGGTGATGGTGGCGGGAGCCACCGAGTGGCGAATGGCCTGGATGCACGCAATCAGCTCCACCGCCCCGCTGGCCCCCAGCAGGTGTCCGATGGACGCCTTGGTGCTGCTGACGGCCACTCCGCTGCATCCTGGTCCGAAAACCTTGCAGACCGCATAGCACTCGGCCACATCGCCCAGGGGGGTTCCGGTGGCGTGGGCGTTGATGTATTGAATGTCGTCCGGGTTCAGGCGGGCATCTGCCAGGGCCGCCTGCATCGCCCGAGCAGCCCCCGCGCCGTCTTCGTCCGGTGCCGTCAGGTGCCCGGCGTCACATGTCGAGCCAAAACCCGTGATCTCGGCCAGGATATCCGCCCCACGCCGACGGGCGAACTCCAATTCCTCCAGCACCAGAATTCCGGCACCCTCGCTGAGAACGAATCCATCCCGACTCCGGTCGAACGGACGCGATGCGGTCGGTGGATCGTCGTTGCGTGTGCTCAGGGCCTTCATCGCGGCAAAGGCCGAGAGCCCCAGGGGCGTCA
>JAFGJQ010000347.1 GCA_016929015.1 Phycisphaerae bacterium | reverse complement strand
CGTCGATGTGGAACGCGCCCTGGCCCGTCGCGCCGTCGGCGATCAGGCTGAAGCCGATCCGCTCGATCTCGGACGGATCGAGCGATCCATCGCCGCTTCCGTCCACCTTCTGCATCTTCCGGAAGTCGATCTCCTGGGTGTACATCTGTTCCGTGCTGGTGGGCGTGATCGCGACGCGCCCTTCCCACACGTCCCCGTCCGTCTCCTCCACCACGAACTTCACCTGCGGATCGCCCGTGGCACCCGCCTCCTTGGTGTACGAGATTCGATACGACATCGCGGGGCCGGACGAGATGTCCAGCGGCGCGTTCGCGATGTTGTAGCGGATGCCGAGCGACGAGCCGACGCTCCAATCCGTGAGCACCTTCAAATACCGATCCGGGGGCGGGCTGCCCATGTCCAGCTCGGTACCCACGACGTTGTAGCGAAGGTTGTACGTGGTTCCGTTGATGAAATCGGTGATGGCGTGCAGCGTCCCGCTCACGATGTCCAGCGTGTTGAAGGCGTTGCCGAACCGCGTCCAGGCCCGGTCCGACCCCGGCGGATACGTGCCCACCGTGTCGGTCGAAATGTCCGTGATCAGAATCTTGTTCGCGGGCTGCTGCGCGGAGGCCCAGTACAGATCGTCGATATCAAACGACGGCGTGCCGCTGTCCCCGTTGCTGAGGATCTGGAACCCCAGCAAGGCGATGTGGTGATCCAGGTCGCCGCCGCCGCTCGAATCGGCAAGCTCCAGGTGAGCACTCGTCAATTCCAGTGAGTACTCCACAGATGAGGTCGTCAGCGTGTGCGGGACCTTCGCCGCCCACACGTCGCCGTCACTTTCCTCGAAGACGAGCCCCATCGTCATGTTCGCTCCGCCCGTGCGCCGCGCCTTGTAGTAGACGGTCGGCCCGTCGGCGGCGGCCGTGGTCAGCAAGTAGATGCCGTTGAACGCCGCGCCGAAGCGGCTCCACTCATAGTCAATGGCCGTATCCGGGAAGCCGCCGTGCAGGTCAGGGTCGTAGCCGGGATCGCCGGGCTGCGGGTTCGCTTCGCTCCATTCCGTGAAGTCGGGCTCGGACAGATCGGTCAGCAACACCGGGTCAGGGGCCGGCGGCTGGCCGATCAGGATGGAGTCATATGCCGGGCCGAAACGGGTCCATTCGCGCGCGGCGGACCCGGGCGGAGCGGCGCCGGCGGTGGTGTCCGATTCGACATCGGTAATCAGATTGGTGGCGCCGTCGGTAAAGCCGGCCCAATCGAAATGGCCCACCTGATCCGACTGAGGCGGGTTGTGGTCGCCGATCCAGTTGGTGTCGAAGTTCTCCGAACTGCAGTAGATGTGAAAGTCTGTGTCTGCCGGACCGTAGCCGCAGACGGCGTCAGGCCGGGCCTTCACGACGGACCCGCCGTCCTTCTGAATGTACCACGACACAACGTACCGGCCCCACGAGTCCTTCGTCAGTTCGATCGTGTACGTGTACCAGTAGCCGCGGGCGACGTGGTCCGCCGGGTTGGCCGGCTGGAAGGCGACCTGGTCCAGCACGGTGCCGGAGCTGTCGTCATGCTGGACGGTCATCCAGCACAGCAGGTGACCGGCCGGCACGCTGTACTGCTGCCTATGGGCCGAGGTGCCCTCGCCGATCTCGAAGTCGATCTCGCGGGCGTTGGTGTCATTGCCCGACTGATCGGAGTAGAGGAACGCCGCGATCGCGTTGGTGGCTCCCTGCTCCTGCAGCGTCGGAATGTAGACGTGCCACGTGTACGTGCCCGTCCGGAACGTGTCGACCGTACGCACCTTCACCCGATCGTTGGTGTCCGCCTCGGCGGTCACCGTCAGGACGCTCTTGGAGTCGAAGGTGGCCAGCTCGAATGTGTCGGCCGTCGGCGGGGAGCTGTCATTCTCCCAGTCGGCCAGTCCGAGCGGCGCCTCGAAGTCCCATTGCTCCGCCGCGGCGTCGTGTGACGCCAGCCATGGCAGAAGAAGGCAAACGCCCATGGCAATGACTCTTGACCGCGTGTGCATTGCAGTGCCTTTCGCAGAGGAGGTGATCCGGGGACCGGGCGAGATCCGCAGCTCGTTCGGCCGCCCCGGCGTAATGCGATCCGGCATCGCCAACCCTCAATGGGATCGGGCGATAATTAGGTATCCTAATTAAGTCTCTTTATTAAGTCAATTAACTTTCTGGTTATCGGTACCGTTTTTTTGCCGCATGAACGCCCGGCGGACCGTGATGGTGGCAGGGGAAGGCCTGGTTGCTTCTCCTGGGCACCTGACTAGGCATCCCGAAGGAAACGGAAACGCCTCAGGATTAGGAGATCCGTAACCTATGTTACGTAAGAGTTTTACGACAGTTGCCTATCGGAAGCCATCTCGGATCAGGAAAGACCACACTCAGCTGCCAGTGTTGAGAGCCCTGCTGCCCGCCCCCACGGCCTCACCCCTCAGACCATGCAGGCAGGCAGAGCCGAGCGGGCTCAATCGCGTGGACCCAATGCAGTCCAGGGCTGACCATGTCCGGCATTCTCGCGATCGTGCGATTGGGTCGCAGATGTGGCATTGTGCGGAGACGGTCTTGGGAATCGGAGGCCTGAAGTCGGGGAGCGCGCTTCCCCCAAGATTCCGACGACTCCGGAACGGCGCTGGATCTTCGCGGCGACCTGGCGTCGCTCGGGACTTACGGGGCCAGCCGCAACCTCAGCGCGTCCATGACCGCCGGCATCGCGTACCCGAAGGCCGCTTCCGTGTGGCCGTCCCGCGTGAGACTGTGCAGAACACGTGCAGAGCGCGTCTCGACGTCAATCCACACCGAGCCCGAATCACCAATGTCGCTGAGGTTGTAGCGAGCCGGAAAGGACGCGGGAGGCTCGATTCGGACTCGATCGCCGCTCACCTCGCGAATGATCCCTTCCGTAATGCCCGTCGCCAGCCCCGACTTGATCACGCGCCGACCTACCTCGGGGGCGGCAAACGCCGTGACCGCGCCAAACTCCAACACCCACGGCTCAGCCGCGATCCCCGGCTCGACTCGCGCCGCAGCGCAGTCGAGCTGCGTGGAGGCTCTGCCCGCCACGAGCCGCCCGACGGGATCGTCGCCGGTCTGGAAGAAACACTGGTACACCCCTTCACCTTCGGCGAAAGCCGAAAGGTCGTGGCGGCAGAGCACGTGGTAGTTCGACACCATCCACGTGCCTGAGTCGTCGTACGCGATCAGGCCGAGCGTGCCAATCCCCAGACCGCCCTGCGCCGTGATCCCCACGCCCCCAATCAACGGCCGATACGTCAGCGCGTGTGTGCGCGCATACTGTACCATGACACCCTCCGTGGACTCTCAGTGCGGCCACAGTTGTGCCGGGGCCGCCGATTCGAGCGCGATCTCCTCGGGCGAACCGTCGGGGAGACTCGGCAGGAAATTCAGCCCGGCTCGCGCCTCGATCCAGTCGATGGACCGCAACGCCAACTCCAGATCATCGTCAAACGTCTCGTCCGAGCCCTCGGAGTAATTGCGGTTCTCCAGAACGATCGCCAGCGACTCCCACGCCTGCGAGCCCTCCGCCTCCGGCGCGACAACGATCTTGAACAGGTGCGTGGGCACCGCAACTTCGCTGTCGCCCATGACCTCGTAGTAGATCAGACCGTCACTCTTGTCGGGATCGAACCGATCCCACAGGGGGTCATCCGTGGGGTCATACAACAGCGGGCCGGTGATGATGTAGGCTTCGCCCCGATCCTGGATCCACTGGCGAACCATCGCTTCGAGGTCGGCCCAGATATCCCGGTTGTTCTCCCACTGCTGCGGCACGGCGTTCGAGAGGATGAACGTGCCGTGGCGGCCCTCGCGACTCCCGAAGTCGGCATTCGGCGCCATATGCCCGCGATTGTACGGCCTGCCCCAGGGCGGATAGTCGGTATCGCGAGCTTGGAAGCGGGCGGGAAGCTCTTTTTCCTCCTTCCACGACGGGCGCTCGTACTTCCCCTCGAACGTCTTGACGAGTTGCTCCTTCGTCACGTGATGGCACACCCACAGGGCGGTCTTCGACCACGCGCCGTACTCCATCACATAACCGTCGTGGCTAATGTAGAACGTCTGTCCGAGGTCTTCCGTCTTTTCGGGCATACCCCACTCCACGCCGCAGTGCCGCTCGAAGTCCGCCATCTGCTGCGGGGTGAGGGTGGCTGCGTGCTTGGCATACTTCACGAGAATGGTGCGAGTCTGAAGCTGTGCACACGCGCCGCAGAGCACCAGCAAAACCAGGCTGCTCAGGCATGCGCGCGTGCGCCGATTCCTGTGCGCGTTCATCGGATTCTCCCTTCGTTGACCGTTCGAATCGCGGGGGCATGTCAGCAAACGACGAATGCGGCTCTGGCACCGTCGCTCGGCCCGTGACCTCAGCCGCGATTATCCTTCGCGCCGGCGCACACTGCAAGAACAATCATGATTCATCACACCCGTTCAAGCGAAACAGTCGGCGTCTGTGGTACAGTGATAGTTCATCGGAGGGCCCGGATGGAGCAACCATCACCCCAACGAATGCCCCTTCCCCTGACCCAGACTCCAAGTCGACCGCAACCCTGACCCGACCCGGCCGCCCGAGTCCCGGTCAGCAAGATGCTGAGCTCCGACCCCGGGTGTCGTACATCCCCCGCCCTGCACCAACCCAGGAAGAAGAACCGCCAAAAAAATGGCGTAATGCTTGACAGTCGCGATTCCATACGCTAAATTATTGGCGGATGTCCTGAATATCTCATCGAGGAGCTCTCCGCCACCATGGATCAGCAAACCGGCCTGAGCCGCCGAGAACGGCAAATCATGGATGTTTTGTACGCGAAGCAGCCCGCCACCGTCGCGGATGTCCGCGACGGGCTGCCCGATCCGCCGTCCTCCACCGCCGTGCGCACCCTGTTGCGCATTCTCGAGGAAAAGGGGCACGTGCGCTGCCGGAAACGCGGCCGCGAAAACGTCTACAGCCCCCGGCGCGGCCGGCTGGGGGCCGGGCGATCCGCCCTCCAACGCGTGATCGACGTCTTCTTCGATGGATCGCTCGAGAGCGCGGTCGGCGCGCATTTGTCCAACGAGAAGGTGGAGCTTCGTGAAGAGGAGCTGCAGCGTATCGCCCGACTCATCGACGAGGCACGACGCCGCGACGACTGACCCCTTTTTTGACGAGGTACGTCATGACAGCGTATGCCCCTGAGTGCATCGACGTGGCCGCCAAGAGCGTTGCGATGCTGGCGCTGGTGGCCTTGGCCGGAACGGCGATGGCAAGATCCTCCGCTGCCCGGCGCCACCTGGTCTGGTTCTTGGGACTGCTCGCGCTCGTCGCCCTGCCACCCGCCTCCGGCTGGCTGCCGCGTTGGGCCATTCTGCCCTCCGTACTTGACCCGGCGACCATCACGCACCGGGAGTCGCGCATTGCTGCGATCGACGCGGGGCCCGCGCACGCCGTGCAATCCCCAGGTGGTCCCGGCCCTGCCGCCTTCGCGCTGGCGCCCGCCGGCATGTCACCGGGCGCGACGCCCGCGCCGGCACCTGCCATGCCCGGCCAGAGTGTCGGCACCCCCGTTCCGCATGACATCGGCCTCGCGCCTGCGACCGCCCGCAACGCAGTTCCGGTCAGCACGGCCCCGAAACCAGCACCCGCGATTGCCCCGGCCGGCACCGGCGCACCGCGGTCGTGGTGGACGTATCTGCTGGTCTTGTGGGTGGCTGGAGGAGTCGCGTGTCTGCTTCCACCGCTGCTCGGCCTGCTCAGCATTCGCCGGCTGGAGCGGCGATCCCGGATCCTGCGCGACGGCCTACTCGTCAACCATCTTCAGACGGCAGCGAAACGCATGCCCATCTCCCGGCCGCTGCGCCTGCTCATCACCGACGAGTGCCGAATGCCGATGACCTGGGGAGCCTGGCCCTGGCGTCCCGCCAGTATCCTCCTGCCGCGGGAAGCCCTCGAATGGTCGATCGAGCGCTTGCGCGTCGTGCTGCTGCACGAGCTCGCCCACATCAAACGCCACGACTGTTTCACTCAACGCATCGCGCAGATCGTGCGCGCCGCCTATTGGTTCAATCCGCTGGCATGGCTGGCCGTCCGGCAGGTGCGCATCGAAAGCGAGAGAGCGTGCGACGACCTGGTCCTGCGTACGGAAACACGCTCCTCTGAGTACGCCCAGTGCCTCGTGGAACTCGCCGCGGACCATCCGCTTCGGCCGTGGGTCGGCCCTGGCGCCATCGCCATGGCTCGCCATTCCACCCTGTACGGCCGCCTGCTCGCCATTCTCGACCCCCGGCGGAACCGGCGTGGTGTGACCGTCCCGGTGCTGCTCGGCGCAATCGCCCTTGTGATGGGCATCGCAATTCCGCTGTCGGCCCTGAGATCGGCCCCCGCCGAGGAACCCGGAGCGAGTGCTGTTCCGCCCCAATCTGCCGACCTGAAAGAACCGGTCGTTGCCACGCTTCGCGGCCGCGTGATTACGCCGGAAGGCTATCCGCGACGATACATGCACGTCGGGAGCGGCTTCCCACGCGGTGTCTTTTCCGGCTCCAATACCGATCGTGACGGCAACTTCACGCTCGACAACGTCACGCTCGACGGCTCGACGTGGCTGGCATGGTCGCAGCCGACGTGCCGCATGGGTCTGTTTCGCCTCCCGACCCGTGAGCCCGCCGAACCCCTCCAGGTGACGCTCGATTCTTTGGAAGGGCACGCTCGAGGCCGGGTTGTCGACGTGCAGATGCGCGGCCTCGAAGGCGTCAAGGTGCGCATCCGCGTCACCACGGCAGACGGCTTGACCATCATCTCCGAGCCGCAGACATCCGGCCCATTCGGATACTACGAATGTGGTTACGTTCCCGCCGCGCAGGGCACGCTCGTGGAGGTGCGCACAGCCGGCGATCCGGACATCCCCGAGTCGCCCGTTTCGCGGATCCAGCTTCGTGCCGGCCAATCCCGAATCGAAATGCCGGACCTCGTTCTGCCAAACAGTCCGGCCGATGCCCGCGTCTCCGAACCCACTGCCTCCGTGAAATACGGCGGCGTGGTGCGCGATCCGGACGGTCGGCCGATCGAGAACGCGGAGGTGGAGTTCTCGTACACGCCGCCGCACGGCATGGGCGTCCGGACAACGTGCAATCAGACGGACTCGCACGGCCGCTGGTCGTGCGTCATCCCCCACGAAATTGAACGAGTCTGGGTTCACGTCGATCATCCGGATTTCGTGAGCAGCCGGATCAGCCGCATCCAGCAGCCGCCGCTCGAACGGCTGCGCGACGGAACCGCGGTGCTGGAGATGCAGCGCGGACACCGAGTTCAGGGGATCGTGCAAGACCAGGCCGGACGGCCCGTCCCCGACGCCTTGATCCTGACAACGTACTATCTCTCCTATTCGCCCAGCCCGATGGCCCAACCCATCGAGGACGCAAAGACGGCCCGCACCGACGCCGAAGGACGCTTCACAACCTGCGCCCTCCCGGCCGGTTCAGGGCGACTGGCGGTGTACGCCCGCGACTTCTCCCCGCAGGTGGTGCTTATCGACGTGACGTCCGACGCACCCAAGCTGTCGATCACGATGCGACCCGGGCTGACGCTGCACGGCGTCGTGGTGGACAATCAGGATCAGCCGCAGCCCGGAACGCGCATTCAGGTCGGCAATTGGCAAACCGAAAGGGAGTGCCCGTCGCTGAGCTGGGCCATTGCCGACGAGGCCGGGCGATTCGTGCTGCACGACGTGCCGAGCGCCGGCACTTTCACCATCCGCTACTGGACGCGGAGCATGGAAAGTGAGTGGCAGAAGCCCGCCGAGCTCGACCCCAGCCGGCCCATCACGCTGGTTCTCCACCAGCCATACACGATCCGCGGTCGGGTGATTGACGCGGAGAGTGGCGAGCCGGTCACGCGAATCGAGCTGCGAGAGTCAGGTTACCTGGACAACGCATGCAGCAAGCGGGCCTTCTCTCAAGGCCGTGTCCGTGTGCTTAAGTCGGGTGACGGCTCATTCGAGCACTCATTCGAACGCAGCGGCGTTTTGCAGATCGCGACCCCCGACCACTTCCCGTCATTTCTTCCGCTCAACGAAGCGAATGAGTCCACCGACCCGATCGAAGTCCGCATGGAGCGCGGCACGCCCATCCGCGGCCGCGTCGTGTCGGCATCCGGCCAGCCGGTGGCCGGCGCCGAAGTGGCGTGGGTCCGAGAGGGGCTGCGGGCGTTCATCACGACCGGCCGGTTCATCACAAACTTCGTGGAGGGCCCGGAGCGCTACGACACCACGGGCGACGACGGCACGTTTGCGTTTCCGCCCAGCCGCGAGGCCTGGCGGCTCATCGTCGCACACGACGACGGCTTCGGGCAGGCCACCTCCACCGAGCTTGCTGCGGAGTCAACGATACAGCTCCAACCCTGGGCCACAATTGAGGGCACCTATCGTCCGCGCGGCAAGGGCGTTCTCAACGCATCGATCCAGGCCGTTCCCGCCGAATACTCGCCGGACCACCTCCGCGAGGGCACCATTCTCTGGACGCTGGAAACAACGACAGACGACGACGGCGCGTTTCGCCTCACGCACGTGCCGCCCATCGCCTTGCGCGTCGGTCTCTCCGGCTATCGCGTGCTCTCCCACGCGGCCGAGCTGACACCGTCCCCCGGTGAGACACTGCGCGTCGCGCTCGCCGATGGCGGAGCAACCATCCGCGGTCGTCTCCAGTGGCCCTCAGGCTTGAGAATCTCCCAGTTACTCACCGCCCCGGACACTCGCGGCCATCTCGCGCAGGTCGTCGCCTATCCACGCGACGACGCCGACAAAGACGGGTGGTTTCGCCGGAGCGTCCTTGCCGGCATCGAAAACGACGGCCGCTTCGAAATCAACGGCCTGCCGCCGGGGAATTACCGCATCGAGGCCCGCATTCACGCACCGATGATGCCGAACAGTTGCGGCATTCCGATTCCGATCGCCCAGTCCACCACTGATTTGTCCATTCCGGAAAGCCCGGACTCCACGCCAATCGACATGGGCACCGTCACGTTGGTGCCCACACCCGGACCGCAAGCAGGCGATCTGTTCCCCGCCCTGACCGTCTCGGGTTTGAACGGGCGGTCCTTTGACTTCATGACGCTCCGCGACCACGTTGTCGTGATTGATGCCTGGGCGAGTTGGTGCGCCCCCTGCCGCGTTCAACTGCCGGCACTCAAGACCCTCTACGAACGATATGGCAAGTCGGGGCGCGTTCACTTTCTCGGCATCAACGCGGATGACAGTGCCGATGCCGCCCGCGCCCACGTTTCTCAGCTCGCGATCCCCTGGCCCCAGATCCACGCCCCCGGCTGGGGCGACCGGAACAAGGTGTTCAAGGAACTGGGCATTAGCGCCCTGCCGTCCTACTGGATCCTCAGCCGCGACGGCCACGTGCTGGGCCGCGACGTACCGATCGACGAGATCGAGCCCATCCTCGAACGCGCCCTTCAGTGAGATCCGCATAGACGACGACGCGCAGCGTAATCACGCTTTCGGCGCGCCCAGCGGGATGATCTGCCGGCCGTAGATCTCGTTGAGCACCTGACCCAGGGCCGTGTACATGGCCGACACGCCGCACACCATGCCTTCGTAGCCCGCGACCCGCTTGAGGCCGGCGTGGTCCATCGCGTCACCGATCGCCAGCATGAAGAACAGGATGGCCAGCGTGATGAACACAAATTGCAGCGCCCGTGTTCCCTTCAGCGTGCCAAAGAACATGGCCAGCGTGAACACGCCCCACATGAACAGATACGCGGCCATGGCCGGGTTGCCGGGCTTCTCGCCCCAGCCCATCTTCGGCATGACCAGCAGGCCGACCAGCGTGAGCCAGAACAGCCCGTAGGACGCAAACGCCGTCGTGCCGAACGTGTTGCCCTTCTTCCACTCCATGATGCCGGCGATGATCTGGGCGAGGCCGCCGTAGAAGACGCCCATGGCCATAATCATCGTGTCGAGCGGATACAGGCCGGCGTTGTGGCCGTTCAGCAGCACGGTGGTCATCCCGAAACCCAGCAGACCCAGGGGAGCGGGATTGGCGGTCGTGTCGCGGATGTCGAGCAACTCTTGTTTGACCACGGCATTCTCCCTGCGTGTTCTACTTGCGATTGGGAACGAGACTTCCGCCGCGGCGCCGGGCGGCGGATGGTTTGTGGCGTACGATGACCGGGCCCTGCGAGGAAGTCAAGTCGAGAAGTGCCGGGGGTGACAGGTTGCTCTGGTTCACGCAAAGGCAATGCGGCTCGTGCCGACGATCACGATTTCACCGGATGAAATGAGACGCGGTGTTCCGGATGCCGCCGCCATGATAGTCTATGCCATTGCGAAAAGCCGCGTTCCCATGGCTGCCTGTGTGCCTGGAGAAGATCCTCGCATGTCGCCTGCACGTTGCAGCCGGTCGCCGATCCGGACAGGCGGACGTGGCCCGGAAGGCCACGGAGCTCGGCTCTTCGCAAGCAGGAGCATCGGCAGTGGCTGCAGAGTCCGACCCGGCGGGTCCTCCCCATCGCGTTTTTCACGTTTCGGAAACGTGGCATCCCGTACCCGCCCGGCCGGCGAATGCGGACTCCGTTGTCGAAATGCTCACGCGGCACTTGACGGCCGAAGCGAAGGAGCGAACGATCCGGGAAGTGGTTGCCGGCGAGCGATTCTGTGCGGTCGTGCTCGACGATGGTGGAGTGGGCATGGCGAACCTGTGCCCCGACGTTTGTGGCAAACCGTCGCGCGTCATCACGCGGCCGCTGACAACGCCGGGATCATCGGCGGTGGAAGCACTGGCAACGTTGGCGCCGCCAGCGCGGTCCGCCGTCGGCCTGGCAACCGCCAATGCCCTGGCCAACCGACCTCATCCGCAGGGTGCGCGTCGGGATACCGAGATCGCCGAGGGTGATCTGCTTGCGGTGCTCGATCTGCATCCGGATGACCAGGTCGGCATGGTGGGTTGTTTCAGCCCCTTGGTCGAGCCGATCCGCCGGCGCGTTGGACGTCTGTTGATCTTCGAACGCGGTCAACGCCGGGCGCCCGAGTTGCTTTCGGACGAGCATGCCTGCGGACTGCTGCCTCGGTGCTCCGTCGCGATCCTCACGGCCACGACCCTGCTGAACGGAACGATCGACGCGCTTCTCGCAGCCACCGCAGATTGTCGCGAGGTCGTCCTGCTGGGTCCCTCGACACCCCTTCTGCCCGAGGTTTTCACCCGGTTGCCTCGACGCGTTACATGGCTGTCCGGGATGCTCGTCAACAACGTTGAGAAACTCGTGCGCACAGTCGCCGAAGGTGGCAGCACGCGTGATTTCTCGTCCAGTGTAATCAAGGTGAACGTGCGGGTACGCGAGGTTGGCAGTGCCCGGCCGGAAGGATAGCGAACGTGTGCCGCAACCTCTCCCGGAAGGAGGAAATCGAATGACGAAACGACCGAGGACATCTCGCCGAGTCATGGACATCGGCAAGTCTGCCATCCATGAGATGACCCGCTTATCCAGGGACGTCGAGGACGTCGCATTCCTGTCCTGGGCCAAGCCGACGTCCGGCACGCCGGATCACATCAACCAGGCGGCGATTTCGGCCATCCAGGGCGGTCTCGTCGGTGGGTATACGGAGACCTCCGGACTGCCCGCGCTGCGGGAGGAAATCACCCGGAAGCTGCGAAGAGACAACAACGTCGATGCAAACGTGGCCCAGGTGATGGTTACCGTCGGCGCCATCGAGGGATTGGCCGCGGCGGTCATGGCCATCGTTGATCCGGGCGATGAGGTCATCCTTCCCACACCGACGTATTCCACACACATTCGCCAAGTGCTCATTGCCTCCGGCAAGCCGGTGCTGGTCCCCACCCTCGAGGAAGAGGGCTTTGTCCTGGACATGGAGGCTCTTCGCAAGGCAATCACGCCTCGAACCAAGGCCGTTCTGTACTGCTCACCCAGCAACCCGACCGGCACCGTCTTCAGCGAGCCGCAGCTTCGTGAGCTGGCGGACGTTGCGTTGGAACATGACCTGACGGTCATCACGGACGAAGCGTACGAATACTTCACGTTTGACGGCCACGAACACTTCAGCATCGCCTCGATTCCTGAAATGCGCAAGCATGCCGTAAGCTGCTATACCTTCACGAAAACCTACGCCATGACCGGCTGGCGCGTCGGGTACCTGCACGCGGATGAGGAGCTGATTCCTCAGATTACCAAGGCGCACATTCCCTTTGCGATCTGCGCGCCGGTTGTCTCGCAATACGCCGCGCTGGCCGCCTTACAAGGCCCCCAGGACTGCGTTGCGCGCTTCCGGGACCACTATCGGGCGGCGCGAGACCTCATGTGCGAAAGGCTTGACGCCATGCCCTCGGTCTTCGCGTACCAGAAGCCGCACGGTTCGTATCTCATGTTTCCCCGCATCCGGCTCGCGGAAGGCCGAGACTCCGCCACGTTCTGCAAGCGACTGCTCCAGGAAGCGAAGGTCTCAACAACCCCCGGAGTTGCTTTCGGGCCGACCGGCGAGGGACATTTGCGGCTTTCCTTCTGCGTTTCGGCCGAGGAAATCAACAAGGCGTTCGACAGGATCGAGGCGTGGGTGAGTCAGGGCGGCCTTCGCAAGACGTGACGCGCTCGGATGCGGTGCGAACGATGGCCATGCATTTGTCTGAACCCTCCCGACGCAAGCTCATGTTGAATTGCAGTTTGCATTGGTCTTTTGTTGATACAACCGCAACCTGCAATACTCCAGGCTCCTTCAGCGGTGGCTTGAAGAGTCGTAATTCACTGTGGCGCAAAGAGTTCAGCTCACATGCTGGGCACATGCTCACGCGGCATGAGTCGTGCCCGTTGAACTGCAAGGCGGCCCGGAATCGCCACGAGAACGTGGCACGGACCGCGTCCGATGCTGTCATGCACCACGAGGGAGCCCATGAAAATCGCCGTGACCGCTACAGAGCCGCATCTGGATGCGCAGTTGGATCCACGTTTTGGCCGCTGTCCGTTCTTCGTCATTGTCGAAACGGACGACCTGAGCTTCGAGGCAATTGACAACGAAAACCAGGCCCTGGGGCACGGGGCGGGGATTCAGTCCGCACGTCTGCTGGGCGAGCGAGGCGTGAAGCACGTTTTGACGGGCAACTGCGGACCGAATGCATATCAAACCCTGGCCGCCGCCAACATCGGGGTGATCGTCGGCTGTGCGGGAACGGTTCGCAGCGCGGTTGAGCAGTTTGCCGCCGGCCGCCTGCAGTCCGTCGACGCGCCGAATGTCCCGGGGCATGCGGGCATGGGCGCAAGTGCCGGCCCCGTTCCGCCGCAGGCGCCGCCGCCATCGGCGAACCAGCCCGGAGCCGGCCCTGGAAGTGGGCAAGGGATGGGCCGCGGGATGGGCCGCGGCCAAGGACGCGGGATGGGCCGGGGGGGCGGAGGGGGTGGCATGGGCGGTGGAGGCGGACGCGGCGGCGGTCGATGAAGGTGACCTGCTCCGGCGACAACCAGACGGTGCCGCCTTTCTCGTTGCGGGGTGGCGGCCTTTACCCGTGATACCGCACGATTTCCGCGCGCGGGAAAAACACACCTGAGCATCGCAATCCCTCTGGACAACCGTCGTCCCATCGCGCACTTTGGCCACCGCTCGGCGTTCGAGCCCACCGATGTGGACGAAGCGACAAGGGCGGCACGTTCGAGTACGATGCGAGTGATCTGAAACCAGATGCGTGCTGTGCCCGGGAGCAAAAGACAGATGACAAGGTTCGACGAGGCCACCATTTCGAGGGCCATTCTGGACACATACCACAAGGAACTCACCGACCGACTTGTGGGCGACGTGCTGATCACCGGGGCGGGGCCCGCAGGGCTGATGGCTGCCTGCCACCTGGCCCGGCGGGGGCTTCGCGTCACCGTGCTGGAGAAGCGGCTCGCGCCCGGGGGGGGCATCTGGGGCGGAGGCATCGGGATGTGCCAGGTCGTGGTGCCGGACGAGGCCCTGCCTCTGCTCAGCGAGATGGGCATCCGGCACGTGGCGTTCCGGGACGGGCTCCACACCGTAAACGCGATCGAGATGGCCTCCGGCCTTTGCGTGCGTGCAATCGAGGCGGGTGCCGCCGTCCTGAACCTGCTGACCGTACAGGATCTGTGCGTACACGATGGCCGCGTCGTCGGCCTCGTGGTGAACCGCTCCCTCGTGGGCGATTCGCTTCCCGTCGACCCCATCACCTTCTCCGCGAAGGCCGTGCTGGACGCCACCGGGCACGAGGCCGTGGTCGTGGCGGCGCTGCAACGCCGCGGCCTGCTGGTTTCGGACGGACCGGAAGGCAAACGCGGGGAAGGCCCCATGAACGCCACCGAAGGCGAGGCCTTCGTGGTGGACAACGTGTCCGAGGTCTATCCGGGCCTCTGGGTGGCGGGCATGAGTGTCTGCGCCGTGCTCGGCGGACCGAGAATGGGTCCCATCTTCGGCGGGATGCTGCTCTCCGGGCAACACGCGGCCCAGCGCATCGCCGCGGCGCTCACAAACGCATCTACAACCGGAGGGGCCCGGGCCTGAGAAACGTCTGGTGCTCCTGGAAGCCATGCGTGCACCGGATCTGGCAACGTTCCACGAGGCAAGCGGGAAGCTGGACTTCCTGACTCCCCTGACGTCCTTGCTGAAGGCGTTTCGCGAGAGTCACATCGCGGACCGCCGTCGCATTCAGGAAGCGTCGTCGCTGCAGACGTGCCTCGGCGAGCACTACAATGCGTGGGACCGTGTGTTTCCCTCATTTCCCGATTGCCCGTGGAAGCGCCGAACGCTCACCTGGGAATTGCACCGCGGGCGACGCGACGCATATCTCAGGCTTCTCATCGCCACGTTCGTACCGATGGACGACACCAACCGTCGGCTCATTGTGAATCCGGCCGCCGTGCTGGGCCGGCACGCCCGGCTGCTGGCCCGTGCGTTGCCCGCTTATGAAATCGTCGGCACGGACATCGACCCCTGGGCGGATCGGCTCTACCGGCTCGTCAGCATCTGGAAGTTCTGCGGAATGAAGAACTACCGGTTCGTTCGTGAGAGCGTCTTCGCGCCGGACCTGGATCGCCGCCCGGCGGCCGTAGTGTTCTTCGGCGCTTGCGGCGGCGTGACGGACGGGTGCATGGACTATGCCCTGGCCGTGGGAACTCCATTCCTGATCTGCCGATCCTGCTGTCATGAGAACATCGGCGGCAACACGAAGATCGTACACCGACTGCGACCGATCAACGGGTTTTTTGCCCTGAAGAACTGGTGGTTCGCCCGCATTCGCCGCAAACGCAGCGGTTTCTATTTCTCGGATCGCTACGCGCTGGACGCCTATCCGAGAAGCCGGGCGGCCCGCACGCTCATGGACTCTGAGACCCTGCTGGCCGTCGCCCGCGATTCGGTGAACAGCGACATCTGCCGGGCCCTCATCGATCTGGACCGGTGCCTGTACCTCCGAGAAAACGGGTACGATGTTCTGTACCGCGAGGAGTTGTTCTTCGCCCACAAACGGCCGGACGCCTCCGGGCCCGATTGAGGTCTGATGCGCACCGGAGCCAAACGCCGTGTGCAAGCATAGGATGGATCATGGGTGACCAGCCACAGCCGGCGGAGGTGATCTGCCGTTCGGACACCCGCAGGGACTGCCTCGCCCTCGCGCTGGTGCTTGAGGCCGCGGGCATTCGCTACGAAATGCGCGGGGACAAGGGCGAGTTCGTGCTGGTCGTGGCGGCTACGGATGCCGTTCGGGCCCGGGTGGAAATCGACACGTATGCCCGAGAGAATCGGGACCGGCCGGCCCCTGACGCCGCCCCTTCTCAACGAGCCGACGGCTGGACGGGCGTAGCGGGCTATGCGGCGGTCCTGTTGATCGTTTCCATCTTCACGCAGCGGAACACCTTCGACTTTGATTGGGTTACGGCCGGCAAAACACACGCCGCCCTGATCCGGCAGGGGGAATGGTGGCGAGCCATAACCGCTCTGACCCTGCACGCCGACCCGGCCCATCTGGTTGCCAACCTGGTCATCGGCGGTCTGATCGGCCTGTTCGCGGGCCAGTTGCTCGGCTCCGGCCTCGCCTGGCTCAGCATCCTGTTTGCCGGAACCGTGGGCAATCTTCTCAACGCCTGGGTTCGTGAGCCGAGCCACACATCCATCGGGGCTTCCACCGCGGTCTTCGCGGCACTCGGGATCGTGGCGGCCTGTGCGTGGAAGCGACGGCGGCGGATGGAAGGATCCAGACTCGCACGCTGGACACCGCTGGTAGGCGGCGTCGTCCTGCTGGGCTACCTCGGGACCGGCGGGGCGCGAACCGACGTTCTTGCCCACGTGACCGGGTTTCTTTCGGGCGCGGCGCTAGGCGCGATCTACGGCACGCTGGCTGACCGAATGCTGCTCTCCGCGCGAGTCCAATTCCTGCTGGGGCTTTGCGCGCTGGCGATTGTTGCGTTCGCCTGGACACTGGCCCTGGCGGCGTAGGCCCCACAGAGAGCGCCGGCCCGGTGGACGGGCTCTCGGGCTTGGGGGCGGCACGCCGTCTGATGCAGACCCATGCGCGGGTTTGAAGTGGGCGGTTGGGCACGTCTCGTGTGCCTTCCGGGGACGGGACTCCCCGGCACGCTTTCCCTCAGCACCCGGGCAGACGATCACCCCCTCGACAGCCTCCACCCCACCCGGCCCCCACCCGCAATGCGTACGCCGCCCTCTTTCCCCCGCCTGCCGCGGATGGTAGGGAGACCGGTTGGTCTCCGCAGGCGACTCACCGTGGCGAGAAAGCCCGTCCCACAATGACTCTTTTCCCCGCTTGCCGCGGATGGTAGGCTACCTCCGATGGTTCGCCCCACCGGCCGGCGGCGCGCGGTCCGGCGGCGGGGCGACGCTCAAATCCGATTCCAGAACGTGTGACGAGGAAAAGCCCAATGGCCAACCAACCAAAGCAGTTCAAGTTCCCCGAAAACGCCTATCGCGAGCTCAAGCCGGGCGAGCCGTACGTCCCCATGGTCCCGCCGAACGTGACCGTACCGGAGCTGACGTTCCGGGCCATGGGCTTCGGCCTGCTCATGAACATCATCTTCTCGGTGGCCGCTACCTTTCTGGCCCTTAAGGCCGGCCAGGGCATCGAGACGGCCATTCCCATCTCCATTCTGGCGGTGGGCATGTCGGGCCTTCTGCTCAAGTGGGGTCGGCGAGGCAGCTCCATCCTCGAGAACGTGTACATCCTCTCGATCAGCACCACCTCCGGCTACGTGGCCGGCGGCACGTGCTTCACGATGCCCGCGATCTACGTGCTGCAGCTCAACGCGAATCTGGACATGAGCACCACCTCGCTCTTCCTCCAGATCGCGCTGGTGCCGTTCCTGGGTGCCATTCTCGGGGCTCTGTTCCTGATTCCCTTCCGGCGGTACTTCGTCAAAGAGATGCACGGCAAGCTGCCGTTCCCCGAGGCCACTGCGACAAACGAAATCCTCGTCACCGGCGCTTCGGGCAGCACGACCCAGGCCTGGATTCTGATCTACTCGTTCGTCCTGTCGGCGCTGTACACGTTCGCCGCGACGGCCCTGAAGCTGTTCTCCGACAAGTTTACGACGGGCATGGCCAAACTGGAGGCGGTCGGCAAGGACTCCGTGGAGACGCTGGCCTTTGGCGCGTCCGGCGTGTTCGCCACACTGACGACCAAGATCAAGGCCGTCTTCTCGATGGGGGCCGGCGCGTATTACCTCGGCCTGGGCTTCATCATCGGGCCGCGCTACGCATCGATCATCTGCGCCGGCTCGTTTCTCTCATGCTTTGCCATCATCCCGTTGCTGGCCACGCTCAACCTCCAGCAGCTCCAGACGCTGAACCCTGCGTGCACGGCGCACGAAGGCGTCGCGGAGGAGACGGCCCGATTCACATTGCCAGCTGGAATTACAGACCGCTTGGACAGGTTCGTGGAGCTCGCCGGGAGCGCGGCAAAGGACGGGGAGGTCGCTTTGCCGGAATCGGTGGCGTCCGCCCGAACGCGGATCAAGGCCGCTTTTGCGGATCAGAAGATTACACTTGCCGACGACGACACGAAATACGGAGCACGTGCACTGGGGCAAGTGTGGGAAATCCAGAGCAATCGACATACGTTCGTACTCACAGCCGCCCAGAATGAGATTGTCGTGGAGCAGGTCGGGAAGGAAAAGCCTGTGTTCACGCTCCCGGGCGAATTCGCCGTGCCGCTCGACGGCATGCTGGAAGAGAAGGAGCGTATCCGCGGCGAACTGGGCGCCGCCTTTGCGGGCTCGAACCACCCATTCCAGAAGGCCACCGTGGAAATCTCCGTGGAGGAAACCGGGCAGGCATGGGTGCTGGAGGACAAACAGCAGACGTACGAATTGCGGGCCGAACCCGACCGGGCCGGCATCGCCGTGTTTGCACGCGGGGCCGGCGTTGATGAAATCTTCGGCCAGATCCCCAAGAACATCGGCATCGGGGCCATCTTCACGGCCGGCCTGCTTTCCATTCTCCGCATGGGAGGCGTCATCGTAACCGCCCTGCGCAAAGCCCTGGGCAGCCTCTTCAGCCGAACGGCCGCCGCAAGCAGCGACCGCACCGACGAGGACATCAGCTACGGCATCATGTTCCTCCTGGGCATCGTTGTGGTCATCGCCATGACCGTCTTCTTCCGCATGGTCGTCTTCAAGAACATGGCCAATCCCATGTGGCTGACGTTCGTCTCGGTCGTGCTGGCGCTGGTGATCACGTTCCTGTTCACCACCGTGTCTGCCTGGGCCATCGCCATGATCTCCGTCACGCCGATCTCCGGCATGACGGTCACCACCATCATCATCACGGCCGTGCTGATGATGTGGAGCGGCCTGGAGAAGGGCAACGAAGGCATGTTGGCGGTTCTGCTCGTCGGCGGCGTCGTGTGCACCGGCCTGTCGATGGCGGGCGGCCTGATCACGAACTTCAAGATGGCTTACTGGCTCGGTGCCAGCCCGAGGCGGATCACCTGGAATGCGATCGCCGGCTCACTGGTCTCCGCGATCTTCGTCTGCGGCACCATCATGATTCTCGCCGTCAAGCCGGGTTACGTGGGCGCCGGCAAGCTGGACGCCCCGCAGGCCAACATGATGGCCAGCGCCCTGGAGAGCTTCCTGGGCACCGGTGAGGTGCCGTGGCTGCTGTACGGCGTCGGCGTCATGATCGCGTTCACCGTTCAGCTTGTGGGCATTTCGCCGCTGGCGTTTGGGCTGGGCATGTACCTGCCGATGTACATCAACACCCCGATCCTTATCGGCGCGTTCGTGTCCACGCTGGTCAAGAAGAGCACGAAGGACGAGAAGTTGTCCAAGGCACGCAGCAACAAGGGAATTCTGCTCGCATCCGGCCTGATCGCCGGCGGCGCCATCATGGAGGTGCTCGTCAACTTCACCAGCGCCATCGACGACCTTGTGATCGGCGAGAAGATCATGCCCTTCCTGGACTTCAGCGGGCGCATGATAGACGGCGGAACGAACCCGGAGTCTCTCGCTCGCACGCAGAACTGGCTTGGCCTGATTCTCTTCCTGGCCCTGTGCGTCTTCGTCTACTTCGACTGCCGACGCGCGAAACCCGAACTCGGCGAGACGGAAATCGGGTAGCCCGATCGCGCAGGCTCGCGTCGCATTGCCGGCCACCAACGCCCCGACCCGCCCTGGACCGGGGCGTTGTCTTGCGCGTCCCAACGCAACCTCGCGCGCATGCTCGCCCCGACCGGCGCAATGCCCTTCCCTCACAGTTCGCAACCATCGCCCGCAGGCGGATTCCTGCCTTTCGGTCATCGACCCTGTCCGTCCCACACGTCCGACCCGTCCGCCGTGTCCATGCTGTCCACTCCGTCCATCGTGTCCATTTCGTCCCAGAACCTGCCCGCCGCGTCGGGTGCCCTCTCCTACGCTGTTCGTTTGGGTGCCTGCCTCCGCAACCCCCCGCCATGCTCTTACGACAGAGCACGCCGCGCGCCCGCTGCGCCGCAATGCGAATAACGAATGGAGAATGAAGAATAGCGAATGAAGAACGCAGGGCAGTCGCAGTACTCACCACAGAGTGCGCAATGACGGATGTCGAATGTCATACATCCAGGCCAACACCGATCGGCGCACGCCGCGGCTTCACTCGCTCGCCGACACGCCGGCCGGGCGGACCGGCTCGCCGCGCGGGAACTCCTTGTCCTCCCCCGGCGAGGGCAGCAGGTATTGGTGCTTGAACTGCTCGTTGGCCTTGCGGTGACGGGTGGCCAGGTGGAGGTCGCGGTCGGCCAGGAAGCCCGCGGGCAGCACGCTCAGCCGTACGGGGCCCAGCCGCCCGCTGCTGCGCTTGCTCTCGTACTCGATGTTGACGTGCCCCAGCGCCGACTCCATCTCCCGCTCCAACGCCGCCAACTCGTCGGCCGACGCGTCCGGCGGCTCGAGATACAGCCGGTAGTAGGGCGGCTCCGCCCACTGCGGGGCCAGCACGAACAGCCCCGGCTCGATCCCCAGCGACGTGCATGCCCGCTCGACCGCCAGCACCACCTGGCTTTCCGCAAGCTTCTCTCCGGTCATCGAACTGATGTGCGCGCCCTTGTTCAGGAACTCGATGATGGGGGCCTGCCCGTAGAAACCGTGTACTCGCACTACGTCCGCGATGTCGTACCGGTAGAACCCCGCCGATGTGGTCAGCAGAATGTAGTAGTCCTGCCCCACCTCCAGGTCGTGCGGCAGCAGCACCGTCGGCTGGGCCGATTCATACTCCGACACCGGGATGAACTCGTAGAAATTGCTGGTCACGTCCAGCACGCCGCACGGTGTGCCATCCTCCAGCGGGATGGACATCCGCCCTTCGCTGGCCAGCAACCCGATGTCCCGCACCGGCGTCTTCCCGAAGTACTCCGGGAAGTCCCGCAGGTACAGGCCCATCGTTCCGCCCGTCCAGTTCGCGACGAACCCCAAGTCCCACATGTCCTTGGGCAGCAGCCGGCCCGTCTGCCGGACGATCTCTTCCAGCGCCTTCGCCCGCTTCGGCCGCGCCTTCAGCCGCGGGGCCATCTCCGCCCGCACGTCCGCTGGAACGTTCAGCCGAGGGTCCAGCGTTCCGTCGTGCACGTCGCGAATGATCTGTTCTTTGGAGGAATCACCCGTTCGGGCCAGCTTGAGCTGCGTGGCCGGGTTGGCCGTGATCATGAACCCCACGTTCACCGCGGCAGCCAGCCGCATGATGGCGTAGTACCGGGTGGCCGCATCCTCGATCCGCGCGACCGAGGGCAGGTTCACGTAGTACTTCCGTACGATCTGCTTCTGCATGGCGGCCATCAGCCCGGTGATGGCCCCACACGGGACGCCCGACGGCGCGATCTCCTCGTCCATCCGCGAGGTGACCTGGACGATCGGCTTGAGAAACGCCCGCGGATGGTCCGCCAGGGCCTTCACGCCAAAAGCGTTCCAGCCGCGGCGGTACTCTTTCAGGAAGGCTTCAGTCACCGGCACATACTTTGGCCGGTCTGTCGTGCCGCTGCTCATCGCGAACATGAGCAGCTTCTGCTTGGGCCCGAACAGCGCGTTCAACTCCCCGTTCCGAACCCGTTCAACGTATGGCGCCAGATCGTCATACCGCAGAACGGGAACGCGCTCCGCGAAATCGGCATACGTGCGGATGGTGTCAAACTTGTGTTCCCGCCCGAAATCGCTCTCGGCGTTCCGCCGGAGCTTGCCCATCAGCACCCGCGTCTGTGTTCGGGTGGCCCGCCGTGTCGCCCGCAGGAACCCCCTCAACACGTGCCTGGCGTGTGCTTTCGCGACTGTCGCCAGCAGATAGTCGATCATGGTTCGTGCTCGCTGCTTTGGACGCCCGCCCTACTCTAACTCATTACAGAACAACACGATGCGGGGCATGCCCGCCCCGGCGATCACTGCCCCGCCGACTCGCCCGTCCCAGAAGACGGCGTTGCAGTCTCCATATCGGCCACACCCAGCTCCTGGAGTGCCATCTGGGCGGCCTTCTGCTCGGCCTCCTTCTTGCTGGGACCCCAGGCACTCGGAAACGTCCGACCGTTGATCGTCACGCACACCTCGAAGCACTTGCTGTGATCCGGCCCCTGCTCGTCCAGCGATTCGTAATGCGGCGTAGCCGACAGGTGCTTCTGGGCGTACTGCTGCAACTGGGACTTATAGTTGTCCTGGTGTGCGGACGCTGCCGCTTCCTCGATGTACGGCCCCATGTTCTCCAGGATGAACGCCTTTGCCTGCTCGAATCCCGCGTCCAGGTACACCGCGGCGACGAATGACTCGAGCACCGCCGCCCTCAGAGAGCCCGGGACTCCGTTGGCTTCCGACATGCCCTTGCCCATTCGGAGAAGATCTGTAAGGCCTATGCTGTCAGAAACTTGCGCGCACACCTTGCGTGACACCACGGCCGACTTGATCTTCGTCAGGTCACCCTCCAGCCAGTCGGGGAACCGCTGGTACAACGCCTCGCAGACCACCAGGCCCAGGATGGCGTCGCCCAGAAACTCCATCCGCTCGTTGCTCTCCAGGCGGGTGTTGGCAACGGAAGCGTGGGTCAGGGCGGCAACATACAGCTCCGGGTTGCGAATGGTATACCCGGCCACCGCCCCCGCCCGTGCGAGAGACTCAAGGATCGTCACGATTTGTCCTTCACAGGCTTGTGGCGAAGAACGCGACCGTCGGGGACAGGCGCCCCCTTCGCCAAAAGCCGGTTTTTTCGGGTCGATCCGGCGTAGCCCGGCAGACGAGCTGGGTCGCCGCTCGACCTGGATACCCGATTATACGTATCGGCCAAATCGTCGTACAGGTCGACTGGATCGCGTGGCCTCCTCCTTATCCGTGCGGCCGTGGGGCCGCCGCCCGCTCAAGGGGGTTGCCAGCAGGGGCCGGCGGCTGTAGACTGTCCTTTCTTTGGTGGGTGCGGCCCGCCGGCTTGCCGCCGCTCGGCGAGTGGGCAGAGAGACGGTGATTCCGCGTTTGTGTTGAGGTGAGGTATGCATTACCCCAGGCGAATCAGCAAGATCAAACGGGCGCGAAAGCAGGGTTTCCGGGCCCGGATGCGGACCGCGAACGGCCGCAAGCTCATCAATCGCAAGCGCCGCGACGGCCGTCACCGAATCAGCATCGTCTGAACCCGCCCGACAGCCTCGCGAGGCCGGCCCCGGCGCAGCCAGGGCTTCCTCGGCCATGCTACTGCAAGTGCCGATTATCGCGCATCGTGAATGGGAACGGGCCGCCGATCGGGGACCGAGCTAGTCCCGGTGTGTCTGGATCGGTCGAGCGGCCAGGATCGGTCCGGCGGCTTCCGCGATACTACGCCTTTGCCGCGGCAGCCACATCCTTTGCGCGGCTTGTCGCCTCCCACGTGAAGTCCGCATCCGTACGTCCGAAGTGCCCGTGGGCCGCCGTTTTGCAGTAGATCGGGCGCAGCAGATCCAGATACTGGATGATGCGGCCGGGAGTCAGGGGGAAGACTTCCCGCACGGCTCTTTGCAGTGCCGTGTCCGCCACCCGGCCCGTGCCAAAGGTGCTGACCAGCACGCTGACCGGTTCGGCCACGCCGATGGCGTAAGCCAGTTGCACTTCGCATTCGTACGCAAGCTCAGCGGCCACGATGTTCTTGGCAATGTGCCGCGCCATGTACGCCGCCGATCGGTCCACTTTCGAGGGGTCCTTCCCCGAGAACGCGCCGCCGCCGTGCCTTCCCCGCCCGCCGTAGGTGTCCACGATGATCTTTCGACCGGTCAGCCCGCTGTCACCGTGCGGGCCCCCGACAACAAACCGGCCCGTCGGATTGATGTGAAACGTGATGCGGTCGGACCAGAGGCCGGGCGCCTCCCGCTCCACGACCGGGCGCAGAATCTTCTCGATGATTTCGCGGCGGGCGTCTTCGGACATGTTCTGCGTCCGAGGGTCGACCGCCGCCTCCGTGTGCTGCGTAGAGAACACGATGGTGTCAATTGCCTTGGGTGTGTGGCCCTCATAGAGCACGGTAACCTGTGATTTGGCGTCCGGTCGCAGCCACGGAATGCCGCCGCTCTGCCGAATCAACGCATGGCGCTCCACCAGTCGATGTGACAGGTGAATCGGCATGGGCATGAGGACTTTGGTCTCGGCGCAGGCATAGCCGAACATCAGGCCCTGGTCGCCGGCGCCTTGCTCCGCGTGCAGGCCCTGGCCTTCCGTCACGCCCTGGCTGATGTCGGGAGACTGCCCGTGCAAGGTCCGGACGACCGCGCAACTGCGGTAGTCAAACCCGGTGGCCGAATCGTCATACCCGATGGAGGCAACGGTCTTGCGGATCGTGTCCTCCGCACGCCCCAGCGCGCATTCGGCCTCCCTGTTGTGGACGGTCACCTCGCCTGCCACGACGACGAGCCCGGTGGTGACCAGGGTCTCGATGGCCGCTCGCACGCGGGGATCGTGTTCCAGCAGGCTGTCCAGCAGGGCGTCGGAAAGCTGGTCCGCCACCTTGTCCGGATGGCCCATGGACACCGATTCCGACGTAAACAGGAACTGCTCGCCCACCGACTTCTGAGCCATGCCAACCTCCGGGCGCGGACGGACTGAATTTGCGATCGTCAATGCTGTAACTCCTGCTCTCACGGGCCCGATGGCCGGGTGTCCAACCCCCGGTCGGCGCGCTATCTTAGGTGGATGCCGGGCGACTGGCAACCGGCAGGCCGCTCTCTTTTCCGAACCCCTGGATTCTATCGGCACCTGGCGAACCGGCGGTCCACCTTCTCTGTTGCGTGGCGCGCGTTTCTGCGGGCGGGTCGTGCATAAAATCGACAAGTCTGCGGCGGGCAGGTATCCTTCGCCACGCCGCTTCGAGCGGTGCGATGACGACTATGCAAATCGAGCCTGAAGAAACATCTCCCGAGCCGACCGGCACCGATGCCGGCAACGAAAGAGACGACGAGGAAGTCCGCGTCGAGCGGCTTCATATCCGAAAACGACTCTCGTCGCGGCTGGACAAGTACATCTCCACCCGATTCCCACGTGTCTCGCGAACGCTTATGCAGCGGCTGATCAAGGAGGGCGCCGTGACCGTCAACGGCCTGCCCACCAAGGCCAGCTACAAGCCCGACGCGGGCGACGTCATCGAAGTCATCATCCCGCCCCCCGAGCCCCTGGACATCATTCCGGAGGACATTCCGCTTGACGTGATCTACGAGGACGACTACCTCTTGGCACTCAACAAACAGACCGGCATCATCTGCCATCCGGCCAAGGGTACCCAGACCGGGACCCTGGCCAATGCCTTGGCCTATTACTCATCTTCCCTCAGTCACGTGAACGAGCCATTCCGACCCGGCATCGTCCACCGGCTCGACAAAAACACCACCGGCGTCATGCTGGTGGCCAAGACGGATGAGGCCCACTGGCGGATATCCCTCCAGTTCGAGCGTCGGACCACCCACAAGGCTTACATGGGCATCGTCGAAGGGAACCCGTCGCTGGACGGCGATCTGATCGACCAGCCCCTGGCCGCCCATCCCGCCATCAAAGACCGTTACCTCGTACCGGGCATGCCATCACGCCAGGCGCTGTTCAAGGAGGCCGTCACCGAGTATCGCGTGCAGGAACGCTTCCACGGGTTCGCCCTGGTCCACATGTTTCCCCGAACCGGCCGAACGCACCAGTTGCGTGTTCATATGTCTGCCATCGGCCACCCGATTCTTGGTGACACGTTCTACGGCGGACACCTGATCAGCGAGAAGGACCTGGCCGGGGACGGTTCTTCCGAGCCCCTCATCACGCACCAGGCACTGCACGCCTTCCGAATTGAGTTCATCCACCCCATCAGTGAGAAGCCCATGACCATCGAGGCACCGGTACCTGCCAACATCCAGCATATTCTCACCCTCCTGCGACAGCACCGCGCCCGGAAGTAGCCTTTCCCCACCGGATCGCGCAAACTACCTGTCCGTATGAGCCGAGACCCGGACGTCGTGGTGGTGGGCGGAGGAGTCATCGGGCTGTCCTGTGCCTGGCGGCTGGCCCAGGCGGGGATGGCCGTCACCCTTCTGGAACGGAGCTTCTGCGGGCGCGAGGCCTCGTGGTCGGCCGTTGGGGTGCTTTCCCCGGGCAATCCGAACTTCAAGCACGCTCTGGCCCGCCTGCATCTGGACAGCCTCGACCTCTACCCGGCCTTCTGCGAGGAATTGCGCACGCTTACCGGCATCGACCCGGAGTATGAACGCTGCTGTCGCCTGGAACTGTGTGACGTGGACCAGCGCTACCGTATGGGCCTCTCCGAGGTGAGGGCCACGGCCGACCGGGCCATGCCCGACGGCTCGCCCGTGCTGGAAATGCTGACCCCCGACGACGCGGTGGCTCTGGAGCCCGCCATGCAGCGCCCGCAATACGGGGCGCTTCTTTGCCGAATCAGTGCCCATGTCCGCAATCCCCGGCTGCTGAAGGCACTTCGGCGAGCCTGCGAGCAATCGGGCGTCCTCGTGCGCGAGCAGACTCCGGTGATCGGGCTGCGAACAGACGAGGACACGGTGACCGGCGTGACGACAGTGGACCGATCCATCAACGCGCGATACGTCGTGCTGGCGGCCGGCACGTGGGCCGGCACCGTGGATCCGCGCGTCGCCGCGCAGATGCCCGTGCATCCGGTGCGCGGCCAGGTGCTCCTGCTCGAAATGGACGACCCGCCGTTCCGGCACATCATTCGCCGCAGAAATCACTACGTGCTGCGACGCCGCGACGGGTTGGTACTGGTGGGTTCCACCGTCGAGCACGACGCGGGGTTTGAGATCCGCAATACGCCGGCCGGCGTGGAAGGCCTGATCCAGGGGGCTTTGAGCCTGGTGCCGAGGCTCGCTGACGCGCGAGTGGTGGGCATGTGGTCCGGCCTGCGGCCATGCACGCCCGACTGGCGACCTCATATTGGCCTTGTCCCGGGCATGGACGGTCTGATCGCAGCCTTCGGGCATTTCAAAACGGGTTTGGTTTTCGCCCCGATCACCGCCCGTATCGTGACCGATCTGGTCACACACGGCCAAACCCCGTTCGATCTCGCCCGCGCCGCCCCCGGCCGGCCCATGAAATTGCCGCGCCGGCGGGACTGAGCCGGACGCGGTCTCGCGTGCATGACGCTCAACACCAAGAAACCGGGCCGCCTGCAAAGAGGCGGCCCGGCATGGGTTCAGCAGTATCAAGGCATGAAGCCGCGGTCACGGACCCAGCGGGCCCGTCATCGCCGGACCGAACATCAGGTAGTCATCGAGATCCACGTCTATGTCCATGTCGATGTCGGCACGGAAACACTCGTTGTTGAGGAATCCGTTGAAGCACTGCATGAACTTGGCGTAGTCCGACAGATCCACGTCCACGCCGCCCAGCGCGTCGCCGTGCAACACGTAGAACTCCACGTCCAGGTCGTAGCCTGTGCCATCCAGGATGTCGTGTCCGAACATGTCCAGCAGACTGTCCACGATCGTTGCCGTGTACCGGTCGTTGTTCGGCAGCCCGCCGGGCACCGTGGCCAACACGACCGAGGGGTTCTGCGGATCAACGGCCAGCGCCGGGTACACCGGGGTGGTGTTGGTGACACCGACGATCTCCACCGCATTGGGGCTCAGCGTCTCCATGGGCTTGTCGAACGCGATTTTCACCACGGTGTCCGTCACGTCACGCGGCTCGACACCCACGTCGCTGCCGGTGGCATCCATCGGCAGGTCAATGTCCGACGGGTAACGCGCCTCGAAATGCCTGATGCCCATCCGGCCGGGCGAGTACTCGGGTTCCCAGTACACGAAGTGAATGATGAACAGGAATACCTGAGACAGGTCGGGCGTGCCGGCCACGTACTCCGGCAGCGACGTATCCTTCACAAAGTCGTGCCACTGTTTGTCAATGGGAACGTACACAAACCAGGCCGACTGACCGGCGGAAGTCCACGCGCTTCCATCCCACGTTCCGTTATACGCTCGCACCCAGACCCCCATGAGCTCGGATGGCGGATTGGGCGGGCTGTCCCAACGCAGCGTGAAATGAAGCATGCTGCCCGTCAGGTCCAACGGTTGCCCCGTGCTCGTTGCGGCCGGCCGGATGTCCCACCTCAGGTAACCCGTCGTCTCGTCAGGAATGTCCGACATGATCGCCGTCCAGCCGTTGCTGGTAACCAGATAAGGCGGTCCGGCCGGAGTCAAAGTCGAGTAGTCGGAGAACGGCTGGCCCTGATCGCTGTAGTAGCAGCCCGGCCACACCGCGTAGTTCGGCGCGCTGGTCCACGACGTGGCCTGCGGCGGCGGCGCCGGGGCAAACACCACGGAGATGTTGTCGAACAGGAAGTAGTCATCCGTGTTATCCGCGCCGGCGTCGGCGTACATGTCCAGGGCGTTGAACCCGCGCTTGTCGTTCAACGTGAACGTGCGCTGGGACACCACCTTCTCGGAGTTCACGTAGATGTCGAGGACCCCGTCGATTTCCGCCGCGCCGTTTGACGTCACGTGCTCCACCGTTTGCAACGCCACCAGCTCCACATGGTGCCACTGGTCGACGGCAAGGTCCGTCTTCAACACGGCACCGGCGAAGCGGATCGTGGTGACACCGGGATCCTGCCCTTCGTCGATCTCAAAGGAGCCGCCAAACGCGGCATCGTAGTTGAAGCTGTAGTCGCCGGGGCCGCCCGCGCCCGCGAAGACCCACGCCTTGCTGTCCACGCCTCCCTCCTCATGGACGAGGAAGTCAAACGAGAAGGTGGCCGTCATTCCGAAGCCCAGACCGTTCGCAAAGTACGTGACAACCTCGGGGACGCCGATGCCAGTGTTCTTCATTGCGTTCGGAGCACTCAGGCCCAGGGCGGCCACTTCCGCGTCGACCGCACCGCCCATCCACGGATGCCACACTCCACCGGACACGGCGGACAGCGGGCCCGTGGCGTAACTGTCGAAGTTCTCGGTGAAGTCGGCCATGGCGGCTCCGGCCGCCAGCAACAATGCTGTCACACATACCAACAGATGCTTCATGGTCCGTTTCCTCCATTCTGAATCAAGACATGCCGTGCGGCCCTTCGGGGCCGTCAGCGCCTCGGGCGGTCATGTGATCGAGGCTGCCGTCGCGAATCGACAGTCTTTGCCCGATCGCGCAACTTCAAGAGAGCAAGGCCATTACAGATGCGCCACACTTCAGAGAACCCGAGGTGACGGGCGCTTCGGTAACCCCTGCCAAGTCGACTGCCATTGCGCGTCGGCACCTTCGGAGAGAGTGGCCTCTCCGGCACTGCCGAACAACCTCGCCGCATTTCCTCCGAACCGCCCCCGCCCGGAAGAAACGTGCTGGGTTGCTAGGGCTTCACTATAAGGAGTATCACGAATACTTTCAACCATATTCAGTGCGACTGAAAAATAGTCGGGCCAGGCCGCCGCGCACTTGACCGGCCGGAACGGAATCCCTATTCTCTCGGCCTTGGGTGCCTGTTTGGGGGGGCGGTCAGTAAGACGCAACCCTGCCGCAGGTGGGTCGGGGGCGGCAAACCGGCGAGTTTCGTGGGTTTTCCCAAGTTGACATGGAGTCACGAGCGATGGCGGTACGTGTAGGAATCAACGGTTTTGGACGAATCGGGCGTCTGGTCGTGCGCGACATGCTCGCCCGGAAGGGGCAATTTGAGGTGGCGGCCATCAACGACCTCGCCGACGCCAAGAGCCTTGCCCACCTGCTGAAGTACGACTCGGTTCACGGCACCTATCCAGGCACGATTGCCGCCGAGGGCAACGCGATTGTCGCGGACGGGCAGCGGATTGCGGTGTTGGGCGAGAAGTCCCCGGCCAACCTGCCGTGGAAGTCGATGAAGGTGGATGTCGTCATCGAGTCCACCGGCATCTTCACCAAGCGGGAGTCGGAGAAGGGCGGCTACGGCGACCATATCAAGGCCGGCGCCCGCAAGGTGATTCTGAGCGCTCCCGCCAAGGACGAGCCCGACCTGACCGTCGTCTTGGGCGTAAACGACAACATGCTCAAGCCGGAGCACACCTGCGTCTCCAACGCGAGCTGCACCACGAACTGCCTCGCCCCGGTGGCGAAGGTACTCCACGACAAGTTCGGCATCGTCGAAGGCCTGATGACGACGGTCCATGCCTATACGAACGACCAGAAGATTGCCGACCAGATTCACAAGGACCTGCGTCGCGCCCGTGCCGGTGCATTGAACATCATCCCGACCACCACCGGTGCTGCGGCCGCAGTCGGCAAGGTGATCCCCGCTCTCGCCGGCAAGCTCAACGGGTTTGCCCTGCGGGTTCCCGTGCCCACCGGTTCGCTGGTGGACCTGACCTGCACGCTGGAGAAATCGGTGACGCGGGACCAGGTCAACGCCGCCATCCGGGAAGCCGCCGACGGTCCGTTGAAGGGCATCCTGTGCTACACCGAGGATCCGATCGTCAGCACCGACGTGATTCACAGCAACTACAGCTCCATCTTTGACGGCCTGAGCACCATGACCATGCCCAAGGACGGCGGCAAGATGCTCAAGATCGTCACGTGGTACGACAACGAGTGGGGCTATTCCGTGCGGACGTCGGACCTGGTCCTCAAGATGGCCGGACTGTAGGCGGGCCGGACGGCGCGGGCACGCTCGCACTCGTGCGGATGTATTCTGAACAGGTCACCCTTTCGGTGGCACGGTCCGGCGAAGCGGGGCCGCGGGGGATCGAACAAACCCCACGACCCGGCAGTGCCGGCTCGTGCCACTTACACAATGGAAATCGGACGCGGTCGGGCGGAACGAACGCAAAACGGTAAGGAAGTCGGAGAATCCCATGACCAAGAAGACGGTTGCGGACATCGATGTGAAGGGCAAGCGCGTGCTCGTACGCGTGGATTTCAACGTTCCCCTCGACAAGGAAGGGAACATCACGGACGACCGTCGCATCCGCGGTGCCCTCCCCACCATCCGTCGCATTCTGGAAGGGGGCGGGCGGGCTGTCTGTATGAGTCACCTCGGCCGCCCGGACGGCAAGGCGGAACCCAAATACTCCCTCAAGCCGGTGGCCAAACGCCTGGGCGAGCTCCTCGGCCAAACCGTCCCCATCGCCCCCGACTGCATCGGGCCCAGGGTCGTTGATCTGGTAAACGCGCTGCAGAACGGCCAGTGCTGCCTCCTCGAGAACCTGCGCTATCACGCAGCCGAAGAGATCAAGGACAAGAAGGCCAAGGACGATCCCGCCCTCCGCAAGCAGAAGGACGAATTCGCCCGGCAGATCGCGGAGATGGGGGACGCCTACGTCAACGACGCCTTCGGCACCTGCCATCGCGACAACGCCAGCATGTTGACCGTGCCCCAGCTTATGGAGAGCAAGTCCCGCGTCATCGGCTTTCTGGTCAAAAAGGAACTCGACTTCCTGGGCGATGCCGTCGCCAGTCCCGCCCACCCGTTCGTGGTGGTGCTGGGCGGGGCAAAGGTCTCCGACAAGATCGGCGTCATTGAGCGGTTGGCCGGCCTTTGTGACAAGATCCTCATCGGCGGCGCCATGACGTATACCTTCCGCGCGGCGGCCGGCATCCACGTCGGCCACAGCCTGGTGGAGCGCGACCATCTGGACCAGGCCCGACGGCTTCGCGAATTGGCCGGGGCCAAACTCGTGCTGCCGATCGACTCCGTGGCCGTGCAGAAGATTGAGCCCAACGCCAAGAGCCAGATCTGTCGGGAAGCGATCCCGGATGATTGGATGGGAGTGGACATCGGACCGGAGGCCACCGAGGCATACCGCCGCGAACTGCTGGACGCCAGGACCATCGTCTGGAACGGGCCGGTCGGCGTGTTCGAGACGCCGCCGTTCGACGCCGGCACCCTGGCCATCGCTCAGGCGGTGGCGGAGGCCACCGCGCGCGGGGCGGTCAGCATCATCGGCGGCGGCGACAGCGCCGCGGCGGTCGAAAGGATGGGCCTCTCCGAGAAGATGACCCACATCTCCACCGGCGGCGGCGCCTCCCTGGAGTTCCTGGAAGGCAAGCCGTTCAAGGCCATCGACATCCTGGATGGGGCGTGAGATAATCCGGCGCTTGCAGAGAGGGCATCCCTCATGCTCAAGAAGCTGCGATTGCACAACTTCAAGACGTTCTTAAACACGGAAGTGAGCTTCACGCAGCGTCACCTGTTGATCGGCAAGAACAACAGCGGAAAGACCAATCTGTGCAGCGCGATCCGATTTCTCCAGGCTACGGCGGCCTTGGATCTGCCCCAGGCCGCGGTATGGGTCCCTGGAGGCGTGGAGGAGTTGACGAATTGGCACGTCAAGTCGAATCAGATTGAACTGGGTTGCAGCGCGACGGTCGAAGCAGCCGGCGAAACGCTGGATTACGAATACGAACTCGTTTTGGTGGTGGCGCCGTCCGACAACCCGGCGCAGCTTGGCTCGTTGACCGTCCAGGTTGGACGAGAACGACTGACGGTCAATGGGGACCACTTCCGGAGCACGGTCCTTCTCGACAGCGACGGCAAAGAAGCCACATTGACGCACGAGGAGAATCACCTGGCGCAGAGGCAGCCGGCGACGGTCCACACTCTCGCTCCGCAGGATTCAACGATGCTGCAGAAGCTGTACGAGCTACCGACGAACCGTCGCGCGGTCCGCTTCCGGCAGTATCTTGCAGGCTGGGCTTACTTCGCCTTGAGCCCGGACCACATGAGGTTTGGATGGACAGAGATCAAATGGCCTCTGGGTGGGTTGGTCCCGCGCGGCGACAACCTGGCAACCGCATTGTTCCAACTCAAGAACATCGACGAGCAGCGGTATCGAAGGCTCGTGAAGCACGCGCAGAAAGTAGAACCCAACCTGCGTGCGATCAATTTCTTCCCCGCGCCTGACCAAAATCCAGTTCCGTTCCTGGAAATGGACGCAAGATCCCGGGCTTCGTGGCCAGGACTGTCGGACGGCACGCTGAGGTTTCTGGGAATCTGTGCCTTGGTTGTCCTGAGCGATGCGTTCAGTGCCCATGGACCATCCTGCCCCCTTGTTGTTCTGGAGGAACCGGAAAACGGGATTCACCCAGGTCTCCTGAGACACCTTCATGACCTCATCGAAGACTGTGCGCCCCGAAGCCAGTTCGTCTTCACGTCGCATTCGCCCTATTTCATAAACATGTTCGACGCATTCCGGGAATCCGTGACTCTCCTGCGCCGGACCGGCGACCGGACGGAAGTGGTTGCCGTGCCGCCGGCCAATGCAGATCCGGACAGGTCTCTCCTGGCAGAGCAGTACTCCATGGAGTTGATCGGATGATCGCCAGGATTGGCGTCATCTGCCAGGATCGGAACAGCTTTGGCTTCCTCCTCGGGTTGCGCGATCGGCTGCAGTGTGGGGCGGAGTTGGTCGAGCCCCCTGCGGCGATTGGAAAGCAGCAGCGGATGAAGCGGTCCCAGGCTCGCGATGCGTGGCGCTTCTTCCAGAAGCAGGGCGCGGACCTCGTGCTTCGCTTCACCGACGCGGATCGGGGTCGCTGGCAGACTGTCCAACGGGGAGAGACCAGCGCCTTTCCCGAGGAAGCGCGTCCATTGCTCGTATGTGGCGTGGCAGACCCGGCCCCGGAGACTTGGCTGGCCCTGGACTCGCACTACCTGTGCGAAAGACTGGCGATAGACGAGGCGGACCTGGATCGGCTGGATGAAGCCCGCCGCATCGGTTTCGTGAAACACGCAATTGCCAAGGTGGCCTCCGATCGCCAGATGCGCAAGAGCGAGGTTGTAGCGGAACTCGTTCGGGACGCACCCGGTCCCACCTTCCGACTGTGGCTGGGAAATTCCGCCCTCGCGGCGCTGTATAATGACTGTCGGGCCGCTGCAGCCCGGGCTGGCTGCGACACGCCTAATGAAATGGACTCGGACGGATGAGCTCTCTGCTCACTCAACCCGGCATACGCATCGCGCCGTCCATCCTTGCGGCGGATTTCGGTCGGCTGGCTGAGGCCATTGCCGTCGTGGAGAAAGCCGGGGCGGACCTGCTCCACCTCGATGTGATGGACGGGCACTTCGTGCCCAATATCACCTTCGGCCCGCCTCTGGTCCGCGCCATCCGGCCATGCACGAAGTTGTTCTTCGACACCCACCTGATGATCGAGGATCCCCTCCGCTATGCGGAGCCGTTCGTCAAGGCCGGCGCCGACCTCCTGACGTTCCATACGGAGGTCACGGACGAGCCTCGCAAAGTCGTGGACCACATCCGAGCCCTGGGCGCGGGCGTCGGCGTGTGCCTGAATCCCACCACGCCCGTTTCCTCCATCGAGTCCATCCTGCCCGACGTGGATCTGGTGCTGGTCATGAGCGTGTGGCCGGGATTTGGCGGCCAGGCCTTCATGCCCGAGGTGCTTCCCAAAGTGGCGGAGTTGCGTCAACGCCTGCGTCCCGACCAGCGACTGGAAATCGACGGCGGGATTGATGCCGACACCGTGGAGCGGGCCGTTCGGGCCGGGGCCGACACGCTGGTGGCCGGCTCGGCCGTGTTTGGCG
Organism: Phycisphaerae bacterium; assembly: GCA_016929015.1. Lineage (GTDB taxonomy): Bacteria > Planctomycetota > Phycisphaerae > UBA1845 > UBA1845 > JAFGJQ01. The sequence continues at coordinate 3,781 of JAFGJQ010000347.1, read as the reverse complement.
CGCCGTCACCGGGGGAGGCCGTCGAGACGCTCCGACGACGAGCGCAACACGCCGGGAGGGAGGGACTGTCGTGACCACCGTTGTCCTCATCCCCTGGGCCGATACGGACTGGAGTCGGGACGGGCGTCTCAACGCACGTACGCCCGTCTCCATCAATGCGGAAGGCCGGCGGCGGGCGCTCCACTGGGCCAACGAGCTGGCCAGCCGGGAGCTGGCGGCGGTGTACGGCAGCCCCGAGAAGCCTGCACATCAGACCGCCGAGCTGTTTGCCGACCGGGCGGAGGTTCGCCTCCGGCAGGTTCGCGAGTTGAAGGAGGTCGACGTCGGACTCTGGGAGGGCCTGACGGAGCCGCAGATCCGCGATCGGTACCCGCGCGTTTTCCGGCAGTGGGCGGACCACCCCGACAGCGTCCGTCCGCCCGATGGGGAAAGCCTGGCAGACGCCGCAGCCCGCATCCGCAAGGCGATCGCACGCATCACCCACAAGCACAGGAACCGCACCGTCGGTGTGGTTCTCGGACCCCTCGCTCTGGCCCTGGCCCGCTGTGCGCTGGAGGACCGGGACCTGGGTGAACTGAGATATCTGACGACTCCCGAGCCCGTCTGGTACGAGGTGGAGCCCGCACGACGCGAGCCAGGCCCGTTGTGACTGCTTGCCGCACGGGAAACGCCGGGCGAGCCGGTGCCGCCCTTGGCCAAACGCCGATCCAAGCCTACACTGATCCGCCGGATGTGGGGTGCATTCCGCATCAACCATGCACGGACGCCGGCAAACCCGATGGGAACGGCGCGTGTCGATTGTCTCATGCAACACTGAGGTTCGACCATGCAGAACGAACGGACGGACATTCCTGCAGGCGTGTGGGAACGCTGCCAGTCGTGTGGCGCCATGCTCTACCGCGAAGAGGTGGAACAGAACCTTCATGTCTGCCCCGAATGCGGCTTCCACAGACGCATTGACGCCCGGACCCGCATTGCCCAACTCGTCGACCCCGGGACCTTCGAGGAGTTCCTCGATGATCTCACCCCCACCGATCCCCTCAAGTTCACCGACCGCATCCCGTATCCGGAACGGATCAAATCGCAGCAGAAGGCGACGGGCGAGCGAGAGGCCGTCGTAGTGGGCCGGGCCTACATCCGCGGACGGAAGGTTATTATCGGAGTCATGAATCCCGCCTTCATCATGGCCTCCATGGGGGCCGTCGTGGGAGAGAAGGTGACGGCGGCCATCGAGCGAGCCACGGAAGAGAACCTCCCCATGATCATGGTGACGGCTTCCGGAGGCGCTCGCATGCAGGAGGGCATGGTCTCGCTGGTTCAGATGTCCAAGACCTCCGCCGCTCTCGCCCGCCTGGACGATGCGGGCGGGCTGTACATCATCGTGGCCACCGACCCCACCACCGCGGGCGTGGCGGCCAGCTTTGCCAGCCTGGGCGACGTGATTCTGGCCGAGCCCGGCGCCATGATCGGCTTTGCGGGTCCGCGAGTTATCGCCAACACCATCAAGGCGGAACTGCCGCCGGGATTCCAGACGGCCGAGTTCATGCGGACCCACGGATTCGTCGATCGTATTGTGGAGCGAAAGAATCTCCGACCCGAGATCGCCCGCATCATCGACTATTGTGGGAAGTAGTTGTTGACTGCGATCACACTAAATATGGTGTGTCGGTCCGCCCGTCCGAGAAGGAAATAGGGTATTATCGGCAGGAACAAAAATCTTGGTGAATTTTTTTTGACATCGAACCGATATGTTTTGTAGATAAAGGGTAACGAGGCGCTGTTAAACCACCAACTCGCGGTAGCTTAGGGCGGATTAAAGCACCAATGGATCATCGTGCGCGCATGTTTCGGGTTCTGGCTTCGCTGGTCGTCGCGATGACGATCACCGCCGGATTGCTGATCCTGATCGAGCCTTCCCAGTCGACCGCCCAGGCACTGCTCCCCCAACTCGCCGCAGAGCAGGCCCAACGCGCCGTCAGCCGCGACCTGCGAGTCGGGCTCGGTCGATGGCACCAGATTGATGTCGCACCCTGTCCACTGCCGGCAGGACCCCGGTCGATGGCCTTGGCGGCCATCACCTCCACGGACCAGTTCCACTTCGTCATCACCGCCACCGGCCTTGTCCAAGCCACAGGGTCATGGCTCGGCCAACAGGCCATTGGGCAACCGGCAGACGTGGTTCGCATCGGAGTGGCCTCCGAGGGAGCTGAAGATAACCTGAGCCTGGGCCAGCGGGTGGCTCTGGAGGCGCTGCTGCGAGAGCTGCACACTCTCTTGGCCCCGACTGCCGGGTGGCGCCCTGTCTCCGTGCAGAGCGCACCACTGGCCGAGACCCTCAACCGGAGCCTGGCGCACACGCTCAAGGCCATCCTGGCCGAGATCGGCTCCGCGGCCTGACACCTTCCGAACTCTCCACCGGCGGCGGAGCCCGCGCTTCTTCCCGATCCGCAGTGTCGTTGGCTATGGAAGGATGATCCCCGTAAAAAGCCGCTGGAACGCGGCAAAGTCGGCCAGATCAATCCGCTCATCCCCGGTCGTGTCAAACGCCAGAAGGCATTCCAGGGTCAGCGGCTCGGGCGTGCCCGGGATGTCCGGACCGGTCTGGCAGTCCACCACCCAGGCGGTCAAATCCTTGTGATCCACGTCGCTGTCGTTGTCATAGTCGCAAGGGATGCGTTCGCGAATGCCGTGCCGCAGGGCGCTCTGCATCGGCGTGGCGGATCGGATGAAATGCAGGGCATCCACATTGTCGCCGATCGCGCCGAGCCCCAACTGGGCGGCGCTGGCCAGTACGGTGATGGTCGGGGGCGATCCCGGATGGACGGAGAAAACATCCGCCGCCGCACCCTCGTTGCTGGCGTCGGGAATGGCCGAGAGTGACGGCGACCCGGGTGCCAGCGAAAACAGGACTTGGTCGGACGTCGGACCCGACCCGTCGAAAACCCCGTTCTCATTCATGTCGAACACGACCAACGCATCAATGTCATCCAGCGGAGTCAGACCCAGAGCCTCGGGCGCCGCGAATAACGACAAAGGCATGTTCGGCTCGGCCAGGTAGAAGATGTGGGCGCCGCTGGTACCCGTCTGGATCACGGTCGGGGAGTCCGGCGTCAGAGACAGATACAGCGGCGGCCGGGTCCGCAGGCCGGGAATCTGCTCAGCCGCTACAGCATCGACGTTGTCCTGGGGCTCGGCGTTCGTATTGATGTCCGCCGCTCGCTGGGGTTGGGCCCCGTGCCCCGTACCCCCTTCGTCAAAGTTGTTCCGAATCAACGTGTTGTTCGTCACTTGACGCTCGCCGCGCAGGGGAACGACGCCGGATCGCGTAAACGGTTCCGTGCTGAGGTACTGGTCTGCCGCGGCGTGTCCCCGGGCGGCCTGGTCGTACACGTTGAACGGCACGCCCTGCGCCACCAAGGACGGCTCGGGCGGGGCGATCCCCGTGGTGTAGCGATCGACGGAAAAGACCAGCAGCAGCGGTTCAATCGGCCCCACCCCCGTCGTGTTGATGGACAGGGCGTCGATGTCATCGAACAGCGTCAGTCCGACGTCGGCGGCGTTGACGTCGACGATGGGAAGCGTTGGGTCCACTGACGAGAACCGCAGCACGTCTGCGGCGCTCAGAAAACCCGCGCTGACCGTGGGGGATCCCTGGTCAAACGTGTAGATACCCGCCGGCAAGGGCTGCACCGGCCGCCGGGCGCGGGCAGCCGGAGCGACGACCAGACAGACCAAGCCGATGGTTACCGACGGGCGAGCCCGCAGCGCAGACATACAGGAT
>JAFGJQ010000346.1 GCA_016929015.1 Phycisphaerae bacterium | reverse complement strand
GTTTCCGACCGCCAGCACCGTCCCGGACGCTCATCGTGTGAACTACTACGCACAGGGTGCCCGGTACCTTATCGACGGGCAGGTCCGAACCTGGGACGGGCCGTGCGAGGAAGTACTCTCGCCGGTCTGCATCCGGGACAACGGGCAGGCTGCCCCGTACGCCCTGGGCCACTACCCGCTCATGACGGCCGACCAGAGCCGTCAGGCCGAGGATGCGGCAGTGCGGGCCTGGGATCACGGCTGCGGCGAATGGCCCACCATGTCTGTGGCCGACCGCATCCGCTGCGTCGAATCCTTCATCCCCCGCATGCAGGCCGTGCGCGACGAGGTGGTCCAATTGCTGATGTGGGAGATCGGCAAGACCCTGCCCGACGCCCGCAAAGAGTTCGACCGCACCGTCGAGTACATCGTGGCGACCATCCACGCCCTGAAAGAGCTCGACCGGGCCGGCTCGCGCTTCGCCCTGGAAAGCGGCTTCCTGGCCCAGATTCGCCGCAGCCCGCTGGGCGTCACGCTCTGCATGGGCCCCTTCAACTACCCGCTCAACGAGACGTTCACCACGCTCATCCCGGCCATCATCATGGGCAACCCGGTCATCTTCAAACCGCCCAAGCACGGCGTGCTGCTGCATGCGCCGCTGCTGGAGGCGTTCGCCGAGTCGTTCCCGCCGGGTGTGGTGAATACGGTCTACGGAGACGGGGCGACGGTCGTCGGCCCGCTCATGACCGGCGGTATGGTGAGCGTGCTGGCGTTCATCGGCTCGGCCCGCGTGGCCGGCATCCTCAAGCATCAGCATCCGCGACCGAACCGGCTGCGTTGCGTGTTCGGCCTGGAGGCCAAGAACCCGGGTGTTGTGCTGCCCCACGCCGATCTGGACCTCGCCGTCCGCGAGTGCGTGACGGGCGCCCTGTCGTATAACGGGCAGCGTTGCACGGCCATCAAGATCATCTTCGTCCACCGATCCATGGCGGATGCGTTTGTGGAGCGGTTTGCGGAGGCCGTGGGCAATCGCGTGGTGGGAATGCCGTGGGAAGACGGCGTGCAGATCACGCCGCTGCCGGAGTCGGGCAAGCCGCGATGGCTGCGCGGCCTGGCGGACGAGGCCCTGTCCGGCGGGGCGAAAATCGTGAACGCCGGCGGCGGGACGATCGATCACACGTTGTTCTACCCAGCCGTGCTGTATCCCTGCCGCCCGGAGATGCCGATCTGCCAGGTGGAGCAGTTCGGCCCGGTGGTGCCCATTCTGTCGTACGAGGATGAGTCCGAGGTGATCCAGTGGGTCCTGAACTCGCCACATGGGCAGCAGGCGGCGCTGTTCGGCACGGAGCCGGAGTCCATGAGCCGGCTGATTGACCCGCTGGTGAACCAGTTCTGCCGGTTGAACATCAACAGCCAGTGCCAGCGCGGCCCGGACGTGTTCCCCTTCACCGGTCGCAAGGACTCGGCCGAGAACACGTTGAGCGTTTCGGACGCCCTGCGCGTGTTCAGCATCCGCAGCCTGGTGGCGGCGAATACCACGGACATCAACGAGGAGCTGGTCTCCCGCATCGTGTCCGGCCGGCACTCGAAGTTCCTGCGAACGGATTTCATTTTTTAGGAGCGATCGAGGGATCCAGGAAGCGAGAGGTCCATGGTTCGGGGGGCATCGGAGCACGGGTCACTTGTCGTCGAGCCACTGGCGAGCCTGGTCGAGGTTTTTGGCGTTGTTACCGTGCCCCAGGTAGTAGCGCAGGTGCAGTTCGGCCTCCGATGAACGATCCACGCGCATGAGAAGCTGCGCGATTTGGAAATGCATCTCCGCGTCATCCGGGCGGAGTGCCAGCCCTTTGCGGTAGTTCAGCAGCGCGTCATCCAGGCGGCGAGTGTTCTCCGGCTGCGCCTGGAACTCTTCCTGCAGGGCGATCGCTTCTCGGAAGTACAGCGTGGCCAGCTCATCCGGATTCTCGACTCCTTCGGTGGTGAACTGTCGATCCAGGCCGGCCAGGATCTCCCGAAGACGCTGGCGCCGGCCGGCCAGCGACTCCTGCTCCGCCTCCAGCGATTCCCGCAGCAACTGGATGGCCAGGGCGACCTGAGCGGAACCGGCCTGCACCGTGTTCTCCACGGTGCGGATGGCCAGTTGTGTCGCGTTCTTCTCCTGTTCGATGCGGTCGGTCATGTTCGCTCGGAGAGAATCACGAGCCTGAGCGGACTGGCTGTCCAGCGTCTTGACGGATGTGTCCACGTATGCCCGAAGGTCCACGTCGGCCCCGGCCAGCATGCGCCGGTCTTTCGCGGCGGCGTCCAGAGCCTGGTCCGCAGCCTCCAGGCGAGCTTGAACGTCCGTGGTCAGGCGGTCCAGGTCCGCCCGGGCGGTCTGCAGGGCCTGCACCACTGCCGGCAATCCCAACTCGTCAAGCCGGGCCAGCGCGGTCTGCGCCGCTTCCATCTGCCGTTTGATCTCATCGACGCGCTGCCGCTCGGCCGTCAACTCGGCCTCGAGACCCGCGATCCGTTCGGACAATTGCTGTCGGGTCAAATCCACATCCGCCCGGGCTTGCTCGGCGGTCTGCCGAACGGGCGACACCTGTGCTTCGATCTGCTGGTCGAGCGTGGAGGGCTCATTCGGCTCCAGGCAGCCGGCGGCAAACAGTACCAGTCCGGCCATCGGCATCCACCAAACCGCGCGCCAGTGAATACGCTTGCACGCGCTGAGGTTTCCACGTCGCATTTCACGTCTCCTTGTGTTCCTGACCGTCTGGCGAGCAGCAGAATCGTCGGTCCGGATGTCGAAGCCGTCAACCCCCTCGCTCAAACCGTGCCCAGGGCGACGGCGTTGGCAGAAACCGATGCAGCACAGGCTTCCGGCCCTCGATTTGCAGCGGAGGCCGAAAGCCTGTGCCAAACAAACAGCGGTCGCCCTGGGCAGCCGCCGATCGTGATCACTCCTGGGGCGGAGGAGCCGCAGGGCCACGACCACCGACTCGCGAACGCGGCCGGGTTGGCCGGTTGCCGTGTCGTTCGGGCTCCGGCATGGCTTCCGGATGCGCCTCGTAGTACTCCAACCGCTCCTCGAATTGGGCCTTCTGCTCGTCATCCAGGATGTCGAGCACCTTCGCCTTCAGTTCCTCCTGAATTTTGACCATCTGCTCGGGATCGCGACCGTGTTCGCCAAACGACGGCATGCTCTCGCGGAACACGTCGCGGACGGCCTCATTCTGCTCCTCACTCAACTTCAGCTCATCCAGCACACGGCGCATGATCCGGATTCCGCGCATACGATTCCGCGCCGCCTCCATCGGATCCTCCTGCCGCTTGTAGAGCCGGCGGACGATATCGCGAAACTGCTGCTGCTGGTCGGGGTCAAGCTCCTGCGCCACCTCCTGGTGGAACCGCCGCGTGGCTCGGGTGATCTCATCCCTGGTCTCGCCCTGCCCCATCCTCTCCATCAGTTCCATCACGCGATCCCGATCCCTGTTCCGGCGGGCCTCGCGAAGCTCTTCCTGGAGCTTCTGTCGCTCCGCTTCTATCGCCTTCGGATCGACGATCTCCTCTTTCTCTTCCGGCCGGTAGCTCTCGACGAACTCGGTGTGCGCCTTGAACAACTCCCTGACCGCAAGCGTCTGGTCGTCGCTGAGCCGGATTTCCTTGTTCACCGCCCGACGAAGCTCGGTCAGGTAGTCCAGCTCCTGCTGACGCCGATCAACATCCTCATGTTTCTTCTCGCCTTTCTCCCCTCGCTCCTGCTCCTCCGTCGCGGCGGGATCCTCGTCCTCCGCCACCTCGGTCGCCACGTCGTCCGACTCCACGACCTCGTCGTCCGCCAGAGGCGGCGTCTCCTGCCCGCGGGCCGGTCCCGTCCAAACCACGCCCAAAAGGGCCATCATCGCCAACGTCATCCATCGTCCTGATGTTCTCATCGTGTTGCTCTCCTGGAAAAAAGACCCGGGCAGGCTCGCCCGTTTCCCCTCCGCGCCGTCGCGGGTATTCTACCGCGGCGTCCGGTCACGGGCGATGGCAAAGTCGGCTCGCCAACCGCCCGGTAGGCCCACGCGGCTACCGGAACGGTGCCGAGCGGTCACCTGCTGCTGGAGTCCGATTTTAACTCGTTGCCAAGAATGTACTTACACGTAATCGTAGCCTACTTTCTTCTCTTCTGGTGGCCCGACGCTCGGCCCATCGAGCCGTGGTTTGACCACATCGGGACCTGCCTGGCTTTCGTACTGGTCAAGCCGGCACTTTTCTTCCTGGCCGGCGCGTGGATGTCCGCGGGGGTGCGCCGCGTGGATGGGATGAGCGCGGATCGCACGCAGAGAATGCAGCATCGGTATCACTGGGGCAGCTTTGTGCTGTCGGTTGCCACCGTGCTTGCGTTCGCGGCCGACATCGGGCTGACCACGTGGCCGGAACTCGCCCGCGGGCTGCCCGGCGTACGGGCGATTCCCGGGATGGCCGACGTGGTGATTCTGCTGCCCTTCTTCGCATCGCTGGTGTTGCTGTGGATCGCGTCGTATCCGGTCGACCGGTCGGTACGGGAGGCGACACTGCGGGTCCGGCAGATGGAGACGCCGGGCGCCCCGCGTCCGGCGGTGTGGTCGCTGGGAGGTTACCTGCTCTTCCAAATCCGGCATCAGCTTCTGATCGCCGCCGTACCCATGACCCTGATCTTGGTCGCGTTCCGCTGGGCGGAGCAGAGCCGGGACACGCTGGTGCATTGGCTCCGCGTGCCGTGGGCCAGCCAGCTTGTGCTGGGACTGGCCGCGTTGCTGGTGTTCGTGCTGGCGCCCGTGATGCTGCGGTACATCTGGTCGACCGAGCCGCTTCCGGACGGACCGCTCCGCCGACGGCTGGAAGAGCTGTGCCGGCAAATCGGGCTGCGCTACCGGGAGATTCTGATCTGGCGAAGCCAACACATGATGGTCAACGCCGCCGTCATGGGATTATTCCCGCGGGTTCGCTACATCCTGCTTTCAGACGCCCTGCTGGACTCGCTGGGCGAACCGAAGATTGTGGGCGTCTTCGGCCACGAGGCCGGCCACGTGAGGCTACACCATATCCCCTATTTTCTGCTGTTTGCCACGTGCGGCATGTTGCTGGTCTCCGGGTTTGTGGAGATTCTGATCCGCATTTCCGACCCGCATCACCCGTTGATCCGGCTGAGTGACGGGTTCATCGAGACGGCCGGATTCGTCGGTGTGTTGGTCGTCTGGGGAATTGGCTTTGGCTGGATCTCGCGGCGCTTTGAACGGCAGGCAGACCTCTACGGGGCCCGCTGCCTGACGCAACTGGTTGACCGGTGTGACCTTCCGTGCGGGCGGCATCCCGGCGGCCTGCCGGGAAACCCGGACGCCCTCTGCGCAACGGCCGCGGGCACGTTCGTGGAAACGCTGGATCGGGTGGCCGTCCTGAACGGCATTCCGCACGACGAACGAAGCTGGCGCCATTCGTCGATGGCCAGCCGGATGCAGTTTCTCCGGTCCCTGGCAGGCGACGTGGCCCGGCTTCGCATGTACGACCGCCTGATCCATTGGGTCAAGGCCGGGCTCTGGGCCGGCTCTCTGGTGGGCCTGGCCATCGCGGGATGGTACATCCACACCCGTCCCGAATACCGCGCGGTGGTCCGGTACAATTTCATCACACCATTTGTGGACGATGGAAGTCCATCCCCGAACGCTTCAGAAAGCGAGCACGGACGATGACGGCAACGGTTTTCGACGGCAAGGCCGTCGCAGGAAGGATCAAGCAGCAGACGGCGGAACGGGTGCGGCGGCTGGCCGCCCAGGACATGCGGGTCCGGCTGGACGCGATTCTCGCGGGTGATCCGGCGGCCGGTGCGATCTTCACGCAGTCGCAGGAGCGGCAATGCCGTGAGGCCGGCATTGCGTACCATTTGCATACGCTGCCCGCCGGCTGCACGCAGCAGGACGTGACGGGACTCATCCGGCAGTTGAATGCCGATCCGGACGTGACCGGCATTCTGCTGAACCTGCCACTGCCCGCGGGGCTGGACACGCCGGCCGCCCAGTATTGCATTGATCCCTACAAGGACATCGAGGGCGTGAACCCGACAAACATCGGGATGCTGTTCTACAACTGCCCGATCATGGCGCCGTGCACGTCGGTGGCGGTGCTGGAAGTGGTGCGGGAGCTGGGCTGCGAGGTGCGGGGCATGCACGCGGTAGTGATTGGGATGGGGACGATCACCGGCCGGCCCATGGCGCTGAATCTGATGCAGCAGGACGCCACGGTCACCGCGTGCAACGTGTACACGAAAGACCTGAAGGAGCACACGCGGCAGGCGGACATTCTGGTAGCCACGGCCGGCGTGCCGGGGCTGGTGACGGCCGACCACGTCAAGCCGGGGGCGATCGTGATCGACGTGGGGATCAGCCGAGTACCTGTGTCGCCGGGCAGCGAGAAGACCAAGGTGGTGGGCGACGTGCGGTTTGACGAGGTGCGTGAGGTGGCCGGCGTGATCACGCCGGTGCCCGGCGGCGTCGGTCCCGTGACCGTTGCCGTCGTGCTGCGTGCCGCCACGGAAGCCGCCGAGCGCCAGCGCGGCCCGCGCCGGCTGCATGTGTGATACTGCTGACGCCACCGGATCGGGATGCGGTTCCGGCCCAGTCCACAAGGAAGCCCCAACAAACCACGGAGGAGGCAACATGAACAAGACTCTGGCGGCCGCCCTGGCATTCGTTCTCGGCGTCGGCATCAGCGTGCGAGCCGACGTGGTCCACGCCGAGTTCCGGCCCGGACAGCGGGAGGCCGTGGCGAAGTGGGTGGGCGAGCACATGGACGGGCTGGTGGACGTGTGCAAGCACATTCACGCGAACCCGGAACTGTCGCGGTACGAGGAGAAGACCGCGGCACTGGTGGCTGAACACCTGCGGAAATACGGCTACGACGTCACGACAAACGTCGGCGGACACGGAGTCGTGGGCGTGCTTCGCAACGGGACCGGGCCGACGGTTTTGGTGCGCGGAGACATGGACGCGCTGCCCATCACGGAGGAAACCGGGTTGGACTACGCCAGCAGAGTCCGCGCCACGCTGCCCGACGGCACCGTCACCGGCGTCATGCATGCCTGCGGGCACGACGTTCATACCACCACTCTGCTCGGCACGGCGGGCGTGCTGAGCACCATCCGCGACCAATGGCGGGGTACGGTGGTCTTGGTCGCACAGCCCGCGGAAGAATCGGGCGGCGGAGCGGAGCGAATGATTCAAGACGGCCTGTTCGAGCGGTTCCCTCGGCCGGGTTTCTGCCTGTCGCTCCACGTGTCGCACGAGATGCCGGCCGGACAGGTGGGCTACCATTCAGGCTGGGCCGCGGCGAACGTGGACGCCGTGGACATCACGATCTACGGCCGCGGCGGGCACGGGGCCCGGCCGAACGACACGGTGGATCCGATCGTGACCGCGGCCTACGTCATCACGCAGTTGCAGACGCTGGTGAGCCGGCGGGTGGATCCCACCAAACCGGCGGTGGTGACGGTGGGAGCCATTCACGGCGGGTCGCGGCACAACGTCATCCCCAACGAAGTGACGATGAAACTCACGGTGCGCTCGTACCAGGAGGACGTGCGCCGGCAACTGCTGGACGGCATCCGGCAGATCACGACGGACGTGTGTACGTCGTTCGGATGTCCCCGGCCTCCGAAGGTGGACATCCGCGAGGGGCTCCCGGCGTGCTACAACGACCCGGACCTGACGGCGGCCGCGGTGGACGTGTTTCGCGACGTCTTCGGGGCGGACAACGTAGTCGAGCGGCCGGCCGGCATGGGCGGGGAAGACTTCGGGATGTTCGCGCGGCACCTGGAAAAGCCGGGGCTGCAGATCAGCCTGGGCAGCGTCGCCCGCGAGCGGTACGAGGCGAGCCTTCAGCCTGGCGCCGAACCCCTGCCGTCGCTGCATTCCAGCAAATACGCGGTCGACCTGCGGCCGTCGCTCCAGACCGGCGTAACGGCCATGAGCACACTGACCCTGTCGCTGCTGAATGCGGCGGAGTGAAGAAGATCGGTGCGTCGCGGGGCAAGGCAGCGGCATTTGCCTGCGCGGCAGCGCTTCGTGTAAGGTCTATGGCGGATTCCGCGATAGATGCCTTGTGGCTGCGCGGGGCGGCCTGAACCTCTGAGGGGAGGCGATTTCATCATGTCGAAGATGCTGATCTCTCTGGCAATGGTGTTCGGCCTGGCGACGGCTGCTCCGGCCGACGACAAGGCGAAGGAGAACCTCGAAACCTGGTCGCCCAAGGCCAAGGATGCCCTGGAGCGGCTGACCGGCGGACTGGAGAAGCTGCGCTCGCTGGAGGAAACGGCCGAGTTCCGCATGGAGTCGGACGCCCAGGAAATGGGCCGATCGGAAGGCCAGAAGCTGTCCTTCGCGTACCTCAAGCCGAACCGGTTCCGGTTCAAGCTGCCCGAAGGAGAAGCCGTGTGCGACGGCAAGGAACTGACCGTCTTCAAGACGGACATCGGCCGCTACACGACAAGCAAGCTGGACCCCAAGAAGGACATTGTCGAGCAGATCACGCAGCACATGGGGCCGTTTCGGCTGGACGTCGGCAACGGCCTGCTCCTGGTGTCGAAGAAGCCGCGGGACCGATTCGTGCAAACGTTTCGCAACATGGATGTGACCGGCCGGGAAACCCGAAACGGTGACGCCTGCCTGGTCCTGCAAGGGTTCGCCGGCGTGCCGGGCGGCTGGATCAAGGATGATGTGCCCGTCACCGTGTGGATGCGTGAGACGGACGGGCTTGTCCGCGCGGTGGAATTCGACCTGCTCCAGGTCGCCCAGCAAACGGGCGAGCAATTCCAGAACGCGACCTACTTCCGGATGGTCTACGACGTGACCGAATTGAAAGTCAATGAGAAGCCGGACGAGAAGGCCTTCTCGTTCACCGCGCCGGAGGGTGCCAAGAAGACGGATCGTCTCTACTCGCGTTGGGGCCACACGGGCGAAGGGGCGTCGCAATTCGTGCTGTCGGGCAAGCCGGTACCGCAGTTTGAAGGCAGGACCCTGGCCGGCGACACGGTGGGGTCGGAGCGACTGGCCGGCAAGGTGGGCGTGGTGTCGTTCCTGTATGTCGGGGGCGGGTACACCTCACCCGGTGCGGAGGAGCTTGCGGACCTCTATGCGAAGTATCGCGACCGCGGGCTTGAGGTCATCGTGGTCGTGCAGGGGGACGTGGACGAAGACAAACTTGCGGAAACGTTTGACACGGCCAGGGCGGCCTATCCCGTCATCCACGAGGGGGGGTACGGGATCGCCAGAGACATGGAGTGCGGGAGCGGCGGCACGGTGCTGGTCAACCGCGACGGGGTCGTGCAGGGCCGGTACGGCGGCTTCCTGACGCCGCAAATGACGGAGAGCCTGACGAAGGACGTCGAGAAGCTGCTGGAGGGCCGGGATCTGCCCAGCGCCAAGCCGATGAGCAAAGAGGAAATCGAGGAGTATGAGGATCAGACCACCGCGCGGTTCACTCCGTCCAGCCAGGTTGAGCCGCTGAACGAGGACTGGCTTCGCGAAGCCTGGGCCGCGCGGGCGCCGGATGAGACCGGCAACTACTGGTCCAGCGGCACGGGGCCGCAATCGGACGCGGAGGGCATCTGGGTGCGGCATCGCAACAGCGTCCGCAAGATCAATCTCAAGGGAGAGACGGTGGCCGAGGTTCCCATGCCGCCGCGCAAGACCGCCTCACAAGGGTACACGCCGCCCACGCCGTTCCTGGTCGGTGCCGTGGGCCGCGGAGGCCGGCCGGGCATCATCACCGTGGAGACGATTGTGGACGAGGAGTCGCAGGAGCAATACAAGCCGCCCGTAGGGGCCATCTTCGCCGCGTTTGACGAGCAGGGTGCGGAGCTGTGGCGACAGGAGATCCGGGGCGAGCAGCATCAGCAGCCGCAGCACATGACGTTGGCTGATCTGGACGGCCGCCGGGGCGACGAGCTGGTCTTCACGTGCGGCAGCGCGATCCACGTCATCTCAAGCGAAGGCGAACTCATCGTCCGCAAACCGTTCCCGGGCTGGCCGCAGTGGCTGCTGGTACAGGACAAGGACGGCGACGGCCGGGCGGAGGTTTACGTGCGGGACCAGATGCACCTGCGCCGCTACGATTTCCGCCCGGCGGGCAAGGACTGAGCAGGCGTTCGTTCGCACGCCCGGAGCGCCACGCGTTCCGCGCGAGGCGTGCTCTTGTCTTCTCCAGGAACACTGGAGGATCACGTCATGCGATGGGAATACATGACGCTCAAGCTGGCGGCGGAGGGGTGGTTCCTCGGCGGCAAGCTCGACGTGGAGAAGCTGGACACGCAGTTAAACGCGTTGGGTCGCGACGGCTGGGAAGTCGTCAGCGCGTTCGACACGAACCAGGCGTACGGCGCCTCGCGGGACATCGTGGTGATCCTGAAACGCCCCACGAGCCGCTGAGGCTGCAAGACAACCCTACGGCACTTGAAGCCGGCCCGCTTTACCACCCACGTCCCCGAGGGTACAACTATGGCTGAATAAGGGGAGCCCCGTATTTTTGCGCGAGCGAAGGCAACAATCTGGGGTGGGTTGCACCCCGGAATACGGGTCTTAACTATTTTTCAGGAATGAAGTTAAGAGGGATTTCTGATGAAGATTCACGCGGTTGACGTGCCTCCGCTCGACGGCCCGGGCAGTCACTACGTCTCTAATCGCCCCCCCCTGCGGCCCAGTCCCCTGGTGAAGCTGCCGATCGGGGCGATCACCCCGCGCGGATGGCTCCACGAGCAGCTCGTCCGAATGCGGGATGGGTTCGTCGGCCACTTGCCGGAGGTGAGCAGGTTCTGCCGGTCCGACAGCGGCTGGCTCCACCCGAAGGAGAAGGTCGCCTGGGAAGAAGTCCCGTACTGGCTCAAGGGGTTCGGCGACCTGGGCTACGTGCTGAAGGACCAGCGGATCATCCGCGAGGCACGGGTCTGGCTCGATGCCCTGCTCGCCAGCCAGGACGCGGACGGCTGGATCGGCCCGCAGCCGATGAAGGCGTCCGGCGACGCGTGGCCGAACATGATCATGCTGTTCGCGCTTCGCAGTTTCTTCGAGGCAACGCGAGACGAACGCGTGCTCCCGGTCATGACGCGGTACTTTCGATACCGCAATTCCCTTTCCGACAAGGATTTGTACGTCCACGCCTGGGGCGTCGGAACCTACGCCCTGCAGTGGTGGCAGCACGTGCGGGCGGGCGATGAGTTGGACAGCGTCTACTGGCTCTACAACCACACCGGCGAAAGCTGGCTGATCGAGTTCGCCCAGCGCATCCGCACGAACTGGGCGGATTGGGGTGCGAAAGTCCAGAGCTGGCACGGCGTGAACATCTGCCAGGGCTTCCGAAACCCGGCCCTCTGGTACCAGCAATCGCACGACGAGGCAGACCTGACGGCCACCCGGCGGTGCCTGGCCGAAGTCTACGAGAAATTCGGTCAGGTGCCCGGCGGCATGTTCGGGGCGGACGAAGACGCCCGGTGCGGCTATCCCGGCCCGAGGCAGGGCGCCGAAACCTGCTCGATGACCGAGATCATGCTCTCGTATGAGATGCTCCTGAAGATCACCGGGCAGGCAGACTGGGCGGACCGGCTGGAAGACGTGGCCTTCAACTCGCTGCCGGCCTCCATGACGCCGGACTTGAAGGGCCTGCATTACCTGACCGCGCCGAACCTCGTACAGATCGACCGCGGCAACAAGGCGCCGGGCCTGGAAAACGGCGGCAACACGCTGGCCTTCGATCCGTGGGACTTCCGCTGCTGCCAGCACAACGTCGCCATGGGCTGGCCGTATCTGGCGGAACACCTCTGGATGGCCACCCAGGACCGCGGGTTGGCAGCGGTGGTCTACGCGGCCAGCGACGTGACGGCCAAGGTAGCTGACGGCGCGGAGGTGACCGTGCGCTCGAACACGGACTACCCGTTCGCCGAGACGATCACCCTGCGGATTGCCGCGGCCAAACCTGTGGAGTTTCCGCTGTACCTGCGCGTGCCCGGCTGGTGCGAAGGTCCGGAGGTGGCGGTGAACGGGCAGCGTCGCGCGGCGCGAGCGAGCGGGGGCGAGCACCTCGTGCTGCAACAGCGATGGTCGGACGGTGACGAGATCAAACTGCACCTGCCGGCCAAGGTGACGCTGAAACGATGGAAGGCCAACGGCAACAGCGTGTCGGTGCACCGCGGGCCGCTTACGTACTCCCTGCGCATCGAGGAGCGATGGCACACGCTCCGCGAGGGAATCGGCGAGGATTACCAGAAGTGGCCGGCGTTCGAGGTGTATCCGCAGACGCCGTGGAACTACGGTCTGGAAATCGAAGGCGCGGGCGATCCGGCCGCCCTGTTCGAGGTTGTGCACAAGCCCGGCCCGCTGGCCCCGCAGCCCTTCACGCTGGACGATACCCTCATCGAGTTGACCACCCGCGGCAAGCGCATTCCGGCCTGGCGGCAGGATCCCACCGGCCTGGTCGGCGAAGTGCAGGAAAGCCCGGCCCGCGTGGATCCGGGGCCGCCGGAGACGATCACGCTGGTGCCGATGGGCTGCGCCCGGCTGCGCATCTCGGCGTTTCCGACGGTCAGCAGCGGCCCGGACGCGCACGAGTGGACGCCGCCGCTGGATTGCCTGCACGAGGCATCGCACGTGTCCGACGACCTCTCGGCCGTCAGCAACGGCGACTGGCCATGGACGGGCAAGGACCCCAACAAGGTGCCTCGCTTCACCTGGCGGCCCCACAAGGGGACCACGGAATGGATCACGTACCGGTTCGAACGGGTGCGGCCGGTGTCGGAGGTACACGTGTACTGGGTGGACGACGACGAAGGCGGCGAATGCCGTCCGCCCGCCTCGTGGCGTGTGTTCTGGCGAAAGAACGGCGCGTGGGAGCCCGTGGTGTCGCACGGCAAGGCCGGCGCGGACCGGCGGGGCTGGGACTCCATGCGGTTCGATCCGGTGGAGACAACCGAGCTGAAGCTCGAAGTGACGCTGCAGGAGGGACACTCGGGCGGGCTCTTCGAGTGGGTCGTCGGCGTGTTGAATCCAAGCTGAGAAGAGGGGGGCAGGGCGCGGGGGCTGTAGATTGCGGGCGGTAGTCAGCAAGCGGAGGTGGTACATGGTGCGATGGGCAACGGTGATGATGGCGGTGGCGGCAACCATGGCGAGCGCGGCGGAGCCGGGTCTGACGCCGGTGCCGTTCGGTGCGGTGGAGGTGACCGACGAGTTCTGGGCGCCCCGCATGAAGATCAACCGCGAGCGGACGATCCCTCACAACTTCCGGATGTGCGAGGAAACCGGGCGGGTCAACAACCTGCGCCGGGCAGGCGGGCTTCTGGAGGGCAAGGAGTTTGAGGGCTTCCGTTTCAACGACTCGGACGTGTACAAGGTGCTGGAGGGCGCGTGCTACGAGTTGGCCCGAAAGCCCGACGCGGCTCTGCAGAAACAGGTGGATGATCTGATCGCCGTCATCACCGCGGCACAGCAGCCGGACGGATACCTCAACAGCCACTACACGCTGACCCAGCCGGACGCGCGTTGGACGAACGTGAAAGACGCGCACGAGATGTACTGCGGCGGGCACCTGATCGAGGCGGCGGTGGCGCACTACCAGGCAACGGGCAAACGCACGCTGCTGGACGTCGCCGTCCGGTTCGCCGACCACGTGGCGTCGCTCTTCGGCCCGGACAAGCGGCGTGACGTGCCCGGACACCAGGAAATCGAGCTGGCCCTGGTCAGGCTCTCGACGGCCACGGGCGACACCCGGTACCGCGAACTGGCCCAGTTCTTCCTGGAGGGGCGGGGCCGGGCGCACGGGCGCGAGCTCTACGGAGACTACTGCCAGGACCACGCGCCGATCGACCAGCAGAGCGAGATCGTCGGGCACGCAGTGCGGGCGGTGTACTACTACTGCGGGCTGGCGGACGTCATGCGGGCCGCCGGCAGCGACGCTCACCTGGGCACGCTGCAGCGCATCTGGGACGACGTAACCCAGCGGAAGCTGTACGTCACGGGCGGCATCGGGCCGTCGGCGCACAACGAAGGGTTCACCATCCCCTACGACCTGCCCAACCAGACCGCCTACTGCGAATCCTGTGCGTCCATCGGGCTGGTGTTCTGGGCACATCGCATGAATCTGCTCACGAAAGACGCCCGATACGTGAACGTTCTGGAGCGCGTGTTGTACAACTCGCTGCCCGCCGGCGTGTCGCTGAGCGGCGACCGGTTCTTCTACGAAAACCCGCTGGCCGGCCGGGGCGATCACCACCGCCGGCCGTGGTACGGCTGCGCCTGCTGTCCGCCGAACTTCGCCCGCTTTTTCCCGACGCTGGGCGGCTACATCTACGCCGCGGACAACGACGGGATCTACGTGAACCTGTACGTGACGGGGCGCGCCGAGATCCGCGTCGCCGGCGTTCCCGTAAAAGTGGAGCAGAAGACGGACTACCCCTGGGACGGCAAGGTGCGACTGAAGCTGTCCCCGTCCGCGGAGAAGCCGTTCGCGGTCTGCCTGCGGCTGCCGGACTGGTGCCCGAAGGCCGAGGCGAAGATCAACGGCCAAACGCTGGAGGACCCGTTTGTCCGCAACGGCTACCTGCGCATCGAACGCGCCTGGAAGCCGGATGACGTGGTGGAACTGTCGCTTGCCATGCCGATTCAGCGCATCGAGGCGAATCCGCGGGTGATGGCCGACCGCGGGCGTGTGGCGCTCCGGCGCGGGCCGATCGTGTACTGCGTGGAAGCCCAGGATGCCAAAGGTGCGGTGGACCGGCTGGTCCTGCCCCGCGACGCCGCTCTGAACGCGGTGCACCGCAAAGACCTGCTGGGCGGCGTGACGGTGATCGAAGGAAGAGGACGAGAGGCGGCCGCCCCTGCCGCGTGGGGCTCGGACCTGTACCGCCCGGTGAAAGAGGGCCGAACGGTTGAGTTCACCGCGATTCCCTATTGCGTGTGGGACAATCGGAAGGCCGGTCCCATGGCGGTATGGCTGCCGGAATCGGACGGGCTGGTGCCGCCGCAGCCGGCGGCGGGAATCAAGGCCTCAGCATCGCACGTTCACGGAGACCTGGCGGCGATGCACGACGGAATCGAGCCGGCCTGGCCCGGCGACAGCAACGTGCCGCGCCTGGACTGGTGGGATCATCTGGGCACGGCGGAATGGGTGCAGTACGAGTTCGAAAAGCCCCGGCGCGTGGCCGGCATCGACGTGTACTGGTTCGATGACAGCCACCTGGGCGGGCGCTGCCGCGTGCCGGCGTCATGGAAGGCGCTGTACCGCAACGGCGAGGAATGGCGTGAAGCAGCGAATGGAACAGGCTACGGAACGCGGAGCGACCAGGTGAACCGCCTGCGGTTCGATCCGGTGGAAACGACCGGCCTGCGGCTCGAAGTGCAATTGCAGCCCGAGTTCTCCGGCGGCGTCCTGGAATGGGCGGTGCTGGAAGATCCCACTCGGCCGTGAATCCGTTCTGAGTAGGCAGGAAAGGATCCCCGCCCCGGGAGGGACCGAGGTAGTCCCGGCGCTCCGGGATCGGTCCGGCGGCGAACAAGAGAGGCGTCACGCGTCACGTGTGACGCCTCTGGAATTCTCATCGCCAGACTTCTGTCGCCGCCAGTGCAGACCTACTGCGCCCGGACCTTCTCGCCGTTCAGGGCTGCGGTGGCCGGGGCAGTCGAGATCTCGTCCATGTAGCGGGCGATGGCCGGATAGTCTTCCTGGATCAACCGCACCCGCATCAGCAGCAAGGCGGCCTCCAGTTGCGGATCAATTTTCGGATGCTTGTTGGGGTCCGGCTCGTCCGGTTCGTCCTCAGCCGGCTGGGTTGTGGTGGGGTCCGCCTCGTCCGCACCTTCGGCCGGCCGGGTGGCGGGGGCCTTGGGCTCCGCCTCGTCCTTCTTCGGACGCAGAGGCGCGAACTCGTCATCCTCCTCGTCTTCGCCGTTGCTCTCGCCACGCGGGCCGATGACGTCAGTGTCGCGGCGGATGTCCAGCACCTTGCGGATTTCCTTGGGCACGAGGCCCACGCTCAGGTCCGGTTCCACGCCCCATTCCGTAGCGCCGTCGACCTTGTGCAGCGACCGGCCGCTGGGCAGGTAGTAGTGCGCGGTGGTGAGTTTCAAATGGGCGTCACTGCGGACGAGCTGAATGAGGTTCTGCACGCTGAACTTGCCGAAGGTCCGCTCGCCGATGACCAGGCCGCGATGATGGTCGCTGATGGCCCCGGACACGATCTCCGACGCGCTGGCGCTGTACTCGTTCACCAGCACGATCAAAGGCAGATCGCGAAACGGGCCGTCGCCGCGCGTGTCAATATCCCAGGGCCGGCTGCGCAGACCCTTCGTGCTTACGATTCGCTGTTCCTTGCCCAGGAACAGTTCCGCCGCTTCCACCGCCGACTGCAACAGCCCCCCCGGATTGAAGCGCAGGTCCAGGATCAACCCGCGGAGATTGTGCTTCTCCTTCAGGCCGGTGATGATCGTCCGGAGTTCATCGACGGTGTTCTCCTGGAAGTTCGTCACGCGCACGTAGCCGATGCCCAAATCGGGATCGAGCATGAAGTTCCACTTCTGCTCGTCCTCCTTGTCACGGACGTCGCCCTTGACGGACTGGATGACCACCTTGCGCCGCTCGAGCTTCATCTCGATGCTGCGGTCCTCGCCCGGCCGATAGAGCGTGAGCGTAACGTGCGTGCGCTCCGGCCCGGTAATCATCTCAACCGCCTTGCTCAGCGAGATGTCCATTTCGCACAGCGATTTGCCGTCCACGTGCGTGATCACGTCGTCCGCCTGGACCCCCGCCGCGTAGGCGGGTGAGTCCTCAATGGGCGAGACGACCACGACGTCGTTGCACTCCGTCTGCGGGTTGTACTTCTGTCGGATGGAGATCCCCACGCCGATAAAATTCCCCTGCGTGTGCTTGCGAAACTCCCTGTAGTCCGCCGGCCAGATCACCGACGTGAACTCGTCCAACTCGCCCAGCGCACCCTCGGCAAACTCGCTGGTGAGCAGCGCGTCGGGCAACTGCACGGTCTGCCCGTTGATTTTGAGCATCCGCGTGAAGTAGTACGCCGCCTCCCGCCGGTCCAGCGATTCGGCCGCGCGCACCTGGTTGAGCCGGACCTTCAATCGCTCCACGAACTCCTGCCGGCGGGCGTCGTCCCGGAGGTACTCAAACAGCTCGCGCAGGGCGGGAGAGTCCGCCAGCAGCAACACCTGCTTGAGCCCCGCCTCCGTCAGGGCGCGGAAGTCCGCCTCCGTCACGTACTTCTGGTCAATCCGCCAGAGCGCCTCCGTGATCATCTCCGGGTCAATGCCCTCCAGCGATTCCTCCCAGCGGCTGTCCTTCTTGTACAGCTCCTCCAGCCGGGCGTGCGTCAGGCACTCGTGGCGGAGTTCCTTCAGCTCCTTGTCCTGGTCGAAGATGTCGCTCAGCTCATAATAGATGGCGTGCGCGTCCAGCCAGTTTTTCGCCTCGCGATCCGCCTGCGCCTTCGCTTCCGCGTCTTTGCGCAACTGGGCCAGCCACGATTCCTTCCGGAAGGCGTCCTTGTCACGCGCGTTGTGAAACGCGCGGAGAGCGTATTCCAGGGCCCGGTCGATTCGGCCCTTCTCTCGCCACTTGTTGGCGCGAGACACGTACGTCTCGAAATCCTCCTGGGACAGGACCGACCGGCTCGTCTCCAGCTCCGACCACGCCCGGAACCAGTCGGCCAGCTTGCGCAGCGGGCCCTGAACGGCCTCCGGGACCGCGCCGGCCGAAATCCGTTCCGCCAGAACGCCGCTCTGGTCCAGAAGCTGAATCGCGTCTCGCCACGACGGGTCCAGCCCGACGGGAACGGACACATTCTGTTCGGTGCCGGACTCGGCAAAGGACGCAACCGGAACCAGCAGGACCGCACTGATGAAGGCAACGAGAACTCGCCGGTGGCGAAGATTCAGCATGACAACTCCTCGGCTGCGTCGGGACGCGGGCCCCGACACGCATCACAAAACCGCCGGATCACGCTCCGGGCTAACGTACTATACGCCGTGAGGCATCTCCGTGGTGCAGTCGGCACGCGGAACACCGACCGCGCCGACCCCCGGCATTATAGGACGGGCCCGGGCAGACCGTCTAACCGGGGCCAAACGCAATACCCGGACGTTACACCGCCCCAATAACACTCGGCCACCGACGCGATTCGCTTGATTTGCCGCATGGAATTCCGCCCACGCGCCGGGAGGCAGACACCTGGTGACAACGCCGCGGTCGAGCCTTCGTTCCGGGAATGTCGAAACTTGTCAACCGGCCTCACGCTCACGCGCAACGCGGGAGGAACACCGGAATCCTGCCGCCGGCAGCCGGTCCGGAAGGTCATTGGCCTGCCCCGCGGAACGCGGTACGCTGTCGGATCATGAACCAAGTCGATACGACGGCAGAACCCGTGGAAGAACGGATCATGGCGGTCGTTCGCCAGGTCTGGGGTTTTGACCGGCTGCGGCCGATGCAGGAACACGCCATCCGGGCCGGGCTGGAGGGTCAAGACTCGCTCGTCGTGCTTCCCACGGGCGGCGGCAAGTCACTGTGCTACCAGGTCCCCCCGCTGCTGGCCGGACGGAC
>JAFGJQ010000345.1 GCA_016929015.1 Phycisphaerae bacterium | reverse complement strand
GGTCAGCTTCGCGTTGTACGCCGTCCACTCCGTCGCGGACAACTGGCGGACCCGCTCCGCCCGAACGTAGATCGGCACGTCCCGCGTCGGGGCCGGCATGAAGGCCACCGCGTCCAGGATCAGGGCCCGGTCGTTCTGGAAATCAAAGTACAACTGCGACGCCCGGATCGTCCGGTCCCCGTAGGTCAGGATCACGTCGCCTTCCAGGTACCCGGCCTCCACCTGACCCGCGGAGGGAAACATCGTATCGGCCGACGAGCCCGGCCCCGGCAACGCGCCCAGCCCGGGCAGTGCGCCCATCGGCGAGTCGGCACCGGGCGGGCCGCTCACACGCTCGGGACCCTCCAGTGTCGGCAGGCCGCCGGACTTATCCTCCCCCACCATGTACAGCACGGCGGCGTTCGCCCGAATCTCCACCGTATTGAGGCCGGCAGGATCGCCACGCGATACGAATACGTCGCCGATGGCCGTAACCACGATGCGGTCCGCCTCCTGCTGTACGGCCAGGTGATGGGCCCGATACGACACCACCGGACGGGTGACGGGCTTCTCCTCTTCGCCCGCCGGGCCCAGGTCCAGCACGGTCACGGGCGACGGGGCTTCCGGCCGGCCGACCTGGCCCAGTCCGGCCCGAGCCCGAATGCGTGCGGCCTCTGCGTACACGGGCGTGGCCCGCGACGATTGCTGTGTCTTGCGGTCGGCCGAGACCACGACCTTGCCAAAGCTGTTGAGTGTGGCGAACAGGGCAGGGCCGGTCGTGGCGGTCCCGGCGGGTTCTATCACCCGGGCGTCGCGCCAGAGGAAGATCTCGAAAGCGTTGTAGGTTCGCCCTTCGAACTCGCGTGGGGTCATCCACGCGACGGCCTCCCGGGCCTTGAGGCGCCGGCGGCCCATGTGGAGCTCAAACCCGCCCACCACGTGGATGACCTCACTGCCGTCGCCCTCCGTCCACAGGTAGACCAGGTTGCCGAACAGTTCCACGTCCTGATCGCTGATGCCGGGCGGCAACAGGGGCTCTTCCACCGTGTCGGCCAGCGGCACGAGCGGTTGAGCGAGCAGCGGGCCGGTGCAGAACAGAAGGGCCAGCGCCCCAACAAGTAAACGGAATGTTTGCATGAAGGCTCGCCGTCTACCGCGCCGCGGCGAATCCGCGCCAAACCGGGGCTTCCACGCCGATAGGCACCCCGGAGCCAGAACCGCGGCTCAGTATAGACCGACCCCGGGGGGTGTCAATCGGGTGGACGCGACGGACACGCGGCGATAGGCCGCGCGACGGGGGCGTCCTTCTCCGCGGCTCGGCCGGCAGGCGGGCAGGTCCGATACCGATACCACGCCCGCCGAACCGACCAACGTCCGGCGTAAAAAAGCCGGGGGCACGTGCCGCGGATGGCGGTCACGTGCCCACGTGCTTCGAGATGATCGTGCGTTGCCCCGCAGGGTCTCGGTCCGCCGCAGGGCGCGACGGGTGTGTCCAACTCCCAAGAGGTCAGACGTTCTGCATCAAGCAGACAATGGCCGCCGTGAGGGCAAGCAGCATGAACCACATCCGGCTGCTGGACGATTCGTTGCACTTCTCGCAGAGCGCGATGATACGTCCGCTAACCCGGTCTTCACTCCGGCCTGTGGTCAGGCGCCCGCAGTTTGCGCAGGGTACTTGCGACATGGCCTTTACCCTCAATCCCCGAAGGTGGCGGGATATCCAAGCGTGGTCGTGCCCCGCACGCTACAACATAAAATACGATCCACCCGGGGGCAAACACCGTGGGCCGTATAATCGTGCTCTTGCGCGTCCACAAACTATTGCCTGCCCTTTGGTCACGCGTAAAGTGGGAATCCTGGAAATGCGGCGTGGAGTTTTGCATGTCACAACGTCCCGAAAGCAGTTTGGGCGGTTTGCGAAAGGAGCGCTACATATGGACCTTGGCATTTGCGATCGGGTGGCCCTGGTTACCGGAGCCAGTGAGGGGCTGGGATTCGCCGTGGCCCGGGCCCTGGCCGAAGAGGGCGCCAAATTGGCCATCGCGGCCCGGCGCACGGAGACGTTGGAGGCGGCGGCCCGCGACCTGCGCGAACGCACCGGCGCCCCCGTGCTGGCCGTCCCGTGCGACGTCTCCCGCCTGGAAGACATTCCGCAACTCGTCGCCCGCGCGGCCGAGCACTTCGGCGACCGGCTCGACATCCTGGTCTGCAACGCGGGAGGTCCGCCGTTCGGCCGACCGCTCGATCTGAATGACGAGCAGTGGCAGCAGGGCTTTGAGCTGACACTTCGCAGCGTGGTGGCTCTGTGCCGCGCCGTCGTCCCGCACATGCGACGCCGGCGGTGGGGCCGGATCGTGGCCATCACGTCCACGTCCGCTCGCGAGCCGATCGACGGGCTGACGCTGTCCAACGCCCTGCGGCCCGCCGTTCACGGATATCTGAAATCGCTGTCGCGGGACGTGGGCGCGGACAACATTCTCGTCAATACGGTGTGCCCGGGTTCGTACCTCACGCAGCGCCACCGCGATCTGCTCCCCCGTTGGGCCGCCGACCAGGGCATGACGCCGGAAGACCTTCTCCGGCAGCGCGAGGCTGCCGTTCCCCTGCGTCGATTCGGCGAACCCATCGAGCTGGGCCGGGTGGTGGCATTCCTCTGCTCCGAACCGGCGAGCTACGTCAGCGGCGTGTCGCTGCCCGTGGATGGGGGGCTGTGCCGCGGGTTGTTGTAGCGAAGGCGGTACGCATCGGGCCGGACGGTTCGGTTCTTCGCCGTTTCATCTTGACACGCCGCGGCGGCGGCCATGAAATGCGGCACGTGGCGACGGTCGACGCGGGCCGGCAAGCGTCGGGGCTGCCGGCGCCGCGGAACGCAAATCCCATCGGAGGGCCGCCTGCATGACGCTTGACGTCGAAATCCTCGCCCGACTCCAGTTCGCCCTGACCATTATGTTCCATTACCTCTTCCCGCCGCTGACCATCGGGCTCGGCGTGCTCATGGTCATCATGGAGGGGCTCTACCTGAAGACCCGCGACAAGCAATATGAGGCCATGGCCCGGTTCTGGACGAAAATCTTCGCCCTGAACTTCGCCATCGGCGTCGCCAGCGGAATCGTCATGGAGTTCCAGTTCGGCACGAACTGGTCCGTGTATTCGCGATTCGTCGGCGACGTGTTTGGCTCGGCCCTGGCCGCCGAGGGCATCTTTGCCTTCTTCCTGGAGTCCGGGTTCCTGGCCATCCTGGTCTTCGGCTGGGACCGTGTGTCCCCGCGAATGCACTTCTTCTCCACGATCATGGTGGCCTTGGGCTCGATGTTCTCGGCCGTCTGGATCGTGGTGGCCAACTCGTGGCAGCAGACGCCGACGGGCTATCACATCGTGACACGGACGATCGAGGGCCACGTGTTCCGCCGGGCGGAGATCACCGACTTCTGGGCCGTCGTGTTCAATCCGTCCAGCATTCATCGGCTGACCCACGTGCTGCTGGGCTGCTTCATCATGGGGGCATTCTTCGTGATGAGCGTTTCGGCATACTACATCCTCAAACGCCGGCACGTGGCGATCTCTCAGAAGACCTTCACAATCGCGCTGGTCATGGCGGCCGTGACGTCCCTGGCCACTCTCTTCTCCGGACACCTCCAGGCCCAGAACGTGTACGAAACGCAGCCGCCCAAGCTGGCTGCGTTTGAAGCGCAGTTTCAAACCGGCGAACGCGCTCCGCTGTATATCTTCGGCCTGCCGGATGAAGAGTCGCAGACGGTCAAGTACGGCCTGGCCATGCCCGGCGGCCTGAGCTTCCTCCTGCATGGCAACTTTCAGGACGAAGTCACCGGGCTGGATCGGTTCCCGAAGGAGGACTGGCCGCCGGTGTTCCTCGCGTTCCAGACCTATCACATCATGGTGGGGCTGGGCATGTTCTTCATCGCGATTACGCTGTTCGCCCTGCTGCTGCGCCTGCGCGGCACGCTCTTCCAGAAGCGATGGCTGATGATGCTCTTTGTCGTCGCCGTCGTCGGCCCGGTGGTCGCGAACCAGTTCGGCTGGGTGGCGGCCGAAGTGGGCCGGCAGCCTTGGATCGTCTGGGGCGAACTCCGCACCAGCGAGGCGTACTCGCCCTCCGTGCCCGCCGAGCAGGTCCTCGCCTCCATCGTCCTGTTCGGCATCATCTATGCACTCCTGTTCGTCGTCTGGGTCTACGTGCTGGACCGCAAGATCCGCGAAGGACCCGCCCAGATGCCTCCCGACCCGGCGCCCGGCGGCGGAGGCGTCCTGGCCGCGGCGGCGGCACTGCACGCCCGCGGCGGCGCGTCCATGACCGATGCGCACGAATCAACCGGCCGTTCGCGGAGGAGTTCCTGACATGCCCGACACCGTGTGGGACCTCAATCACCTGTGGTTCGCCCTCATGGGCGTGTTGCTCACCGGCTATGCCGTGCTCGACGGGTTTGACCTGGGCGTGGGCATCCTGCACCTGTTTGCACGCACCGATCACGACCGGCGGATCCTCATGAACTCCATCGGCCCGATCTGGGACGGCAACGAAGTGTGGCTGGTCACCTTCGGCGGAGCGATGCTCGCGGCCTTCCCCCACGCCTACGCGACCGTGTTCTCCGGGTTCTACCTGGCCTTCATGCTGCTGCTGTTTGCCCTCATCTTCCGGGCGGTGGCCCTGGAGTTCCGCAGCAAACGCGAGTCGGCAGGCTGGCGGGGCCTCTTTGACGCCTGCTTCTTTGGCTCCAGCACCCTGGCCGCGCTGCTGTTCGGGGTGGCCACCGGCAACGCCATCCAGGGCCTGAAAGTGGATGCCACCATGGATTACGCCGGCTCGTTCTCTGACCTGCTCGGGCCGTACCCCATTCTGGTCGGCCTGTTCACCGTGTCGCTGTTCGCGATGCACGGCTCGATCTACCTGTACCTCAAGACCGAGGGCGATCTGCAACAACGCATCTACGGCTGGATGTGGAAGGCCTTCTTCGTGTTCCTCGCACTCTTCGTCGTGACCTCAGTGGTCTCAGTCGTCGCCATCCCATCGGCCACCCACAACTTCCGGCACCACCCGTGGGCATGGGCCGTCGTCGTCCTGAACGTGCTGGCCGTCGCGAACATCCCACGGGCCATTCGCCGGCACCGGCCCGGCTATGCCTTCTTCTCTTCGTGCTGCTCCATTGCGGCCCTGGTGTTCCTGTTCGGGGCGGCCCTCTATCCGAACCTGGTCGTCTCCAGCCTGGACGCCGCGTACAACCTGACCATCTACACCGCCGCATCGTCACACAAGACGCTGACGATCATGGCTGTCATCGCGGCCATCGGCATGCCCTTCGTGCTGGCCTACACCACGGTGGTCTACCGGGTTTTCCGCGGCAAGGTGAAGCTGGAGCCGTCCAGCTATTGAGGACAGGTTTGGGAGCACCGGTCGGCGACCGCCGGTTATATGAGGGCAACAACTCATCTTCTTGACGCGGCTCCGTGGTCAACACCGGGTCCGGGAACTCGACATGGCAAAGGTGCGGGAACGTGTCCTCCGTGCGACAAGC
>JAFGJQ010000344.1 GCA_016929015.1 Phycisphaerae bacterium | reverse complement strand
GGGTGAACGTCAACGTGAGGTTGTCCAGGTCGTTGTTGCTGTCGAACAGTTCGGTGAAGAAGTCCGGAATCTCCGGCGTGGTGAACGTGTAGCACGCGCCGCCGTTGTCGTCCGAGCTCGTGTTTCCTGCACGGTCTTCCGCCTCCACCGCATAATAGTACGTCGTGTCGTCCTGCAGGCCGGTCAGACTCACCTGCGTCGGGTTTGCATAGCCGGCACCGGGGGTCGTGCCCGTCCACGTTCCACACGTGGTGCCGTAATGCACGGTCCCCTTCACCGCCTCGTTTGCCGTGATCTGAACGACGGCGCTGCGCGGCTGGACGGCCGTCGTCTGCACGTTCTGGATGGCCGGGGCCAGGCAGTCCACCGCCGCGGGGGCCGTCACCGGCACGTTGACGCCGCCGGCGCCGTCGTCCGCATCGATGTACGTCACCGTCACCAGGTCCGCGTGGTCCACCCACAGCACACCCGCCGCGTCCGTCGTGGACAAACTGATTTCGCCCGTGAACTCCGCTGCCGCGGGGTCCGTCTCCGTCAGCAGAACCAACTCGCCCAGCGGCTCGCTGTCTGACGCAACTGTCACCGTCACGGTCTCCGCCACGTTGTCGTCGGTGTTCAGCCCGCAATCGTTCACCAGGATGCTGATCGTGCCGTCACATGCATACACATTCGAATCCAGCACCACGGACCCTGCATCCGAGCATACGTCATACGCCGCAAACGCGTCGACAATTCCGTAGCCCCGCACGAACAGCGGGTCCGGCTGCCCGTTCGCCACGAAGTCCGAGCCGGTCTCAAACAGCCGCTCCCGCATCCGGTCGACCGTCCAGTACGGCCGCGCCTGGATCAGGCACGCCAGCGCGGATGCCACCAGCGGCGTGGACAGCGACGTGCCGCTCGCCGTTGTATAGCCCGTGGTCGAAAACGGATCCACCGTGTCCGTCCCCGAACCCAAAGCCAGCACCTCCGGCTTGATTCGACCGTCCGCCGTCGGACCGTCCGAGCTGAACGACGCGATGGAGCCGGAACTCGTCACGGCCCCGCACGTGATCACCTGGAACCCGTCCGCCGGGGCAATCAGGCTCGAGGTCGCCGGGTTCGAATCGTGATACTCGTTGCCCGCGGCGTTGCAGTGGTGCACGCCCAGCGCCGTATGCGTGTTGATCGCGATGGTCGTCACCGCGGTCAGCCCGTCCAACTGGGCCTGCGTGTACCAATCGATGTACCCCAGCGAGGAGGTGCTCATATCCGCGCCGTGGAACTCGATGAACTCCAGCCCCGCGACGTAGTTGTCCTCTTCCGCCGGGTACTCGCCCGTCGTGTCCTCCGTCTTCGCCAGAATGAACGAGGCGTCAAACGCCCCGCCCACCAGCGACCCCGGCTGGTACGATCCGATACAGCCCAGAATCATCGTGCCGTGCTCATGCTGCGAGGAGGGATCCCCCGTCTGCTTGGACGTCACGGGGTCGTCGTCCACGAAGTCGTACTCTGCAATCACGTTCACCGGCTTGGCCGGGTTGTTGAACGCCACGTGCGACCGCTCAAAACCCGTGTCCAGAATGCCGATGACCACTCCCTGCCCCGTGTACCCCGCATCGTGCAGCGCAATCAGGTTGATCTGCGAAAGCTGCGGCTGCGACAGGCCGTAGTTGATGGACGTCTCGCCTCGGACCGGATCCTTGCCGGCCTCCGGAACGTCCGCCGGCTGCTGCGGCTCCGGCAGGTCGATCCGCGCCCGACGCGCCACCGGCTGCATTTTGACCACAAACGGCAGCTTGGCGATCTCGTCGATCTGCGCCGGCGTGGCCCACACGCTCAACGCGTTGACCCACTTGCTGCGCACGTGCACCCTCGCCCCTGTGGCCGCCACCGCGTCCGCATACGCCGCGCACACCGGCAGGTCCCATTCGCCGAAGATCGGTTGACCTCGCCGGGCGTGCTCGCCCCGCATAATGCGGCGCTGGATCGCCCGCGGGTTGTAGCTCGCCGCCACGCTCCGAACGGCCGCAGTCTTTTCCGCCGGGTTCGTCAACCCCTTGTCTGCGAAGAATACCCAGGTTTTGACCGGCTCCGCCGATTCCGCTGCCATCTGCCGGAGCAGCGGATGCACTTTCGCCGCCGGCACGGGCGCCACGTCGGCCGCAACCGCCCCAGGTGCGCCCGCTCCCGCCGGAACCAGACCCAACCCGCAAACACCCACACAGAACAATGCGAACACTCTGTTTGCTTGCATGACTGGCAACGCCCTTTACGAAATCCAGCGCCGAGGACAGGAACCCGGATTCTCCCGGACCCTTCCATCCTAGCAAACCGCCCCCCCAAAACGAAGGGCAAACCCAACCCCTCCGTGCCACAAGAGTTGATTCTTCCGGAGAATCCGCCCGCAGCCCGGGACGCTCCCCCGGCCTGTTGAGGCGGCGATGGAAGGCATGGACCGGCACGGACCCCGGAACGCCCCGGAATCGCGCCAGGGAGAGCGCTCGGCGCCACTGTTCTTGAACAGTGCACCCTCGTTTGCTCTCCAAACACCGAGCCTCCACGAACGAGTGATCCGCTCGCGCACGTCCAATCCATCGCATCGTTTGCCGTTCAGGGAACCGATTCCTGCAACCGCAGGTCGATGCAAACCTTTCCTGCCATGAGCCTCGATTCGCGGCCGGTTGCGGACCCGTTTCTGCCCGAGTATCGTCACCGCCCAACGCCGGGAAGTCTTCGGCGGGAGTACGGCAGGGCATCATGCAGCAACTGCACGCGGTCGACTGGGGACTGCTGATCGGGTACTTCGCGCTGACCCTCGTAGTCGGCGTGCTCATGACCCGCACGGCCTCCAAGAGCCTCGAGCACTACTTCCTCGCCAACCGCTCGCTGCCCTGGCCGCTGCTCGGCATCGCCGGCATGACAAGCTGGTTCGACATGACCGGCACCATGATCATCACCGCGTTCCTGTTCCTGCTGGGGCCGCGCGGGCTGTACGTCGAGTTCCGCGGCGGGGCGGTGCTGATCCTGGCGTTCATGCTGGTGTACACGGGCAAGTGGCACCGCCGCTCGGGCTGCATGACATTCGCCGAATGGATGCGGTACCGCTTCGGCTCCGGTCGGGGGGCGGAGGTGCTGCGGATCGTCACCGCCGTCAGCTTCGTCTTTGGCAACATTGCGGGCCTGGCCTACCTGGTTCGCGGGTGCAGCCTGTTCATGGGCCAGCTTCTGCCCTGGCCGTCGCAGTATACCACGATCGCGGTGGTCAGCCTGACGGCGCTGTACACGGTGATGGCGGGATTTTACGGCGTGGTGCTGACGGACCTGCTGCAGGGCGTGATCATCATCGTTGCCTGCGTGATCGTGGCCGTCATGAGCTGGGCGCTGGTGCCCGACGCGGCGTCGTTCGGCGCAATCGCCGAGCGGGTGACGGGCAACGCCGGCTGGCTCGGCTCGCTGCCGAGCTGGAAGACGCCCCTGCCGGACGGGTTCGATCAGTACGAATTCCTCTTCATCATGGCGGGGTTCTACCTGCTGCGCAACGTGCTGTTCGGGATGGGTTCGAGCGGGGCGGAAAACCGATACTTCGGCGCGCGCAGCGACCGGGACTGCGGCATGCAGTCGCTGCTGCAGGGGATCACCGTCGCGTTCCGCTGGCCGATGATGATGGGCTTCGCGGTGATGGGCATTCTGCTGGTGGCCCGCCTGTTTCCCGACACGGAGGTGTTCGCGCAGGCAAAGGAGCTGATTCGGAGTGTCTACCCTGCGGTTACGGAAGCCGGCTGGCACGACCTGACGAGCCAGATCGCCGGCCGCCCGGAAGCATACCCGGCCGATCTGACCGCCGGGTTGGCGTCCGTGCTGGGGTCGGACTGGGCATCCAAGCTGCCGCTCGTCAGCTTTCGCGGCACCATTGCGCCGGAGCAGATTCTGCCGACCGTGCTGCTGACGCAGATCCCGGCCGGCCTCAAGGGCCTGCTTCTGGTCGCAATGTTCGCCGCCATGATGTCGACGTTCACGACCAACACGAACATGATGAGCGCGCTGGTCGTCCGGGATCTGTACCAGGCGTTCTTCCGCCCCGCTGCCGGCAACCGCGAGCTGATCGCGATGTCGTGGCTGGCGACCGCGGGCATCGCCGGCGGCTGCCTCGCCATGGGTTTCGCGGCCGACAGCATCAACGACATCTGGGGCTGGATCATCATGGGGCTGGG
>JAFGJQ010000343.1 GCA_016929015.1 Phycisphaerae bacterium | reverse complement strand
GAAAGGGGGCTCTGGATGCTGGCGCGCGTATATTCGGGCGCGGTGTGCGGTGTAGACGCCATACCGGTCGAAATCGAGGTTAACGCCGGGCACGGCGATCCGCAGACCGTGATTGTCGGCCTGCCGGACGCGGCGGTCAAGGAGAGCAAGGACCGCGTACGGACGGCCATTCTGAATTCGGCCTTTCGTCCGCATACGGGCCGGACGACGATCAACCTGGCTCCCGCGCACATCAAGAAGGAGGGGCCGAGCTTCGATCTGCCGATAGCCGTGGGCATTCTCGCGGCGACGGACGGTCTGGATTCGGCCCGCCTGGAGCATTTTGCCCTGGTGGGCGAGCTGGCGCTGAGCGGCGAAGTCCGGCGCGTCAAGGGGGTCCTGCCGCTGGCGCTTGCCGCGCGGCGGGACGGGCGGCGCGGGATTATTGTTCCTTCCGGGAACGCCGAGGAGGCGGCGGTCGTGGACGGGCTCGACGTCTATCCGGTCAGCACGCTGCGGCAGGCGGCGGCGATTCTTTCGGGGGAAGCGTGGGAGCGGCCGTTCCGCGTCGACCTGCACGACGTGTATGCGCGCGACGGGGCGCCGGAGGAGGATTACGCGGACGTCAAGGGTCAGGAGCAGGCCCGGCGCGCGCTCGAAGTGGCGGTCAGCGGCGGGCACAACGTGCTGATGATCGGCCCCCCGGGCACGGGCAAGACGATGCTGGCCAAGCGGATTCCCTCGATACTGCCGCCGATGACCCTGGACGAAGCGTTGGAGGCGACGAAAATACACAGCATTGCGGGGGCGCTGGGCGCGCACCGGGCCCTGATTACGCAGCGTCCGTTCCGGGCCCCGCATCATACCATCTCGGACGCGGGGCTGCTGGGCGGCGGCGCGCATCCGATCCCCGGCGAGGTGAGCCTGGCGCATCACGGCGTGCTTTTCCTCGACGAGCTGCCGGAGTTCCATCGCAACGTGCTGGAAGTGCTGCGGCAGCCGCTGGAGGACGGGGTGGTGACGATTGCCCGCGCGGCGGCCTCGGTGATGTTTCCGAGCCGCTTCATGCTGGTCGCGGCGATGAACCCCTGCAAGTGCGGCTTTTTCGGGGACACGCGTCGGCCATGCACGTGCAGTCCGCGCGAGGTGCGGAATTACCGCAACAAGATTTCCGGCCCGTTGCTGGACCGGATCGACATTCACGTCGAGGTTCCGGCGATCCGCTACCGGGAGCTGGCCTCGCTGGAGAAGGGCGAGCCGTCGGCGGCGGTGCGCGAGCGGGTGGTCCGGGCGCGAACGGTGCAGCACGAGCGCTTTCGCGCGGCTGGCCGCCTGCACTACAACGCCGCGATGGGGGCGAAGGAGCTGCAGAAGCACTGCCGCCTGGACGACGGCGCGCAGGAGATGCTCAAGAGCGCGATCACGCAGCTGAATTTCAGCGCGCGCGCGTATGACCGGATTCTCAAGGTGTCGCGCACGATCGCCGATCTCGAGGGAAAAGCAGCCATCGGCCCCGAACACGTTGCCGAGGCCATCCAGTACCGCAGCCTGGACCGCAGTCTTCGGCTTTGAGCGCCCCCGCGGCGATCTTGTAAGGGCGCGCGTGCCGCCGGGGGGCGGACAACGAAGGCGGAAGGCC
This sequence comes from Phycisphaerae bacterium, assembly GCA_016929015.1. Lineage (GTDB taxonomy): Bacteria > Planctomycetota > Phycisphaerae > UBA1845 > UBA1845 > JAFGJQ01. The sequence goes on along the minus strand of JAFGJQ010000343.1, from coordinate 2,412 downwards.
AAAAAAGAGAGGAGGGTGCAGGCACCCTCCTCTCGTGTTCAACCGCATCTCCACAAACGGCCGGCTTAACGACCGCCGAAGAGATACTCGATATGCATCTTGAGGATCATGAGCTTCTCGTACGGGCAGGCCATCTTGAAAACGATCAGGCTCTGGATCAGAGGCGGGTGGTCCTTTGGAATGCAGGTTCCCTGCACGCCCGCCAGGGCCGCGTCGTCCATGACGACCACTTCATTCCGATACGCCAGGTTGCCCAGGATCTCCGGTGTATCCTGTCCGTCGGCCGCCATGACCGCCGGCGCCGCCAGGAGTACGGTTATGAGAACAAAAAGTGCAATCTTCATCTTGAGCTCCTTTAGTGTGAGCGATTCCCTGAATCCCGGTTAACAACGACTTGGTAGAACCCGTTTCACAGTCTGTTTCCAGGCACCTCCTCTTCCTGCTTCTATACTCAAGCGCTTTATGTCGCCATAACCCGGCGGCCTTACAACGCGCTGAATACCCCCCGGTCGGGCAGGCCGAACCGGGCCCTCCACGCCGGAAGCATAGCGCTGAGAATCGAAATGGGAAGAAAAAAGTAGAAAAAAAAAGGGGGAGGGTGAGATGCTCACCCTCCCCCTCGCGTTTCTCAACGCGGCCGCTCGTTCAGGCGGCTATTTTGTGGGCTTGCCGAAGATGTACTGCAGGTGCAGCACGATGATCTGCAGCTTCTCCACCTGGCTCGCGTTCTTGAACGCGATCAGGCTGTCGATCAGGGGCGGATGCCCGGGCGGCAGCAGGGTTCCCTGCACGCCGGCCAACGCCGCATCGTCCATGACCGCCACCTGGTCCTGGTAGGCCACCTCGCCCAGAATTTCGGGCACATCCTGCGATTCCACCGCCGTTACGACCGGGGCCGCCAATACAAACAACACCAACGCGATTAATCCTGCTTTCATCATCGTTCTCCCTCACATCTAAGAGCTCGGTTTATGTTAGAGTGCGCACACTAACGCCCTCCTGCCTCTTTCTCGTGTTTACGCCTGTGCCACCTCCTTCTTCATTTCGGGTTATCTGTCGTAAAATACGTTGTGCATTCATGAAGCAAAGATTATGCCAACGCATGGGCGGCTGCATGAGACCGGCGCCGGCCTGCGGAAAGAACGGCCAGGGGCGGCAAGGCCTTGTGCATGTGCCGGGGGACGGAATCGCCGGCAGTGTATCCCGGTTGACACTGAGACAAATTTGGAGCAGGGATGAGACAGAATCCACATTTTTGGCAGAACCAAGAACTCCATCCCGGCCGGTTACTCTTTAACCCCGCCGCCGAGGTGGATCCCGCGTACGAGCCGCTTCTGAAGCAGGATGAACATGATGATCAGCGGGATAATGCAGATTACGGTGGTGGCCATGAGCAGCTCCGTCTGGGAACCGTACTGCCCCTGGAAAGTCAGCAGGCCGATGGGGACGTTGCGCAGGTAATCGCTCTTGATCATAACCAGGGGCCAGAGCAGGTTGCGGTAATTCATCAGAAACGTGAAAATGGCCAGCGTGATCAGGCCCGGCCGCGCAAGGGGCAGGACCACGTCCAGGAAGATGCGCCAATGGCCCGCCCCGTCGATCTCCGCCGCCTCGTCATAGCTCAGTGGAATGCCGAGCATGAACTGGCGGAGCAGAAACGTCCCGAAGGCCGAGAACGCCATGGGGACAATCAGGCCGCGGTAGGTATTGACCAGATTCAGCGAAACCATGATCTGGAAGCGGGGGATCGTCAGGACCATGGCGGGAATCATCATGGTGGCCAGATACAGAATAAACACCTTGTCCCGCCCTTTCCAGCGGATGCGGCTGAAGGCGTAGGCGGCCAGGCTGCTGGTGAATACCTGCAGGGCCGTGACCCAGCCGGCGACGAAGAGGCTGTTATAGATCCACTTCCAGAGATACACGTTCACCATGCGGTGGGTGAACGGGTCGGGCATCAGCCGCAGGATGATCTTGAAATTTTCCGGCTTGGGCAGTTGCGGCCAGAAGTGGGCGCCTTCGACCTCGCCCGACGACTTAAAGGCCGTGCAGACCATCCAGATAAAGGGCAGGAACATGGCGGCAGCCAGGACCGTCATGAGCAGGTAGCGCAGGACGGCGCCGCACGCGAGCCGGACGCGTTCCCTGGATGGCCGGGCCGTCATTGGGCCTCCATCTGCCGGTTGCCGTATTTCCAGTTCAGAAGCGTGAGGCCGAAGATAAGCACGAACATGATCCAGGCGACGCTGGAGGCATAGCCGAAGCGGAGCTCTTCGAACCCGCTGACATAGATGAAGTAGGACAGCGTCGTCGTCGTGCCGGCCGGCCCGCCTTCGGTCATGATGCGTGTCGCGCCATCGAAGCTCAGAGAGTGAGGAGGAAGCCGAAATGACATAGAGCAGATCGACAACT
>JAFGJQ010000342.1 GCA_016929015.1 Phycisphaerae bacterium | reverse complement strand
TGTTGTCGCTGGATGACGAGCTGGACCGCAAGCATATGACCGGCGAGCGCGTGGCCTACGCCCTGCTGAAGAAAGCGTTGGTCTGGCCGCCTTTGCCCGGCGACCTGGACGGCGACCGCGACGTGGATGTGGACGACTACGCCCTGCTTCGATCGGCGTTCGGCCGGTGCGAGGGAGATACAGCGTTTGTGCCGGAGGCAGATTACGATGGCGACGGTTGCGTCACGCTGGTCGACTACCAGACATGGCTGGGCTACTACCGCGAGCATCGGAACAGGGCGCCGCTGGTGCGCACCGCAAACCCGGCCCCGACGCAGGAAGGGCTGCCCAGAGTCATGGCGGACGTGCCGCGTTTCGTCAACGAGGAGTAGGATTCGCGGATGAATCGGGAGTCCGGACCAGTCCGGACTTGATCCAGTCAAAGCGGTCCTGGATCGCTCCGTTGGCGCCGAAGCCGACGAAGAGCTCCAGGGCCTGTGCGCCCTTCAGGTCAATTCGGGTCGGGCCGTGCAGGGGGCCCGGCCCGATTCCCTTTCGTTCAAGCCGGGTCCGGCCGTCCACGCGGATCTCCACGTCCACGGCGGCATACGGCCCGCTGTCGTCATCCAGACCGAAGCACGTGACGAATGACTCGTATTCCCCGTCTAATGCGTATTGAAGCGTGCATTCGCTGTGTACGCCGAGTCCGTGCTCGAATGTGCGACCCGCCACGCGCAAGGGCTTGCCGAGCACGTTGCGATCGGCCCGCCAGGGCCACGCGAGACTGAGCATGGGCGTGTGAACGTAATCGGACGGGACCAGTTGCGAGAGCCAGGTCCAGCGTCCCCCACGGATCTCGATTTGGCGAACCTCATCGAACGGGACGGCCACACGACTGTCCCATAGGGACACATCCAGCGTGCCGCGCGTGTCGGAGGCACCCTGCCATTGCGCCGCCCCTGCGGTTAGGCGTGTTCCGTCCCGAAGCGTCAGAAGAGCGACCGGTCCATGTCCCGGTGGAGTGGGGTCGGGCACAAGGACGGCGACGGCAACGCGGTCCAGCGGAATTCGATTCTCCCCGCCCGGTGTTTCCAGAACGATGCCTTCGGCGTCGATCACGGCTATCAGTCCCGCGGCCGTGTCGCCGTTATTCAGCAGCACGATGTCGTCTTCGCGGTGCGCGGCGGACAAACTCTCGGCGGCGCCTGGCGCGGGCTCGTCCGACCGCCGAGCGGACAGTCGCAAAACGGCGCCCAGCGGGACCTGGACCGGTCCCAGCGAGGAAGTCTCCACCTGCACACGGTCATTCTTGAATGCGAGCACCTGCCCGCTCAGCCGGTCTCCGTTGGCGAGCTCAAACACCAGCCCCTGCTCGGCGAGTGGCGCCGGTAGTTCAGCGATCGTTATCTGTATGATGTCCTGCGATGGAATGAGGCGGATCTCGGCGCCCCCCGTGGGGCGAAAGCGGACGCCGCGATCCAGCGAGAACGCAACGATCTCGCCGTCCTGGCTGTCTTCGGTCACGGTCTGCAGCGTCACACGGACAGGTTGCGCATCCGCTGCGCGGGTTGTCGTTTCGGCCATGCAGACGGCCGGCGTAACCGCAAGAACCATGACGGCGGCCAGCGCCTCGGGCGGCGCCCATCCTGTGCGACTGTGTCCGTTCCTGCTCAATCCGGGTCTCCCATTCGTCTACCGCTGGAAAATCGGCAGCAGCCGGTTCGGCATCTGGAGAATGATCAGGGCCATGGCGGTCCCGTATTCCTTGCCGGCCTCGTCCTCCCAGGAGCCGTCCTCGTTTTGCCGAGCCAGCAGCTCGTCGCGAATCGCCGGCCACCAGGTGCGCCAGTATGCGTCGCCCGCCAGGAACATCGCCTGGGCGGTGTAGTAGTGGCCGTAGATGTAGTGTGCTTCCGGCTCCCGCTGCGGGGGCAGATGCTTCATCAGGTAGGCCAGTCCGCGTTCGATCTCCGGCCCGGAGTAGATGCCGGCATATTGGAGGGCCGCAACGCCCGCTCCGCTGCGAGGGAAGGCGGAGCCGCTCATGTTGATCATGTAGCGGAAGCCGCCGTCGGCTTCCTGGCAGTCTTTTACGTATTGCACGGCCCGGTCGATGGTGTCCTTCTCGACGAAAATGCCGGCGTTGCGGGCGGCCCGCAGGGCCATGATCTGGCAGATGGTCACGGAAATGTCCGCGTCCTTTCGCACGGGCTGGTAGCGCCAGCCGCCCTCGTCGTTCTGCGTGGCCACGATAAGTCGCACGGCCCGCCGCAGCGCTTCGTGCACCTGCGGATCGCGGCTGGAACCACACACTTCCGCCAGGAAGAGCGTGGCGAAGCCGTGTCCGTACATCGGCCCGTGCGAGGTCTGGGCCGCCAGAAGGCCCGTTTCGGAACGATTGGCAAGTATGAAGCGCACGCAGCGTTCGACGGCGGGTCCGTAGCGTCCGCGGCCGGGCAGGTGGCCGTCGCTCATGAAGGCCATGCCCGCCATGCCCGTGATGCCGACGTGCGGGCCGTAGTTCGAGTCATTGCCGAACGCCCCGTCCGCATTCTGCTGCGCGGCAAGCCAGGCCAGGCCCTTGGCCGTCGCGGCCTCCAGGGCCGGTGTAACCTCATCCGGCGTGGCGGCTGGCAGCGAGGGAGCGGCTTCCTGGGCGAGCAAAGCGCCGGCGCGGACAACGGCGATTGCGGCAACGACCGCCAACACCCGTCGGCACGACATCATTCCGTCTCCTCCTCCGCCAGGGCGCGGTAGTACTCGTTGATCTGCTCGCGGTATTTCTCAAGCACGGCCTCACGCACGCCCTGGATGATCTCGTCGCGTTCGCGGGGCGGCAAGTGGCCCCAGCCGCGCCGGGACTCGCGGAATTCACCCGACGGCGTGGTCAGGCCGGTTCCGTCGCTCTGCACGGACTCCGGCCGGCCCTGGACGTCGCCGGCGGGCGTGGGCGTACCGTCCGCCGTCTTGTCCGGCTGCCCGGGCCGTTGACTTTCCCGCCGGTCGCCCGGCTGCGGCCGGCCCGAGGCACCGGTCGTGCCCTGCGCGGCGGCCATCGCCGCTGCGATCAACTCATCCAGGGCGGTCACGATCTGTTGCTGGACGGCCTGCGTCTCCGAGCCGGGGTCGAGCTTGACGGAAAGCTGTTGCCGGCTCTGCTCCATGAGGGTCAGCGTCCGTCCCACGGCCTCCGCCGCGGATGGCTGCGTGGCCGGCCGGGTGGTGGGGGCTTCCGCCTGAGACGCGACGGCCGTGACCACGCATGCGAGCAGCACAACCGGGCCGATGCGCGTTGGATGCGCCATGTCAGTTTCGTCCTTTCTGTGCCTGCTGGATGAGCAGTTGCATCAGCGTCTGCAATTCCTGCTGCTGTCGGCCGAGGTCGTGAATCTGCTGCAATTGCGCCTCGGACGGGGGCTCTTGCGTCATCTGTTCCGCGGCCTTCTGTGTGCGGGCGTTCAGGTCAAGCTGCAGCGCTCGCACAAGCAGTAGTTCGGCGACGGGGGGCACGCCGCCTTCCGGCGGCGGCGGTGCTCCCGGCTGGCCCCCGGCCCCCGCCTGCGAAGCGGAATCGCCCGGCGGCGGCAGGGCGGCGAGCTGCTCGAACGCGTCAATCAGCCGGCTCAGGTCGGTGAGAATTCGATCCTGGCCGGCGGTCAGAGTCTCGTCAATCTGCCGCTGCTGCAACTGGTCACGTGATTGGGTCATGTCGGCGAGAATGCGCGTCATGAGCCAGTGGAACGTGACGGCCGGTCCCATTCGCTCGAGGATGCCCGCGCCCTGCCCGCGCGCCTCTTCCTGGGCCTGGGCCAATCGGGTGGCCTTTCGCGCATCGGCGCGCCCAAGCCGCCCTGCGTCGCGGGCAGCCCGGGCCAGTTCCAGCGCGCCGTCGGCGATCGTCTGCTGCTGTGCCCTCAGATCCTCCAATTCCGTGTGGAGGGCCAGCACGGATCGGGCGGCGGCCTCGGCCCGCATCTGATCCGCCAGGCGTTGCGCGTCCGTCATCGCCCGGTTCAGCCGGTCCAGGGCTTCTTTCTGGGCTTCGGTTGCGGCCGACGCGTGATCGGAACGGAGGTCCGACTCCGCCCGCTGCATGGAGTTCCCGGCGTCCGACACGCGGTTGCCGATCGATGGGTCCATGGCGGCGTCGGTGTTACAGGCCGTCGCCAGCTTCTGTGTTTCGCCGGCCAGGCCGGCTTGAAGGTCGGCCAGACGGTTCCGGGCCGTGGCGTCACCGGCCGAACTCGCGGCTTCGGCGGTGGCGTCGAGCAGTTCCTGCTGCGAGCGGATCAAGTCGCGCAGTTGTTGGGCCACTTGGGTCAGGCCTTCCGTTGCGTCCGGCGCCTGCGGCTGCATGCGATTGAGCAGCGCGTCCAGCATGGTCGACAGGCCGGCCTCGGCGGCCTGTTGCTCAACGCCCGCGGCGGAGGTCCGGTTCTCTTCCACCGCGCGGGCCGCGTGCCTCATGCGTTCCGACACATTCTGCTGAACGGCCGTCTGCGCGGCGGATTCCAGCGACGTTCTCTGGCTGGATGCGTCCTCTGCATCAGCAGCCGTGGATTCTCCGAGGCGACGCATCTGTTCGAGCAGGTACTCCAGGTCTTCCGCCAACCGGCCCTGGTCTCGTGCGATTCGCTCCAGGACGAGGCGGCGCTCGGCGGGCAGAGCATCCACGGGCTGCCCCAGCGTCTCACGGCCGATGTCGGCCGTCTGCGTGCGTGCGGTCTGCTGTTGATCCAGCATCTGCCGCGTGCGATTCACGATCTCTTCGTAGTCACCCCACTGGCCAATCGCTTCCAGCGCGCTGCGAAGGCTGTCCGCGGCCTCCGCCTGGCGTTCGACGGACTGCGTGAGCAGGCGGTTTCGCTCCGCCGCCGGTTCCGTTCGCGCGGCCTGGGCCAGTTCGGCGGCGGCGTCCTTCATCGGGCCGGCGGCGGCGGATCGGAGCTGCCCGCCGGCCTGCCCCGCGCGCCGGCGTGCAGCGTCATCGTCAAACCGGTTCCGATCCATTTCATCGTGCAGATGTTGCAGCCGATCCGCCATTTCGCCGATGCGGCGCGCCAGGCGGTCCTGGGTCCCGGCGGCGGAGCGCAACACCGAGGACACGTCTTCGGCGTTGGCATCGCTGCCGAACGAACGCACGCGATCGGCAAGGGTTTCCTGTTCGCTGAGCGCCTGGCGGACGCGACCTTCCACCAACTGGAACTCCTCGCGCAGCCGCCGGCGGAACGCGTCGTGCGAGATAATCCGCAGGCGGAGCGCGGCCGACTCGCCGGTTTGCGGCCCGGCATCGGCGAGCCGGCGGTTGTCGAGGGCCGCGGCGCGATACACCACGTTGTCGCCGGCCTGGACGCCCAGCGAACGCATGGACCACTCGAGCGCGGCCCGGGCCTGCACCCGATCGGCGGCGACTTCCACTTCCGTCACATCGGCCAGGTCGATTGTCTGCGGAACCTGGTTCTCGTTGACGGCGGCGGAAAGCCAGACCCGGCCCAGCCCGA
>JAFGJQ010000341.1 GCA_016929015.1 Phycisphaerae bacterium | reverse complement strand
CCGCGGTGTTGGTGAAATAGCGTGACGCATCCTCCGCGGGGGCGACGGGCGCGAAGGGCCGGTACCACTCCCGGTGTTTGACCTTTGCGTTGAGGATGTCCCGCATGTTCGGGTTGAGCGGGTTGCAGAGGATGGATCGGTTGCCCAGCGCCCGGGGTCCGATCTCGTATCGCCCGCGAATGACGCCGACGATGAGATCGTCGTGGATCAGTCGGGCGAGCGTTTCGGACACCTGTGCGTCATCGAGCGTGCGGTGTGGATACTGGCCGCGGAGGTTGGGCAGTTCGTCCCTGTCGAACGGCTCGAGGCCCAGGTAGGGTGAGAAGTACTCGTTTGTGCCGGCAAAGGGCAAGCCGGTGACGCGGTGGTGCGCAAGCAGCGCGGCGCCGGCGGAAAGTCCGCAGTCCGAGGCGTTGGGCACCATGTACGTGCCGTCGAACCAGCCGGTCTGCTGGAATGCGAAGTTCGTGATTCCGTTCAGGGCGCAGCCGCCGACGAGGCACAGATTGCGGCTTCGTTCTGCGAAGGGACGGACCACCTCCAGCACTTCTTCCGTCCAGACGCGCTGAACGGTCCGGGCCAGGTCCTGTGCCAGGTCATGCTCGGGTCCGGACAGGTGAATCTCCGGCAGGCGGCCGTTGCGGAGTCGAGCGGGGTCCATGCCGGGCACGGATTCCACGAGCGAGACGTAGTCCTGGAGGTCCGGGATATCCGCAAGGCCGATTGCGTTGATGCGGTGGCCGGCACCGTAGCTGTCAAGCTCGGCCACGGGCTTGCGAACGAGACCGCGGTATTCCCGCACGTACCTTCGGGCAAAGGGCGTCCACTCGCTGCGTATCTGCCCGTACGCGGTCAGGCCCATCAGCTTGCCGGCCGTGTCGTTGGCGGCGTTGGGCTTGATTCCGATGATGTAACCCAGGTTGTTGTAGTTCTGACCAAACTGAATCGGGCTGCGTTCCAGATACTCCAGCCCGTCCGGCCGGCCGTGGAAGAGGACGGTGATGCCGTCATTGCCCGCCCCGTCGTAGCTGAGGACCAGGGCGTCGTCGAACGGCGACGTGCAGAACACGAGGGCGGCGTGGGCGAGGTGGTGATCCACGTGGTGGGCCCCGCCGATCTGGTAGCCGGCCTGGCGCAGCAGCATTTGCAGATTCACAAACTCCGGCCTGCGGCCCTGGTTCTGGACGGCAACGGCGTCAAACCGGCGGCCCCAGTGCTGGCCGACGAAATCGAGGAAGAACTCGAGGTCGGCCAGATCGATGTATTGGTACGTGTTGATCTGGCGGCCGCGCTTGAGATTCGTGCAGATCAGCTTGTACCGCTTGCGGCGATAGTAGCGTTCCGCCTCCATCATGGCGATGACGCGGCCGTCTTCGACGAGCGCGAAGTTCGTGTCATGTCCGAGCGATATGCCGAGGACTCTCATTCCTGTGCAATTCCCTTTCGTCTGGCGCCGGGCGATACCTGCGCCGGGCTAAACCGTAACCGTCGCTACCGCCTTCCGTGTTTGTCCGTTCCGCTCGTCCGGGGCCAACCGGGCCACATTCCGCAGGATGGACAGGTACCGGCTCACCGCGTCTTGAAGCCTTGGCGGCGTGATCAGACGGCGAATCGCCTCCAGATGCGCGGCGGCGCGGTCAAGCTGCCGCAGCAGGTCGTCGCGGTCCGTGAATCCCAGTCCGCCGTGGCTGACGAGGGCCGCGCAGTTGCCGCCGATCGGGTACAGCACGGGCAGACCGCAGCACATGGCCTCGACCACGGCCACTTCCTGTTCCGGGTCGCCGTCGGACGCGATGTAGATGTCATGGTGCCGAAGGAGGTCAGCCCGTTCCGCGGGCGACTTCACAACCATACGCCGAATCCGACCGTCTCTATTCTCATTGCCGTTCACGCTTGTGCAGGCAAACCGGTCCCAGTCCAGGTGCTGCTCCATCCAGCCCGCGAAGTCGCTTGCACACCCGGCCTCCGGGTCGGTCCGGATGGAGATCACACGCAGCCTTCCGTCTTCCGTGGTCGTGCGGTTGGCTTCGTTGAACAGGGCCGGGTCGGCGGTCTCGTGTGTGATCACCGGGGCCACGGGCTGGTAGCCCCGCTCGACGATGCGTTCGTATGCCTGGGCGGATGGCACGATGGTCGCCGTTGCGAACTGCTGGTTAAACGCGTACGCCAGCACCTCTCGCTCGGATTCGAACCCTCGCGGGCAGGAGCAGGGGGCCTCGAGCCGGTGGACGATGGGCAGCGGGTGATCGCGCCAGGCCGTGAGAAAGACGCCCATGTCAAACCGATATCCGTCGACCAAGCACACCGTGTGCCGGTCTGTCAACTGATTGTCGTCGACGGTCAGACCGCCTTCGCGCAGAGCATTGCAGAGGACGTCGACAAACCCTTCCCGGCCTGTACTGTCCGCCCATCGGCTGACGCACGGCTTGGGATCGCGCGTCGTCGCCATCCAATTGGGCGTTGTGCCGTGACACAGGCGGGCGATGGGCTCGTCCACGTGGCAGACACGGATGGTGTCGAGCCGGTCGTACAGTTCCGAGAAACGCCGGGCGGCGTACGTCCAGGTGTGGCGTGTCCGCACGCGTTCGCGGTTGGGCTGGACGGTGCCGTCGAGTACTCCGCTTGCGATGTCCTGCCCCAGGATGTCCGCGGCCTCCAGGAACGACCGGTACACGCACGCCGGACGCAGGATGTCCAGGGCCAGGGCCACCGGCGTGCTGACGATCTTGCAGCCGGCGGCGGCCGCTTCCATCACGGACTGGGGGCCGCCTTCGGAGCGACTGGACACCACATATACGTCCAGCAGGTTGTACAGAACGTTCAGTGTTTGCCTCGGCAGCGTATTGACCTTGACGTCGTCGCCGTCCTGTACGTCTCCGACGAACGTGAACGGGATGCCTCGTTCGGCCAATGCGGCGCGCACGTAGTGTCGGCGCGGACCGGCCAGCACGACGTGTACCGGGCGGCCCTGGGCGTGCAGCAGCGAGACCGTCTCTAAGAAAATGTCGGGCCCTTTGACGAGCTTCGGTCGATCGAGGGCCCCGCCTTCCGTGTCCCGGTGGAAGCTGCCGATCAGGTAGCGGTCGGCGGGGATGCCGTACTGCGTGCGCATCGCCTGCAGGCTTGGATCGTCCGCCGGCAGTGGCCGAAACACGTCCACGTCCGTCGTGTACGGCACGTAGCAGGTTTCGACGCCGATGCGGGCGAACTCCTCGACGGCCAGCGTGGAGCGATTCACCCAGCAGCCGACGAGCGGCATGAGCAGTCGATGGGCGGGCGTGGCAAAGTAGCGGAACGGCTCGCCGGGCACGTGACAGATGATTCGCTTACCGTGAAGTTTTTCCTGGGGGAGCTTGAACAATCCTTCCCAGCAGACGCAGTGAATCACGTCAGCCGCGTCGAGGTCTGCTTCGTCAATGCGGTCCGCCAGGGCACGACGGGTCAGGGCCAGATCATCATCGAGCGCCCAGCCGCCGCCGTCGCCTCCGGTCAGAAACACCTTCGGTCTGTTCATGCCGTTGTCCCTCCGGCGGTGAGCTGTTCGCATTCCGTGCCGCACCGGCATTCCGTCCCCGCCGAGGAGACTGCGGGCCGGGTCCGCTCGATGGTCCCGGATTTTTCCTCCGTG
>JAFGJQ010000340.1 GCA_016929015.1 Phycisphaerae bacterium | reverse complement strand
CGATGCGAAACAGGGCATGCCTGGCGCGCAACCGGTCCCTCGGGCCGGCGTGCAGACAACAACGGGTTATCGGTCGTAGGGAACGCGGAAATGAAGCCCGCTTTGGCACAGGCCCTTCTCAGTACTGAGAGGGCGGAGACAAATCGATCACCCACGCCCCGAATACGCACGACTCGATAAGACGTCGGGCCAGATTGACCCAGCCGTCCGCGTGGTCCAGCACCCACGAATCGGTCGAGGCCACAGGAACGCCCGCGGCGGCCAGAGCATGGTCAGGGTTCTGATCCAGTGCGGCCGACCATTCCCAACCGTGAGCGGCCGCCGTCGTCTGGACCAGGTCCCGCAGGCGGCCGCTGTTGGACACCGGACGGTCGAAGTGCCAGTCGGCCCGCAGTATCCCCTGGGACGCCAGGTACTGGCCGATCCGCGTCAAGGCCGGCACGGTCTCCTGGACCTTTCGGTACGTGCCGTGCAGGCTGGCCAGGTCTCGGTAGCAGCCGTCCCGGCCAACCAGAATGACCCCGTCTCCCAGGGCACTTTCCACGGTGATCAGCAGGTTGTAGCCGTCGACGGCCAGCGGACCGCTCAGGGATTCCAGGGGTTGCTCGCGCCGCCGCCTGCCGGCCAAGGCTTCGTCACTGCAGGTCGATCGCCAGACGGCCATTCGCTGCCGCTCCGTCAGCGCATACCGATCGCCCACTAGCTTGAGCCCGGACTTCGAGGCGTATCCCCGGCTCGACAGCCAGGACAAGTCCGCGACGGCCTGGCGGAGATGGGCGTGCTGATCGGGCGCGAACAGTCGTGCGTCATCCGGGTGAGGGCCGCGATGGGATCGACGATCAGGCATGGGTGACCTGGTGGCCATTGTACCGCCGCGCCGCCGGAGCCACGAAATGCCATTCCCACGCCGCCTGAAGGATTCGGCCGCCGAAATGCCATATCTTACGGCCTGCGCAAGCACGGTTCCGCGGACGGCTCCCGCGCCGGCGAGCCGAGGGTAGAATGGTCCCGCCAAGTCCGGCCATCGGACAAGCGGAAAGGAAGACAGCCGTGATCGCGATACGGATCGGTTGCTGGATGATGACGGCCGCGGCCCTGCTCGGTTCGCCGGCCGAGAAAACGCCTGCGACGGCCCCGGCCACAACCACGGCCCCAAGCGGCCGGAAGCTTGTCGTCATCATCGAGGGTCAGTGCTTTGACACGCTGGGCGTGGGGGTAGAGGAGGTGAAGGTCGTCGCGCACCTCAAGGCCGAGGACGACAAACTGGAATACCTCAACACCGCGTCCACGGACAAGATGGGTGATTTTGCGATTCTGGCCGGCGAGCGGCACAAGGGAACGGCCGTCCTGACCTTCACGAAATGGGGATTCAAGGACGTAACGCAGGAGGTGGAGTTGACCACCGGGGAAGACCTGCCGCCGTTCGTGGACGTGGGGCTGGAGGGAGCGGTCATCGCCTTCGGCGTTGTGACGGACGCCGGCAGCGGCGCGCCGGTGGCCGACGCCGCGGTGAAGATCGAGACCGGGGGGAATCAGTGGTCTGGCCGGACCGACGCGGAGGGGAAGTTCCGCGTGGCGGACCTGCGGCCGGGGCCGGGCATGGTGATCGTGGAATCGCCGGGCTACGGACGGAGCCGACTGCCCGTGCAGGACTTCGCCGATCTCGGCGAACTGGTGGTGCTTCTGCGTCCGGAACGGGTGGTGCGATTCAAAATCGCCGATGACCTCGGCCGGCCGGTGGCGGGTGCGACGGTCGGCGTCGCGGCGCCGGCCACGGGTGACATGCTGTCGGGCGTCACGGACGACGCGGGCGAAGTGGTCTTCCACGGCCTGAACGCCGACGTCAGGGAGCTGATGGTCCACCTGGAGCACGCGGGACACGTGCCGTCCGCCGGCTATGACCGCACGGTGACCCTCGACGCGGAGGAGACGGAGTCATCCCGCGGGCTCATCATGATCCGCGCCGCCACGCTGACGGGCAAGGTGACGGACGCCCAGACGTCTGATCCGCTGGGCGGGGCGCGCGTGGTCGTCGGCGAAGGAATGCCCGACTCCCTGCCCGCCACCTGGACTGATTTCGACGGCGAGTATCGGGTGGAAGGCGTGCCGCCCGGCCACAACCCCGTCACGGTGTATCGAGCGGGCAACGCTCCGGAACTGAAGGAAGTCACTCTGGCGGCCGGCGAGCAGACGCAGGTGGATTTTGCGTTGGGAGCAGCCGGCGAGGTTCACGGTCTCGTGGTCGACGGCGAAGGCAAACCCGTTCCCCAGGCCTACGTGCAGATCACGCAGTGGCGGTCGTGGAACACGCTGGGCCTTCAGGCCATGACGGACGACGAGGGCAAGTTTCTCCTGTACAGCGCGCCGGCCGATCCGTTCACGATCGCCGTTTCCAGCCGGGGCCACGCCGACCTGCGCAGCCAGACGGTGCAGGCGCGAGAAGAGCCCTACAAGTTCACCCTCCCGGCCCGCTCGCGTGAGAAGGAAGGAGACGGGTTCCTGTCGACGCTGAACGTCGGCGACGCCGCTCCGCCGCTGGATCTTCTGACGCTGGACGGCAAGCGGCTGACCTCCGACAGCCTGAAGGGCAAGTGGGTGCTGTTGGACTTCTGGGCCACTTGGTGCGGCCCGTGCGTGGCCGAACTGCCGAACATGAAGGCCGTGTGGGAGGCCCACGGAAAGCGCGATGACTTCCGGATGATCAGCATCAGCCTGGACGACAGCGCGGCCGCCCTCCAGGCATTTGTCGACAAGGGCGGGCTCCACTGGACACACGTGTTCGGCGACGCCGGCGGCGCCCGCAAAACGGCCGAGGCCTACGGGGCACACGCCATCCCCTTCATCGTCCTGATCAACCCGGAGGGCAACGTCGCCGAGGTCGACCTGCGCGGTCCGGAGATGGCCGAGACCATCGGCAACCTGATCAACAAGCCAAAGGATGCGGAGAAGCCGGAGGAGAACACCGCGCCGCCTACCACGACACAACCGGCGAAGTAACCGGCCGGAACGCCGGTCCCCCGTGCAGGGCTCGCCGTGCGGACCGCTCCGGCCGTGCAGGGGTCTCGCCTGCGCTTGCCCAACCGCCGGTGGCAGCACACGCCCGTGCCCCGTCGGGGCGTCGTTCCTGCGGGCGCTTTTCGCTTCGGTGTGCCGCCCCGCCACCACCCCACCCCTGCCGAGGTTGTGCGTCCGAAAACGAAACCCGCGTTCCCGGCGATTCTATCGTACGTTTGGTCAGGGCATCGCCGCGGAGACCGCCCATGCGCGCACTGGCCGATACGTCACAAGCGACGAGGGATGGAGCCGAACCAGACGCGAACGTTGCGTCCCACGTCCGAAAACAGCACGCCATCGTCGAGGCCCGGCCGCTGCGGCTCCCCGTCCAGGCGGCGCCCGCCGCGACCGCTCTCCACGTGGACAACGCCCCCACCGACGGACTGGCCGTCGCCTCGGCCGTCCTGGGCTTCACCGCCATCGTGCCGGTGGTCTCCCAGGTGCTGGGCATCGGGCTGGGTGTGGCCGGTCTGGTCCGCATTCATCGCGCCCGCCGCGCCGGCCTGCCGCGCCGCGGCCGGCTCTGGGCCTGGCTGGGCATCGGCAGCAGCACGTTCGCCCTGCTCGCGTGGATTGCGGTGCTCGCCGCCTTCGCCGTCATCGGCCACTCCTTCGGTCAGGCCGGCAACGCTCTGGACGGCCTGAACAACCTCTCCCGCTGACCGCCGCGCTCCGGCCGCGAGTCAAGGGAACCCTTGACGCGACGCGCGGCTTTGCCGCTCTGGGACGCGCGTGCGTCCGCGGCGAGTCAAGGGGATCCGCTCGGGAAACGCGCTCATGCAGGTCATCCCTGTCACGCGCTACACCCGTCCTTGACGTGCCGACGCCAGGAGGGCGATGCGGTGTGTCGGCATGGGCTGATGATGCTGGGAACGAGCGACAGGCGGACCAGCCTCGGGTATGTCAAGGACCGACGAGGACAACCTCGACATTATCGTGGCCTTCATAACCGGCCAGAACCTCCCCCCAGCAGCCCGCGGTGGCCGAGCAGCGCCAGAAAGCCTGCCACACCCTGCGGACCCATGTCTTGAACATGGAGAACGTCAGCGCGTTGACCGAACGGCTAAAGAGGCGGGTGGTGTTGGATTAGCCGGGTCACCAGCGGTGGGCGCTCGGGACCGCCCTGACGCCGGCGCGGTATACTTCGCCCATGCGACGACGCGGGCGGACGAGGCGGGTTGGTCCTTCGCAGGTGGCAGCGTCCCGCGTCCAAGCGGCCGGTTGAGCTATGGGAGCACGGCATATGAGCGGAGACTCCGTAGACCGGTTGATGGCCAGAGGTTTCGAGCTGCTGGAGGCCTTGGACTTTGACCGGGCTGTGAGAGTCGGAAACCAACTCCTGTCGAGGCGCCACACGTCTGGCTTCGAAATCCTTGCCCTGGCCCACTCCGGGCTCGGCGACACGGAGCGTGCCGTGCAGATTCTTGAGGACGGTGTGAAGAAGGGCCCGACCGTCTGGGTGCTGTGGCAGCTCCTCGGAAACTACCGATCCGACCTGGGCCGATATGCTGAGGCCCACGTCGCCTACGAGAAAGCTCTCGAATGCCCGCAGGCAAACAAATCCTCCGTGCATCTTAACGTGGCCATTGCCCTGAGTCGGCAGGAACGATTTAGCGACGCAATGATCCAACTCCAGCTTGTCGAGGATAAGGCGCTTCAAACGCGAGTGGAGTCGCAGCGGCTTGGTATCTTCAACGATCAGGGGAAGTATGACGAAGCCATTCGCCACGGAGAGCAGGTGCTGGCGATGCTGGATTCGGGTGAGGACAACGAAGTCTGGTCTGGCATCCTGGCATCACTGGGAGAAGCGTACTGGCGAGGTCAGGGCAACCGCGATCGGGCACTGGAGCTTGCCTGGGAATCGCTGGCGCACAGCCGCGGCTCGCAGAACGCTCTGTGGTTGATTCGCCAGGTTGAAGGCCAGGTGTCACAAGCGGCCGTGTACTATCGCATTCTGGTCGAGGGCGACTGGCCTGAAAGGGACGAGGACGGCAGCGAACTGGGCTTCTTCATCATGTATGACGTGGTTGCCGACAGCGTGGAGGAAGCGATGACGTACGTCAGGCGTTGCGAGAGTGAAGACATCGGTCCGTCGCTTCGCGCGAACGAATGCGAAGTTCTCGGGCCAAGGCCAACCGACCCGAAGGGTGTCTATCAGCACAAGGGATATATCGTGTTTTCCCGGGAGGCTGAAGACGAATAACGCGATGTATGGCACGGCGCCGCACGGGTCGATATACGCTGCGAACAGCCTGGCTCGGCCGCGTCGGGCTCCATACGGCGGACGGGAATGACCGAGGTGTGGTCACGACTTCACCGGCAACGTCAGCGCCGTTGAACCGCCCCGGGTGTGGTACAATGTCATTATGCGACGTTCCTCCCGATTCCGCCGCATCGCCAAGTGGACCGGGCTCGTGCTGTGCGTGCTCGTGCCGGTAACGTGGGGGGTGAGCACTCTCAGGATCGTCTGCGTGGCTTGGATGGGTTACGACTCAACTTCCGAGGTGATGATTGGCTGCGGCTCCCTCAGAGTCCGCTGGCTGACCGGCCAGGGCCTGTCACGGCCCGTGGCTGCCGCGGTGAGTCCTATCCCGGCGTCAGTCATTCTGAGGGCCCGTCTGGGACTACACGGGCCCGAAGTGAGGATCTGGCCTGCGGCTACCGGAATGGCGTGCCGCATTGTCGTTCCATTCTGGCTGTTCATCATCGTTGTCGCCCTCCCCACCGCCCTCCTCTGGTGCCGTGACCGTCGCCCGCCGAAGGGACATTGCCGCCGGTGCGGATATGACCTCACCGGAAATGTGACGGGCATCTGCCCGGAATGCGGCAGCCCGGTTCCCGGTTCAACACCCCGCTGAACACCCCCAGGAGTCCCGGGGGCCGACCGTCAATCATGCGCACGCCGCGCCCATCCCCCCATCCCTGTTTGAAGTAATCCGTCCTGGCCATCTGTTCGGTGGCACCCGCGGATGCTTCGGCACGATGCGAGTAGCCCACCTTGCAGGGAGAATATCCGTGTCCCATTTCGTCGAATGCCAAACTGAGTTTCACCACCCGGCAGCCCTGGTTGCCGCCCTGGTCGAATGCGGATTCCCGGAAGATCAGATTGAAGTCCATGACCAGCCGGTCGCCCTGTGCGGCTACCAGGGCAACGTCCGGCCACAGAAAGCCCACATCGTGAACGCCATCCGGGTACGCATCGCCACGGACCCCGCCCTTCTAAAACAGCACCGCAACGGCGAGCGGTTCCTCGAGGGGGTGTGGACGCACCCGTGTATGCACCGGCTTCGGAAGAAGCGACTACTGCGTCACTCCGGTGCGCGCATCAGCCGGCTGGGATGCCGACGGCTCTTTTGGGCCGTTCTCCTCGTCGCCCAGCGGCTCCCAGAAGCCGAAACTCTCCTGCTCGATCTTGCAGAAGCCGGTCGCCTGGTACGTGTGATGGGCATTGTAACCCCAGGCCAGGTGGGCCGAATCGCCGCCACTCTGGGTGGTGATCAGGAAACGATTCGGCAAACCGCCGAATGCCCGCGCCTGCTCGGCGGGCAAATCCTTGTCACCGGCGTTGGCGTCGATGGGAATCCACCCGTAGTTGGGCAGGTACACTTCCGCCCAGCGATGATGGGCTTCGTCGATGCTGGCATCATCGCCGCGCACCACGACCCCGCCTTGATAACGGGCCGGCAGTCCCGCGGCGCGACAGAGCGCAATGAACGTGAATGTGTACTCCGAGCACGAGCCCGTGCCGCGCTTCAGGACGACCTCCGGCACGTCCCAGCCGCCGACCATCTCATACTCGAGCTTGCCGATGATGTGGTTGAAGATCTTGCGGGCGATCCAGTAGGGATTCGACTCCTCCCCCACCACCGCCTGCACCGTATCCCGAATGAACGCGCTGTCCAGCCGGTATCGCGAACCGTCGGCCGTGTACTTCTCGCGGATTTCCGCGGGAATGTCCGCCAGCGTCCCGCAACGGTCGGGGAAGATCACGTAGCGAATTGCCGAGACGCGCGCTTCGACGTGGTAACCAATCATCTGCCGCCGACCGGCCGGCACACCGTCGAACTCGAAGACAGCACAGCGCTGCCCCCAGCGATCAGTCTCCAGCCGGGTCGGACGCATGGAGAACTGGGGCTCGGACAACAGCACCTGCTGCGGCAGATTCTGCGGCAAGGCGAGATTCACCGTCAACGAGCGCACGGCGCCAGGCCCGTAGTTGTACAGCCCCCACAGATACTCCACCCGCGCCCGGCGGGTCTCACTCAGGCAAAACGCCTGTTCGCCCTGCAACGGCAGTCGATACAGCTCCCGCTCCTGGAAATCGACGTTCCACAGATCACCGTTGCGAAAGGCAATCCCGGCCGGGTAAGGGCCCGGTGCCGGCAGAATCGTCACAACCTGGCCCTGCTGCGGGTCGATCACGTAGAACTCGTCGCTGATGCGGTCCGCCGCCCACAGGTACGTACCGTCCCAGGCCAGCGTCGAGCAGGATTTCGTCGGAGCGGCGAATATCTTCAGAATCGTGCCGTCTTCCGGAATCAACTCATAGATCCGGTCGCTCTTCTGCTCCAGCAGGTAGAGCGTCTTACCCGCCCAGGCCAGCCCGGCCGGATTCGGACCTGGTGCTTCAAAGGAGTTCTCAACCACTCCGGTCTGCGGGTTGAAGCGGAAGACCCAACCGCTGTGATCGTCGGAGACATACAGCCGCCCGTCATTTGAACAGGTTATGCCGTGCGGGCGCAGCGTCGGGGCATCGAAGGACTGCTGAATTGCGCCGTCTTCCGTCGAAACCGCGTGGATCTTCGCCTCTCGCCAGTCAAGCACGTACAGTTGCGCTCCGTGCCACGCCAGCCCGGCGGGGTAGCGACAAGGCACGGAGAACGTCTCGGCGGCGTCGCCGGGAGCGGCGGCAGCCGCAACACTGCGGAGCACGATGCACGCGATGAGGGTGAACAGAAGTGATGAGGTTTTCATGGATGACTCCGAGCATGAGCGGGTAATCCCGGCTCGGCCGAGGTGAATTCCAGCGGCACAGCCGGCATGGCTGATGAGTGTATGCCCCTGGCGGCGATCTGTGAAGCCGTGTGCATCCGCCGCAAACGCAGCGTTCCCGATCGCACGGAG
Organism: Phycisphaerae bacterium; assembly: GCA_016929015.1. Taxonomy (GTDB): domain Bacteria; phylum Planctomycetota; class Phycisphaerae; order UBA1845; family UBA1845; genus JAFGJQ01. The sequence continues at coordinate 8,788 of JAFGJQ010000340.1, read as the reverse complement.
GAGCGAGTTCTGTTCCCTTCGTCGGGGTCGCGGGAATAGATGCTCGCGAGAGGAGGAGGGGATTGAAACGGGGACGCAGCTCGTTTTCGTTCCGGGCACTCTCCTGCCTTCTGTCCCCTGAACTCATCGTGGGCCGCGGCATTCGGCCGAGACGGCAGAGCAGGAGAGGCGCATGTGTTGGCGGGCCGAGTACACCACAACGAGTCTGGCCTTCTATGGCCGGGTTGTCCCCACGCATACCTTGGTCCACGCTTGCCAATATCCCACAGATAGAAGAATGACCGGCTGTTGCTCCCGAGACGCGGGGGTGGTCGAATCCCATTTCTCAGCGGACGGCTCGGCCTTCGAGACAGGACGAGCGAGTCGGCCCCCTTCGCTGCGGCTCACGTTCCGCAATGGCGCCGCTTGCGGTAGACTGCACCCCGTCCCGGGGCCGGTGGTTGCAGTGGGCCTTGAAGGAGCCTGTCATGACTCGAATGTGGACGGCGGATGCGTTGATGGAACTGATGCGCGGGTTCCAGCCGGCGTGCGTGCTGGCCGCAGGAGCGGAGTTGGGCGTGTTTGACGCGCTGGCCGACGGACCTGCATCGGCCGCGGACGTGGCGAGCCGAACGAACGCCAATCCGCGGGCCGTGATCGTGCTGCTCGATGCCCTGGCGGCGCTGGACCTGCTGGTGAAGCAGGGCAACACCTATGCCATCCTGCCGGCACTGGTCGATCTGCTGACCGAACGTGGCGAACGGCCGGAAGTGCTCGCCATGGTGCGGCACCAGGCCAACTGCCTGCGCCGCTGGGCGCAACTGGGCCGGGTGGTCCACGCCGGCGAGCCGGCCGAGCGAGTGGCGAGCGTGCGCGGCCCCGACGCCGACCAGGCGGCCTTCATCCAGGCCATGCATGCCGCGTCGGCGGGCGCTGCCGCGATCATCGCCGACATCGGCCCGCCGGCGTTCCGACACCTTCTGGACGTGGGCGGAGCCTCCGGCACGTGGACGATTGCATTTCTGCGGGCCATGCCGGATGCAAAGGCCACGCTTTTCGACCTGCCGCCGGCCATTGACCAGGCCCGGCTGCGCCTCAGCGAGGCCGGACTACGCGACCGTGTGACGTTGGTGCCCGGCGACTTCTACGCCGATCCGCTGCCCGCAGGAGCGGACCTGGCCTGGGTGAGCGCGATCCTGCATCAGAACAGCCGCGACCAGAATCGCGATCTGTTCCGCAAGGTGGCGGACGCACTCGAACCGGGTGGCCGAATCCTGATCCGCGACATCGTGATGGATGAGTCACGGACTCGGCCCGTCGCCGGCGCCCTGTTCGCCGTCAACATGCTGACCGGGACGCCGCGCGGCGGCACGTTCACCCTGCGGGAGATCGAAGAAGACCTCACGCGGGCGGGCTTTGCCGACGTTACTCTTCTTCGCCGCGACGAGTGGATGAACTCGGTGGTCCAGGCCGTCAAGCGGACGTGAAGCCGTGACCGACACCCGCCGAATCCATGCCGAACGATCGGCCTTCCGGCTGGTCGTGCTGGCGTGGGGCGTGCAGGCCATTGTGGCCCAGTCGCTTCTGCTTCGGGAAGCGCTGGTTCTGATGTACGGCAGCGAGTTTGCGTGGGGCGTGGTGCTGTTCGCGTGGCTGCTGGGAGTGGCCGTCGGTGGACTGATCGGCGGCCGGTTGGCCCAGCGGCTGCGCCGCCCGGACGTCGGGCTGATTGTTGTCTTGGTGCTGCTGAGCGTCGCGGTCTGCGTGGAGATCTGGGTGTTCCGCGGAGCGCGGGCGTGGCTGGGTACGCGACCGGGCGAGCTGCTGCCGCTGCCGCGCACGGCCCTGGCCGCGATGCTGTTCGTTTCGCCGGTGAGCGCCCTGGTGGGGCTCTCGTTTCCGTTTGCCTGTCGGCTGGTGGCGGAACGGGGATGGTCTGGCGGCGCGGGGTCGCTGGGCAGCGTGTATGCGTGGGAATCGGCGGGCAGTCTGTTGGGCGGGGCGGCATTCAGCTTCTGGGCCGTGGAGCACCTGGCGCCGATCGAGACGGCCCTGGCCGGCGGCACGCTGGTCGCTGCGGCGCTGCTGGCGTGGATGATCACGAGTCGGCGCCTGGGGGCCGCCGTTCTGTTGGGTGTACTGGCGGGGGCGGGGCTGGTTTGTGCGATTGGGGCGGGCGACGCGTGGGATCGCGCGCTGGTGCAGCGGCGATGGAATACGCTCGCGCCCGGCTACACACTCCGCGCGGAGGCGGAGTCACGCTACCAGAACCTCACCGTGGGGCAGCGGGCCGATCAATATACCGTGTACTGCGACGGCCAGATCGCAGCGGACTTTCCCGATCCATACTCCTTCGCGCCGCTGGCTCACTTCTGGATGTGCCAGCATCCGGCACCCCGGCACGTGCTTGTGCTGGGCGGCGGGGCGGAGGGCCTGCTGTCCGAAGTGCTCAAGCACCCAGTTCAGCACGTGGACTTCGTGGAGCCGGACCCGCGGCAGATCGACATCGTCGAGCCGTTCCTGCCGGAGGCGGACCGGGCCGCCCTGCGGGATCCGCGCGTGACCGTGCATCACGCGGACGCGCGGTACTTCATCAAGACCCGGCGTGGTCGCTTTGACCTGGTGCTCGCCCGATTGCCCGAACCGACGTCCGCCCTGCGGACCCGCCTGTACACGGCCGAGTTCCTCGGCGAGCTCCGGCGGGCGATGAAAGATGAGGCCGTGCTGTGCCTGACCGCAGCCGCCATGCCGGGAGAATTGTCTCCTTTGTCGGCCGAGTACCTCGCTTCGATCCGGGCCACCCTGGCGAAGCATTTCCCGGACATCACGATCACCTGGGGTGACCCGGCCCACGTGCTGGCCGCCACGCATCCAGGCCTGACGGCAACGACGATACCGATCCTGGAACAACGATTCGCGGCGAGCGGCGTGAAAGAAGCCTTGTTCCATCCGCTGCTATTCGAGGAAACGCTTGACCCGGACAAGATCGCCCGGCGAAAGGCCGATCTGGACGCCGTGCCCCGTTTTGCCGTATGCACGGATCTTCATCCGCGGCTCTATCTGCTGCGCCTCGATCTCTGGGACCGGATGACCGGCGGCCTCGACCGCGCCGGCGGGCGCGTCTTCGGGCGGTTGCGCCGCGTCCGCCGGACGGACGTGGTTCTCGTGCTTGCCGCCGCTGCAGCCCTGACGCTCGCCGGCGCGTGGGCCGGGTCGCGGCGTCCGTCGGGCCGCCGGCAGGGATTGCGATGGGGAGCTGTCCTGCTCTCCGTCTGGACGACGGGCTTCGCCACCATGGCCTTGAGCCTGGTGTGGCTGTTCGCCTTTCAAAATCTCTACGGCTACGTGTACCAGCGAATCGGCTGGATCATTGCCGTCTTCATGGGCGGGCTGGTCGTCGGCTGTGCCGTTGCCGCCAGGCGCCTGCCGGCCGCGAGCCCGACGATCAGTCTGGGGCGCCGGCTGGTGGCCGTGGACGTGCTGCTGGCCGGCCTTGCCCTGGCCATTCCCTTTGTGCTGCCGTGGCTCGGTCGAATGCAGTCGGCATCCGGCGCGTTTGTGTGGGTGGAGTGGGTGGTCATGCTCATGGTCGCGGGAACGGGCGTGCTGGGAGGAGCCGCGTTCGCCCTGGCGGGCGGGTTGCGAATGGTCGGCGGCCGTCCGGCCGCCCCGGCCGCCGGTGCCATCGTGGGCGCCGACCACGCCGGCGCCTGCCTGGGTGCACTGATGACCGGCATCCTCCTGGTGCCGGCGTACGGCACTCCGTTCACGGCCGTGCTTCTGGCCGGCGTCAAGCTCACGTCAGCCGCCCTGCTGTGGGCGACGGGACGAAACGCGGAATGACAAATGGAATACGTCGGTCACGAGCGGGATCCCGACGCGAATCGCGGCGTGACCCGCGGAGCGAAGATCCGTTCTCCCCCACAGCCCCCCGGGGCGATTTCGATGTACCGGTTCTCGAAATCCATCGCGAGCCGCCGGGCAACGTTCTCCGGCCCTCATCAAGCCTGGACCGTTGTGGCATTCACGGCGAGGATGGCCGCGGCTCTTCACCGTGCTCCTGCGATGGAAAGCGCAGGGACGTGCCCACACAGGCCGCGGTGTAGCTCTTGCCGCAGTGCTCCTTGAACAACTTCCGCGTGTTGTCCCCGGAGCAGTGACATGGCGCAACCGTGGCGACGCCAAGCTTCTCCAACTGTTCGATCACCGCTTCGACCTGCTGCCTGGACGCTCCTCCCATATGGAAGCCGCCGACCACCAGGTTCAGTGGGCTTTCGACGAGGCGGGTTGCCCGTTCGGCCATGTGAGCGATGCCGGGATGGGCACAACCGGTGATCAGCGCCCAGCCAACCGGGGTCTGGACGCACAAGCCATGCTCCTCGATCTGCCCCTTGCCCATGGTGCCGGTCGTTTTCGCGCCTTCGCAAACGGCGGTCGATTCGTCAGCGACAATCGCCTTGCCGCCGAGCTTCTCTATGCGCTCGCCGAAGGCGGCAGGGAATCCGGCCGGCATGTAGACGGGCACACCGCCACGGGCCTGGAGGAAGTCCCACAGCCCGCCGGTGTGGTCGCCGTGAATGTGGCTGATCACGACCAAGTCGATCTCCGCCAGTTGGACGTCGAGGGCTTTCATGTTGGCCAGCAGGGTCCGGCCGTCGCCTCCGGTGTCGAACAGAATGGTCTTCTCCAGTCCGCGGACGACGCACGCGAAACCCCAGGCGGGTTTAAGATTCTCTCGACCGGGATTGTTGTCGTAACAAATGGTGAGCATGACCTCTTCCTTGGCAGGCTGGGTGGTCGGCGCGGTGGTCGCCTCGTTCGCGGCGGCAGGGCAGGCGCTGACCGCACAGAATGCTGCTACGCTCATCACGCCGGCCAAAACGCCCGGTACCGAAACGATGATACCGACATGCTTGCGGCCGCGATTCATGGCAGTCACCTTCGCACCGCTCCTTTCGGGGACATCGCAGAAGACAGGAGCTCAACACGCCTGCCGAAGACGCGTTGAACGGCATAGGCTCGCTGACTCATCATTATACCCCGAGAACGACGCGCCTCTCAACGTCCGGCGCCAACCCGGCCCGTTGCCTGAATGCGATCACCAACTGCGGAGCTGCGGCCAGATCTCATGCAGCGAGGCTTTGGGTCTGCGGCACAGGCAAATGGGCGCGTTTTTCAGATAGGACGCGCAATATCGGGTTTGGAACCGGCCCGCGAGCGCAACTTCGCCGTAATGCTCGTGGAGCCGCTCCGGGGGAATGCCGATCGTCAGGAGAACCTCGCCGGTTGCGCCGCGGCGCCCCCACAGGTAGTAGCTGAGGTTTGGGCTGATTGCGCTGGGTAACCCGTGCCGCCCGCCGAAGAAATCGATTGCGCTGGCGCTCGCATAGCTCGCCGCGAGGATCGCGCATGAATCGCGCTCGGCTTCCGGCAGCCCGCGATAGACCCCCGCGACCGTCTCGACCTGCTCTTCCCATCCACACATGAAGAGGTAGTCATTCGAGATTTCCCAGATATTGGCCATCCGGCCGAACGTCAGCGCCCGAACGTACGTCGCGTAACCATCGAGCGAGAGGAGGGGCAGTCCCAGGGGTGCGAACGCAGCCCCCGCAACCACCACGGTCGCCATGACTGCCGGGCGACAGACGCGTGCGCGGCGGCCGGCGAGCCACTGCTCGCCCATCACCGCGCCGCCGGCCAGCAGCACCGGGTACACCGGCGCGAGGTAGTAGATCTTGCTATTGATGAACAACAGCAACACGAGCAGCACAAGGTATTGCCAGCCGAACACGCGAAACGGGGCCATGCGTTTTGCGCACAGAAACGACCCGACCCCCGCAAGCCAGATGGGCAGGTTCACCGGGTGGATGTAGAGAACCTGGCCGACCAGAAACTGCGCGGGCGAAATCCCGCTCATGATGACACGATTCAGAAGACGGAGGAACGTCAGCGTCGGCCAGTCGTTCTGCGCCTGCCATACGAGGTTGGGCAGCAGCAGGCAGAAAGCAAGCAGGCCGCCCAGCCAGGGCCACGGTTGCCTCAGGTGTCGGCGGGCCGGTGTCAACAGCAGGCCTGCCGTCAGCCCGACGCCCCACAGCAGCATGCTGTGCTTGTGCAGCAGGCCGATGCCGGCCACCAGCCCCACCCAGAGCCAGAGTCTCGGACGGTCGCACTTCAGGAGAAGCACCACCAGGTACGAAGCGAGCGTCCACCAAAGCAGTTCCAGGCCCGGGATGCAGAGCATATTGCCCATGCGCAGATAGGCGGGCGCCACCGCAACGGCCAAGGCGGCGAGCGCCTGGGCGAATCGCCCGCCGCCGAACTGACGCGCGATCGAACCGGTCAACCAGATCGCCAGCGCTCCCGCGAGCGCGGGGGCGAGGCGTATGGCGAACAGGCTGTCTCCAAGCAGCGTGCGGCCGGCCTTCGCCCAAACCGCGATCAGCGGCGCATGATCCACGTATCCGAGGTCCAGATGCTCGCCGCACGCGATGAAGTACAACTCATCCCCGTGATACCCGTACCGTCCGTTCGTCGCGCAGTGGAGTCCCAAGGTGAGCAGCGAGATGCCCGCGACGATCGCCGGTCCGCCGAATCGCGGCGCCGCCCGAACTGGTCCGCCGTCGTTTCGCATCACGCTACAGTAGGGTCGGCGTTCGGCTCAGGCAAGGGCAGACTGGCGGCGGTTGCTCTCGCGCGGACATCATGGACCACGGTCGCGGGCCTCGGCGGCAGGGGCTGTCGATCCGTCCAGGGCGTACAAAGCTGGAGGGCGTGCAGAACGGGGACATCACCAATGTTGTTCGGCACTCGGATTGCGTGGGCAGGGTCCGGTCGCCGCGCCCGGCCGGGGAACACTGGCGGGACATCTGATTTCGGCGTTTCTTGCCGTGTGACCCACCGCTCGGCGGACGCCCGACGGTGCGACCAGGAGCAAACCGAGGACGGTTCCCCCTTCAGATGGGGAAGCCCGGAGGGATCAGAAGTCCACTGTTCAGGAACAGTGACACAGGGAATCACTCCGGCGGCAGGGCGGACAGACGCTCGGCAACCATCGGGATCGGGTTCAGCGCGTAGCTTCGCTGCCACGCCCGCCGCACCTGCGCCACCGGAGCACCCGCCTCCTGGTAAGCCAGGCCGAGGTAGAACCACGCACGCGGATCGTCCGGCCGGTCGCGGAGCTCTCGCTGGAGGTACGCAATGGCCTGCTCCACGTCGTGCGGTTTCCGATCCGCACGGGACAGATGAAAGTGGGCCAGGTCCGAGTAGAGCGTGCGGCCGTGCGGGGCTGGCCACGGCTGCCCGTGGCCGCGATAGGCATCGATGTCGGCCAGTAACTGGAGTTCCACAGTCGGTTGGGTTGTGTCCATGGGCTCGAAACGGGCGGCCGGTCCCCACGCAACCGGGCCGTACCCCAGCAGGCATCCCGCCGCCACGATCGCCAACACGGCAACGCCGACGACCTGACGCGAGTGCCGGCTCGGAGACAGACGGCCTCGCCGGACGGCCGTGGCCGGCAGGATCGCACCGGCCAGGATCGCCACGGCAACAACCACGCCGATTGCGCTGATACTCAGCATGCGATCGATCCAACTCCGCCACGAAAGGGCAATCGCCACGTGCAACGACCAGGCCAGCGCCGCAAGGACAAGAAATCCACGCTGGCGCCGCCGCCACATGCGCTGCAGCCCCATGGCCGCCATCGCCCAGACGGCCGGCCAGTACAGCAGGTGGAACCGCGAGCCCACCAGTCCTCCGCCGATGACAAGCCCCGCACCCGCCGCCACCCACGGCACGAGCCCGGCGGCGAGCACACAGCGACGACCCTGCCGGGCACCGCGAAACACCGGCGAAAGAGACGCCGCGGCGCCCGCCAGAAGAGGCACGGTCCAGAGGACGGCCCCGGGCCACACCATACCGTCGAGGTATACCTGCATCGCGGCGAACGGGCCGGCCACCATGTGTTTCTTGGTCGCCTGGTAGTCCATCGTGATCCGGGCTATGGCGTGCCAGATATCTGATGCCTTCCCGGCGTCGGTTTCCACCGGACCGGCTGCGAACGCCAGAGCATTCACGAGCCAGAGCCACGCGATCACCGGTATGACGGCCACGCCGATCGACACAGCCAGCGAGCGCGTCGCCCGACCCCGACGGTGTTGGATTGCCAGATGTACGGTCTCCGCCGCGGCGAGACCGGCCACCAGAAACAGCCCCTTTCCCAGGTGCGTCATCAGCAGCAGCAACCAGAGCAGACCTTTGTGGACGGGTTGCCGCGGGTCACCCGCGCGAAACAGGGCCGGCCAGAGCAACAGCAGGAGCAGGGATTCGGCGAACTCCCCGCGGGCGTTGCAGAACGCCAGCACGTCCGAAGTGGTGACGATCAGCAGGAGAATGGCGGCCGACGACCGACCGAGCCGGCGCGGCGCCTCCCGTGCGACCAGCACGAGGGTCGCCACACCCAGCATGACGGGACATAGCCGCAGGCTGATCAGCGAGCCCTGGCCGATGAGCGTGGTCGGGACGGCCTGCAACCACCACCAGAGCGGCGTGATTGCGTCGCTGCGTCGGACGGGGACGTCGATGAAAAACGCGCGGGCGGAGGCGAGCAACTCCTCCAACCCGGTCCCCATGACGAAGACTTCGTCATAACCGACGCCGCAGCGGATCGCGAGTGCCACGCGCAACACCGTCCCCAGCGCGACGCAGGCAACCGCGAAAGCGAGATACCCGTGGCGGTGACGCGGAGCGATTTGCGTGGTTGAGCGATGGGACATGGGTTCTGTCGCCGAAAGCCGCGCCCCGCCTTCGT
>JAFGJQ010000339.1 GCA_016929015.1 Phycisphaerae bacterium | reverse complement strand
CCCGTGACACTGAGGAACCGGATGCGTTAGTCGCGCTCGTCCGGATCTGTGGGGGCGCCGCCGGGCAACCGGCGGCGCTACCCGGATCATCCTGTTGCTCCTTTGTGTTCGATCCGGTCACGGAGTGCCCGGACTACTCTGCCTGCCATGTCTTGTTTTCGGAGGCCGTAGGGCGGGATCAAGGCGCGATGCCTTGACCCATCTACAGTCAGCGCGGTCACCAGGTCGGGGCTTCAGCGGATGCTTATCACGGTCCCCCTGGGCGGCGGTACGGTGGCTTTGTAGTTATACAGCACTTCCGCGGGCGAAAGCGCGTTACCGTCGTAGATGCGGACGATCGACATCTGACCGTGGAAACTGCTATACACCCCATAGCTGTCCTTGCGCGCCCCGATGTAGGCGTTGTTGAACGACGGGGATCCGCTCGGTGCAAGGGTGCTGTCATCCATGGACCACGCGGGCCGGCCATCGATGTACATGTCATAGTCGTCGCCGCTCTTGACCACGACCAACTGCGCAAACGCCGCGTAGTCGACAATCGAATCGCTAACCACCTCGCTGCCGGTCAGTGGGCTGAATTGAAAGCGCACGGTCCCGTCCGTTTCGTGGAGATAGACGAAGTTGCGGTTGTTGGCGGTTCCGGCGCTTTCCACGAAAAGCGACATGCGTTGCCCAAAGGCATCCGCATACTCCTCGGGTTTGAACCAGAACTCCCACGTGGCATTCGTAGCCGGGCCGCTGAAGAGTGTGCTGCCGAGATCGAGGTAGTCGGCATGGGCGTCGCTGTAGCTGCTATCATCGCCATCGAAGGCGAAGGCGTAACGGAAGGGAGAATCTGCCTCCTCCCCCGAGTTGGTGACAAACGCGACGCCGCTCTGCACGGCAGCATGGTGGGAGTCGCCGATCAGGTTCGTGATGGTGGCGGTCGAGCCGCTGCCGGGGTTGCCCAGCCCGTCGACGTTGTCCGCCCGGTAGTACAGCGCCAGGCCGTCCGTCACGATCTCCGGATGGAGCGTGGCTTTGTAGTTTTGCAGCACGTCCGCGGGCGAAAGCGCCTTGCCGTTGTAGATGCGGACGATCGACATCTGCCCGTGGAAGCTGCTGTACTCCCCATAATTGTCGCTTCGCGCCCCGATGAAGGCCTTGTCGAACGACGGGGATCCGCTCGGTGCAAGGTCACTGTCATCAATCGACCACTCAGGCTGCCCGTTGACGTACATGTCATAGTCGTCGCCGCTCTTGACCACGACCAGTTGCGCAAACTCCGAGTAATCCACAATGGAACCGCTTACCACTTCGCCGCCGGTCTTTGGGCTGAATTGGAAGCGCACGGACCCGTCCGTTTTGTGAAGATAAACATAGTTGCGGTTGTCGCCATTTCCGGCCGTTTCGCCGAAGAGCGACATGCGCTGACCATAAGCTTGCTCGTACTCCTCGGGTTTGAACCAGAACTCGAACGTGGCATTCGTAGCCGGGCCGCTGAAAACCAGGCTGCCGAGATCGAGGTAGTCGTAATGGGCGTCGCTGTAGCTGCTGTCGTCGCCATCGAAGGCGAAGGCATAACGGAAGGGAGAATCCGCCGCCACCCCCGTGTTTTCGACGAATTCGACGCCGCTCTGCACGGCAGCATGGTGGGAGGCGCCGACCAGGTTCGAGATAATGGTGGTCGAGCCGCTGCCGGGGTTGCCCCGCCCGTCGACGTTATCCGCCCGGTAGTACACCGCCAGGCTGTCCGTCACGATGTCCGCCGGGGAGACGTGCCCGACCAACGCGAGCACGCTCAACGACACGGTTGCGTGCACAATGCGATTCATCCCTGTGTCTCCTCCTGTAAAGCACGGCCTCGTGCCGTGATACATCCTTTATACCAAAAGAATCCTGCCACATCCGCGCGGGGTGAGCAAGAGAAAAGTTCAGCCGCGAAAACGCGGATCAGACCGGCGCGTCGCGCGGCGCCGGGCCGATGGAGTCGCCGAAGATCGGTTGCGGGGGCCGCGGCCGCACGAGGCGCCTGCCTTTCCAAGGGCTGTCCGAGCACAGCCACTCGAGGCAGCGGCGGAAGTAGGGGCGAGGGTCGGCCATGCGCAGGGTGGTCAGGGTGGGGATCACGTAGCGGGCCGCGTACTCCTCGCAGGCCGTGCAAACCGAGACATCGCGTCCGGGCTGCAGGCCGCGATCGGCCAGGGCCCGCATGGCGCCCAGCGCACCCGGTTCGGTCGTGCAGAAAAGGGCGGTCGCCTTTAGCGCCTTGCCGTCGAGAAGCCGCTTCGTCATGTCGCACGCGGCCGCAATGGGTTGCTCGAAGGACGCGACGGGTTCGTCATGCAAGACACCGCTGACGCCGGCGGCGTCACACCAGGTCCGCCACGCGTCAATGCGGGCGGCGATGACCGGGTGGGCGGGCTGCACATTCAAACAGTCCACGCGCCGGTGGCCCAGGGTCTTGAGGCGTTCGAGCAGGACCGCGACGCGGTCGGGTCGGTCCAGGCAGATCGAGACGATGCCGTGGGCGCTTAGGTCCATGGACAGGGAGACCACCCGCGCGGCGGCGGATGTCAGCCGCTCGATCCAGCGCTCGAGCGGTGCGCCGGCGTGGATTTCCACGACAACGCCCCCGAAGCCGTTCAGGGCTTCCACGATGGCCGGGTCGTCATCGTGCACGTAATCCACCGGCCGCAGGCGGACGTTCTGCCGGGCGGCAACATGATTGAGCAGGTAATGCATGCGTTCGCTGACGGGCGACGCAAACGCCGGCGCCAGGTAGCCCACGACCTGCCGCACGGCCGGATGGTCGGCGGCGGTATTGACGATCAGGCGCCGGCTGGGCGCGCGCGTCAGAACGCCTTCCTCGATCATGGCCACCACGGCCCGCCGCACGGTCATCCGTCCCGCCCCCAGCTCCGCCGCCAGGCTGTGCTCGCCGGGCAGCTCGCCCAGGGCATAGTCCCCCTCGGCGATGCGCCGCTTCAGCAGGCGGATG
>JAFGJQ010000338.1 GCA_016929015.1 Phycisphaerae bacterium | reverse complement strand
CGGCCAGCAGCTCGAAATCCTCCCCATCATTCAGGGCATGGTCCAGCACCGACCGGCCGTCTGCCCGGGACGCCTCCCGCGCCGCATCACTGCTTACACGCGTCAGGGCCTCCTCGTCCAGTCGGGCACCGGTGCCCGACGCCTCACACATTCGCGTCAGGTCCAGCGACAACCCGTCACTGAGATCCATCATCGCGTGCAGGGCCGGACCCAACGCTTCCGCCATTCTCCGTGACTCCGCCGTCCGGGGGGTGAACGTCAGATGCTTGCCGAGCAGGCTGCCGCCCAGCGAGCCGGTAACGACCAGCATGTCGCCCGGCCGTCCACCGCTGCGCCGAACCGGCGCAATGCCGGGGTAGGTGCCGGCCACCATACATACGTCGATGGCCAACGGATGGTCCCATCGCGTTGTGTCACCGCCCACCAGATCGCAGTCAAACGCATCAGCCGTCTGGCGCATGGATCGGACCAGTTCCTGCGCACTTTGCATGGGAAATGATCGGGGCAGGGCGACGGACACCAGGGCCGCCAGAGGCCGGGCCGCCATGGCGGCGCAATCGCTCAGGCTGCACGCGACGGCCTTCCGGCCGATGGCGGTGATGGGCTGTCGATCGGCCTGAAAATGGACCCCGTCCAGCAGCATGTCCGCCGTCAGCAGGATTGTCGCGTCATCCACCTCCAGGATGGCCATGTCATCGCCGACACCGAGCTTGGACCATGGCCGAAGCCGAGCCTGGCCTGCCAGCAGCCAGCGAACGAATTCAATTTCCCCATTGGCCATGCCACACCCGTGAATTCACATCCCACACTCCGCTGCCTGATCTTACCGGACCGCCCCGGGTCCGAGAAACACCCGGATCGCCGATCGGCTGCAGGAGCCGGTTTTTCCCGGATTGCGTTCGCCGGAACTGAATCGTAGATCACCGCGGAGGGATACTATGCCGATCGCCAGCACTGCCACAGCGTCTGACCAGATTCGCGGCGAGATTGCGCGTTTCATCCAGGTTACGCAAGAACGCAGTGAGTCCGATACCAACCACCAACGCCGGCGGGCACGTCGGCGGCACCAGCGTTCCTGGCCGCTTACCGTCAGCGCTCCTTTGGGCACGGCCATCCGCGACATCAGTGTTGCCCTGCACAACGCGTCTCCGCTGGGGATTGCGTTCCTGTCTCCCGTGACAATCCGGGACGGTTCGGTCATCTTCCTGCGGCTCTTCTGGCACGACCGAGCCGGTCCGTGCGTGCCGGCCATTGTCCGCCACGCCACGCCAACGGAGCACGGGTACCTGATTGGTTGTGAATTCTCGGCAGACGACGAGTCCCTGTGCCAAATCGCGCTCTCGCGAGGGCACGGTGGAGAGAATGTGGAAGCAGGCAAACCGCTCCAACCGTACTGAAACCCCTCCGTCATCTCGTTCATGTGCGACAACATGTTGGGAATTTCGCCGTGAATGGCAAGTAGTTGCCAGGCGGCCCCGTTTGGTGGTCCTATCCTATCGCTTTGGCCGCAGGTTACGTGCTCGCTCGCCGTCCGGCCGTCACTGGGTGGGTTGCGTTTCTGCATCATGTTCGTGCGAGCCGCAACCGGTGCATACGTAGAGCCCGTACGATTGAGTGTGGCCGCAACGTTTGATGAATGCGGAAGATCGCCAGTGCCGCAATCTGTCAATCGAGGAAACACCGCGTTACGGTACGCAGATTGCCTATTTCGCCCTGTCTGGAGGATTCTTTTGCTGTCAGCGGTCACCCCATGCCCAATGCTCCCGATCGCAGCCGAGACGTTTCCATCGCGAGGGGGCTCTGCGCGGATGGTGGTCGGCGCTGACAGTCGCGCGGTTGGACGGGTGCTTGCCGGAGGGGGCGGAACCCGTGTCTGTACCGGTCTGGAGGAGGTTTTTCGGTGTGCCTCCGGGCCTCGGACGGCATAGGGGCGGGACCCACAGCCGGGTCTGCCCGCGCGAGCGAAGGAGGAAGAAGCGTTCAGGAGGAGGAAGCCCATGCCCCTGGGCGCGGTGGGTTCCGCGTGAAGCCACCCGCGCCGGGCAACGGATGGGGAAGAGGACGGCCGGCACCGCCTTTGGCGCGACGCCGGCCGTCGTTTCATTTCCGGGACCGTCGGCGGGCAGACGGGGCCTTGAGCAAGCCGGACGGATCAGGCAAGCTCTGGGCAGGTGGACGACCACGGAGACGGGCAACTCCTCAGCCCCCGACCGATTGGGGGTTTGGGGAGTTGGCGTGGCGGCACAAGGAAGAATGCGCGGGACGCCTCGCTGTGATCCAGACCGCGATCGACCGCATCATACCGCAACGGCGGACCGCCCAGCTTTCAACGAATCGCCTTCGTGGTTGCGGAGAAGCTTGTCACTCTGATGGAGGAATTGGGTACACAGATGATCCTGGTCACGCGCACCACCGAATTCACAGGGTTCGTGTTGGACAACGAGAGGGTGCAGAAGACAGAGCGAGCGATCCTGCAGAAGCCTACTTTCCTGAAACGGGAGGAGGCCGAGAGCAGCAGAGACTACCAACAGGTGGTCCCCTATGCGGTCTTGAAGAACGAGGACGGGCGGTTCTTCTGGGCTCGACGCAGGGCCGACGTGCGCCGGAAGGAACTCAGGGGCAAGTACACGATTCTGGTGGGTGGACATGCGGAGAAACGTGACTTGGATCCTGGTCAACCGGAAGCCGTGTTTCAAACCTGCCTCAAACGCGAGCTAGAGGAAGAACTGATTGGCTTGCGCATCGGGAAGATCCAACCGCTCGGCTTCATCCATGATCCACGCAACGAGATGGGCGCTCATCATCTGGCGTATGTCCATGAGGTCGAGGTCAGCGGGCGTACCTTGATCCGCCGGCAGGCCATTGACAAGGAATTCGGGCGTGAGGGCGTAAGCTGGAAGACCGGTGATGAAATCAAGGAAGCCGCTGGAGAGCTTGATCCGTGGTCGCAGCTCGTTGCCCAGAAGCTCTTCGGTGCGGAAGTGCCCGACCCCACCTTGTTCAGCACGTTGGACGGCTGATTTGGCTCGACACGAGGGAGAGGAGGACGAAGATGCCCGAGCCGGATTCGCAAACGTCCGCATAAGCGAGAGCAGACCGACCACCGGGCTCACTCCACCGCACTGCCGTACGCATTCTCACCCACTCCACGGCGCCAGCAACCTTTCCGGCCCCGTTCTGTATCACACACGGAGACGAAACGAGACAGATTCCGGCTTCGGACGGCCGGGCGATCTGCCGACAATCAGGGCTCATGGCGAACCGATCCACAAAACCTGTCCCTCATCCCGTTCGGCCCGACGCGGGTCGAAGCCATCAGTTTCCCAACGGCGTGGAGCTGCATCTGCAGCTTCGAGCGTTGCGCCGCCGTCTGGCCGACGCCTGGTGGTATGAGGAGCCTCTCGAAACCATCGAATCCATCGAACGTGCAATTGAACAGTGTCTGCACGGCCTGCGTCGGCACGGGCGGCCCGTCGCCCCCAACGCCTGACGGCCCCTCAACCGCCGTGCGTTACAGCGAAGCGGATCGCCTCCTCGCAACGGACGGCGGATTCTGACCGGAATCGGCTTGCATTTCCCCACCGCTGGCCGGATCATGGGCCCGTTCGGCGGGTCCACCGGCGCGGGCACGCATGATTTGCATCCTAAGCCCCGCGGTCGCCGAGGCGGCGAACCGTCGGAAGCGCGATTCGGCACCTGCACGAGCATCGGTACGGACGAACATGATCACAAACTCACAACAAGCCGCTCGTACGTTCCTGGTTGTTGGGGCCGTGGGTCTCGTGCTGGCCGGCGCCGGCATCGGATGCGTGCGACGCACGCTGACCATCAACACCGATCCCCAGGGAGCGCTCGTTTACCTGAACGATGCCGAGGTCGGCCGCACCCCGGTCAGTGTGGATTTCCTCTGGTACGGCGACTACGACGTGATCGTGCGCAAGGAAGGTTACGCCACCTTGCAGACGGATGAGCGCATCAACGAACCGTGGTACCAGGTTCCGCCCTTCGACTTCTTCGCCGAGGTGCTCTGGCCCGGCCGAATTCACGACCAGCGGTCGGTCAGCTACGTTCTGGAACCCGCCGTCGCCCCCGACCGCGAGGAGTTGCTCCAGCGAGCCGAAGCCCTGCGCGACGAGACGCTCTACGAAGCAGACTGAGTTCCCTTTGCAGCGTGGACCTGTTTCCGCCGGCCGCCTGACCGTGTTGGGACGGCAGCCCGTCGGTCTTACGTCTGCACCGCAAAGCGGGTGCCGCCGCCGCGGGCGGCGTAGAGCAGGGCGTCCAGGACGCGGGCGTTCAGCAGGCCGTCGTCCGGGGGCAGCAGTGGCGGCCGGCCGGTGCGGACGCACCAGGCAAAGTCCTCAATCTCCAACTGGAACAGGTCGGTGGCCGGAAAGGACGTTTCCTTCTGATCAAAGCCCTTCAGTTCGATCAGGGTGGTCGGCTTGCGGTTGTTGGCGAAGGCCCGCGTGAGCGCCAGCGTCCCTTCCGTGCCCACCACGTACACGTGGTTTCGCGGTCCGGCGTCGAACCCGCACGATATCACCCCGTGCCGCCCGTCGCCGAAGTCCAGCACGCCGTGGAGTGACAGGTCCACCCCGCAGGTCGGATGGAACGTGCCCTCGGCCGTAGCCGCCACCGGCTGGCCGCCGAACAGCAAGCGGCAGAGGTTCACGCAATAGCATCCCAGGTCCAGCAGCGCGCCGCCGCCCCAGTCCGCCCGGTAGCGCACGTCCTGCTCGTCGGGAGCATGGAAGCTGAAGCCCGCCTCCACCGTCTTGAGCGTGCCGATGGCGCCCCCTCGCACGCGGGCCGACAGTTCGGCGATCTGCGGGTGAAAGCGATACATAAACGCCTCCACCAACAGCCGGTCATGCTTGGCGGCGGCGGCAACCATCTCGGCCGCCTCCTTGGCGTTGCAGGCCAGCGGCTTCTCGCACAGGACGTGCTTGCCCCGCTCCAGTGCCGCCAGGGTCAGCGGCTTGTGCAGCCCGTTGTGCGTGGCGATGTACACCGCCTCCACGTCGGCGTCGTCGAGCAGGGCGGTGTAGTCGTCGTAGGCCCGGCGAGGCTTGAGACTCTCGGCCCGTGCCCGATCGCGGCTGGCCGCAGCCACAAGCTCCGCGTCGGCCGTAGCCTCCAGGGCGGGCACAAAGGCGCTGCGGGCAATCCGTCCCGCTCCCACGATGCCGAATCGCACGGGTTCGTGCTGCGTCATGACCCATTCTCCTCCGGCTTGGCCGGTGAATCACACATCACGCGGGAGCTCCGGCAATCCGCCGGCGTGAGCCAGAATGGCCACGTATACACGACGGGCGCCGGCCCGCTTCAACACGCGGACACACTCGAAGACGGTGGCGCCGGTGGTGGCCACGTCGTCGAGCAGCCCGATCACCGCCCCCGCCGGGCGAACGCCGCGGGCGATGCGAAAACAGCCCTTGATGTTCTCGAGACGCTCCAGCCGGGGCAGCCCCACCTGGTGTCGCCCGCCCCGCACACGCCGCAGCAGCCTCCGCAGGGGTCGTTCGGCCCGCCGGGCCGCATGAGGGGCCAGCGCCGTGGTCGCGTGCGTGCGCCGCGTCAGCCGATGCTGCCAGCAGCTTGGCACCCACGTGAGAACATCGATACCGGAAAGCCACGGCGCGGATCGCAGTGCATCGCCCAGCAACTCGCCGAGGTGCCGCTCCAGATCATCACGTCCCTGGAACTTGAACGCCCGGATCAACTCCGCCAGGGCCCCCGAGAACTCGCCCACCCGCACGAAACCGGCGGCAGGCGCCGGGCGAGTCCGGCACGAAGGACAACCGTCCGTGGTGCCCGCGAACGGCCCGACGGTCGTGCCGCACCGCGTGCAGAACGGAACGCTGCGCGATCGAGCCAGCGCCGCCTGACAATCCGGGCAGAGATCCCGCCCCGGCGGGTCCGGTCGGCCGCACAGCGGGCAGGCCGGCGGATAGAGCACGTCCTCGATGGCGCGAACGGCGGACTGCCAGGTGAATTGCCGTGTTTCGCTCATGCCCGACACAGATCCGGACCGTTCGGCCGCTGTCATCCGACCGGTCGTTTCCTATGATACTCCGCCCGGCTCCGCGTGCCAGAGCGAAACCCCCGGCTCCGCAGGCGGTGTGCCGTGTGAAACGACGACCTGCATGTAGCGCACTCGGCTTGCTGACGGCACATTCATCGAGTAGAAGAACTTGCCTGCCGTATTCCGGAGCAACGGATCATGGAAATCCAGCGCAAGCGTGTGCTGATCACGGGGGCCGGCGGCTTCTTCGGCAGGCACCTGTGTGCCTACCTGGCCGACCTGTCGACTCGGCCGACCATTCTCGCGGCCGACTTGTCCGGCGCGGCCCCGCCCGGCTGCGATGCCTTTCATACCGTGGACCTCTCCGCGCCCGCCGACGTTCGCACGCTGATCCGGCTGGAAAAACCCGATACCATCGTGCACTTGGCCGGGCAGTTCGGCACGGATGATGCTTTGGCCGTCTTCCGCGCAAACGCTGCCTCCCTCATCGCCATCCTGGAAGCCGTCCGCGCCGAGGTGCCGCACGCCGTGACTCTCACCGCGGGTTCCGCCGCGGAGTATGGCCACATCGACCCGGACCAGTTGCCCGTGACCGAGCAGACACCCTGCCGACCGGTGACGGCCTACGGCTTCAGCAAGCGATTGGCTACGGAAGCAGCCGTCTTCTACCACCGGACCTACGGCCTGAGCGTGACGGTCATGCGGCCGTTCCAACTGATCGGTCGCGGCGTCACCTCCCGGCTGGCACCGGGGGCGTTTGCCGAGCAACTGCGGGAGATCATTCGAGCGGGCGGCGGCACGATCCACGTCGGCAACCTGGACAGCCAACGTGACTTCCTCGACGTGCATGACGCCGTCGAAGCGGCCTGGATGCTTTGCGACAAACCCGCGCCGGGCGGTGTGTTCAACCTGTGCAGCGGCCGGCCGACCCGCGTCGGCGACCTGCTGGACGCGATGATCGCCGCGAGCGGGGTCTCCGTGCAGGTGGAAGTCGACTCGGCCCGCCTGCGTGGCGCTTCAGACGTGTCTGTCGTGTACGGCAGCCATGACACGCTCACCGCCCACTGCGGCTGGCAGCCCCGCACACCCCTGGCGCAGAGCGTTCGAGACACGCTCGATCCGCCGCGCTGAAAGCGGCATTTCAGTCTGACTTCTACGAAACACACCCTGTCCGGGTCCACTGGGGAGGTTTGCGACCCGCGCGGAGCGGCGCTATACTTGAAAGTGGCGGTCCGGTCGGGTCCGGCCTGCCGTCCGATCGTCCAGCAGGGGGTATCCGCATGTTCGCATCCTTTCGCATCACGGTTGGATTGTGGGTGCTGGGGGTGGCCGGGCTTTCTGCAGCGACGGCGCAATCGCCGGCCACGCAACCGGCCGATCCGGCGTTGCAGAGCGTTCCGCCAACGACGCAGCCGGCCGAGGCCGGAGACGAGATGGCCGATCCGTCCGAACCGGTTGGAGTCAGGCCCCTGTTCTACCAGGCGCCGCCCCGCCCCTCGCGCACCGGGGATGCTCGTGCTGTTCGTGATCCCCGCACGGGTCGTCCGGTGCGTGGTTCTGTTGCAGACTCTCGTCTGTCCCGGCAGCGCTCGCGGCGTTCCGCTGCGGCGGACCGGTCTGCTGTTCGGACGTTCGTTCCGTCCGGCGTGCCCTACGGCTCCACGGCCAGTCAGTGGAACTCCCAGTCGTATCCCCAGTGGTGGAATCGCCCAACGAACGCTGCCGAAACGATGCAGAAAACGCAGTTCTGGGCGCAACGTATTCAGCCGCAACGCTGGTCGGATCGGAATCAGAGACCCACAACGCTTGACCTCTGGTCGCGCTACAGGATGCAGCCGGCGGGTCGATACCAGATGCATGCGTATGACACCGTCACCGGCCGATCCGCGGTGGGCTTTCGCAATCCCAACAACACCGTGGACTATCTGAACCCCACAACCGGCCGGTGGTACTACGGCGTTCCAAACCGTGCCGGCGGCCAGGACTGGTTTGACCCCGTGACCGGCCGCTGGATTTTCGGCGTTCCCGCCACCCGGGGTCCGTCGGCTCCCTGACGTCCGAAGCAGCCCCCGTCGCTTCGCCCGCCGTGGTGTCCTTTCCGTGGCCGGCGGTCCGGTGCGGGCTGGACGAATACAGTGGAATGTCGATTGGGCCGGACCGCCATTCCTCAAGGGCGGCTCATTCCGTGGCACCCGCTTGTTTCCCTTGGGTCGTTTCCGCTACACTGTTGGCACAGAGTGGCCACTGCCCCGTCGGGTGCGGCTCGCCAGGGCAGATCGCCGCTACCAGTCGTTCCCCTTTCGCAGGAGCACGCTCTTCCATGGCCGAAACGCCATGGTGAACGGATCAAGGTTCCCTGCCCGAACTGCGGCGCCAGGCTGGGCCTTCCCGCAAGCGCCGTGGGGCGTCGGGCCAAGTGCCCCAAGTGCGAGCACAAGTTCACGATTGAGGTGCCGGCCCCGACGGCGAAGCCGAAGCAGCCGGACGCGCTTGCGCTCGACGAGGATGACGATGCCTCTTCGCTCATGGAGTCGCTTGCGGCCGAGGCGCGAACGGCGGCTGCCGCGGCGCCTCCGACCCCGCCTCGCAACCAGAGTCCGTGTCCGAAATGCGGCACGATGATGCCGGCGGACGCCCGGCTCTGCGTGTCGTGCGGCTATGACGTGAAGGCCGGCCGTGGCGTGAAACCGGCGTCGGCCGGCCCCGGGAAGGTGGCGACCCAGGCTCGAGCCGCGGCGCTGTCGGCCGGCGGCTTCATGCTGGGCACGGCGTTGAGCGCCGTGGCCGCGTTGATCGGCGCGGGCATCTGGTGCGCCGTGGCCCTGGCCACGGGGTACGAATTCGTTTGGATCGCCATCGGGCTGGGCGCGCTCGCCGGCTTCGGGATGCGGCTGGGATATCGCCAGGAGAACTTCAAGGCCGGGGCGGTGGCGGCCATCCTGACCGTGGGCGGCATTGCCATGGGCAAGATTCTGATCGTGGCGTTCGTTCTCTGGCCTGCCGTCAGCGAAGTGGTCGACTTCAAGAGCCCGGCCCGGAACCTCATGCACTCGCTTCTGTTGACCAGTATGTCGGCTGAACTGAGGGGCGAGTCCTTTCTTGATGATGAGTTTGACGTGGAAGATGTGGACACCGCCGGACGCCAGGAAGCACGCGCCCAGGCAGCGGAGATCTACGCAAAGCTCAGCGACGAGCAACTCCGCGATCGGTACGTCCGGTACAACCGTTACAGCGCTGATTTCCCCATTGCCACCGCGGACGAGCGTGAGTTTCAGAAGAACTGGGTTGCCGCGGCCATCGCCGATCGGCGGGGGGACCTGGAAGGCATACCCTACGACGATTATGCGCGGCAGTCCTTCTACGAAGAGGAAACGGAGCGCCTCGACGCCATGCCCGAGGCCCAACTCGATGCGGCCATCCGCGATCACTTGGCCTGGGAAAAAGAGGGTCGATGGCAAGATGAGGAGTACGTTGCCGCGGCCCTCGTCGCGGCCCGCGTGCGAGAGATCGAGGAGGCGAAGGAGGGCTGGACCCTGGCCCAGAAGATCGAGGACATCCGCACCCTGTCAGCCCAGGAGCTGTTTGACAAGCTGGAGTCCGGCCCGGAAGGCCGGCCGTTGCTGCCGAAGGAATGGGACGAGATCCATTCGGTGTATCAGGAAGAGGTCCAGGCCCTCTCGAACACGGAACGCGTTGCCCGAGTCAGGAAGATCATCCTCGACCGGGAGAAAAACGAGCAGGAGTTTGCGCTCGCCCTGGAGGGTCTTCCCTCGCTGGAGAGCCTGGTGGTCAGCGAAGGTGTTCCCAGCTTCGCCGCGTTCGCGCTGAGAAACACGGTGGATTTTTTCGACATCCTTTTCGTGTCCCTTGCCGTGGTCGCCGCGTACAAGATTGCCTCCGGCGAGGCGAAGACGGCCTGACGCCGTTTGTGAGGAGCGGTTTCAGAAGACGCTAAGGACCGTCAGCAGCCCTGCGGCAGGTGGCCGGACGGGCATGCGCACGGCACGCCGCGTTCGGGAGGAGATGCCCCCGTGTCTGACATGCCCAGTGACCGAATCGTGGCGTGCTGTCCTGCGTGCGGGGCCAAGCTGGGCCTGCCCGCAAGTGCCGTGGGGCGTCGGGCCAAGTGTCCCCAGTGCGAGCATCGGTTCGTTGTCGAGCCGTCGGACGCGGATTCGGGCCTGGATGAGAACAGCGCGGCTCCCCCGGTGGAGGCGGAAAACGGCGAGGTCTCGCTCGCAGCGCCACCTGCGGAGCCGGTGGCGTGTCCGCACTGCAAAGCTCCTGTGCCGGGCGACGCCGCTTTCTGTCCGATCTGCAACGGTAACCTGTCCGCCGCACCGATCGTCCCGGAAACGTTCCTGCCGCCGGAACACGTTGCGCTGCCTCCGCGTTCCCTGGCCCGCTCGGCCGGCGCATACCTGCTCGGCACGGCTCTGAGCGCGTTGGGCGCCCTGCTGGGGGCTGGTCTCTGGTGCGGCGTCGCCATCGTGTCCGGGTACGAGGTTGGCTGGATCGCCTGGGGGCTCGGCGGGGCCGCAGGCCTCGGAATGCGAATGGGCGGCTATCGCCGGGCGAGCTTCCTGGCCGGCGTCATGGCGGCCCTGGTGGCGGTAGGCGGCATTCTGACGGCCAAGGCGATGCTGGTGGCCTACTACGTCTGGCCGACCACCGGCCGCATGACGTCGGCCGGTCCTGCCCGGAACATGCTGGAATCGATCGTCTTGCTGACCATGAACGACCAGATCATGCGGCAGGCGGGTGTGCCCGAGACCGACGAACAGGCGGCCGAGCAGGCTTATGAGAAGGCGTCTGCCATTCTTGCCAAACTCAGTAAGGAGCAGATTCGCCTGCGCTTCGTTCGCTCCAGCCGGTCCGACAATGTGTGCGACATTGCCACGGCCGACGAAGCGGAATTCGAACGGAACTGGCTTGCCGCCTATCGGGCTGATCGCCGGGCCAACCAAGAGGGTCTGTACGACGATCACCCGAATCGGGCGCAATATTACGAAGAAGAGCGCGCCCGCGTGCGGGCCGCTCCCGCGGCAGAGACGGAATCCGCAATCCGTGACCTCGCGATCTGGGACGGCGTTGGATGGCTGTCGGATTCTGCCTACGTTCGGACGGTCCTGATTTACTCGACAATCCGGCAGTCGTGGGAGCGGGACCAGAACTACGGCGCGGACCAGATCGTTCAGGACGCTCGCGCGCTGCCGCCCAAGGAGTGGATTCAGCGCCAGGCAACGCTGGATCGCGAGTCTCTCATTCGAGAATGGGACGTTCGATACGCGGCAGCGGTTCGCGAGGTCGATGCCCTGGAAGCGAGCGATCAGGTGACGCGGGCCCGTGAGGTCGTCGCGCATCGCCGGGGAAAACAAGACGAGCTGGTGCGCGCCCTGGAGGACATGCCGCCGATCAGCCAGGTGTTTGCCGCAGAGTATGCCTAAGCCATCGGGTTCCAGCTCTACCGGGAGGCGTTCGAAGGCATGGACGTCCTCTTCGGCCTGCTGGCGGTCATCACCGCCTACACCATCGCCGCGAAACACGGCGAACCCTGACCCCGCGCACGAGGTCCGGCTGCGCACGAGCGTGTCACCGCACTGGAGCAGTGCCCGTTTCTTCCCCCAATTCCTGCCCCGGCGCACAGGGATCCTCAACCAGAATGACCGGTCGAACCGGGAAACGCCTCCGCGACAATCAAAGACGCGAAACGGGATCAGCGGGCGGGCGGCGCCGTGGAGTCACGCGGGACCAGGGCGGGCGGAAGCAGGCGGGTCACGGGCTGGTGGTCCCCGTTACGCGGAGCCTGCAGGCGGGCGAGGAGCATCTCGGTCGCCTCTTTGGCGATGTCGTACGACGGCTGACGGATGGACGAAAGCTGCGGGCGACAGGCGATGCTGGTCGGATGATCGTCCACGCCCAGGAGCGAAAGCCGGCCGGGCACGTCCACGTTCATCTCTCGGGCCGCATCCAGGGCGTTCAGCGCCATCGTGTCGTTGCAGCAGAAGATGGCCGTCGTGTCCGGCATGTGCTCCAGGATGGCCCGGCAGCCGTCACGCCCCGTGATCTCGCTGGTGTTGATCTCGCCGTGGAAGATGCGCCGTGGATCCAACGGACACGCCGCCAGGGCCAGCAAACGCTGGAACTCCAGGGCCCGGTCAATCGCCGACTGGTGCGACCGGCCCCCGTCAATGAACCCGATCCGCCGGTGCCCGAGGCTCAACAGGTGCTCGGCGGCGATCCGGCCGACCACCGTGTCGTTCGTCCGCACGGCGGCCAGGCCCAGATGGCAGCCTTCGCCATTGATGATGACGACGGGCGCGTTCTGCTCGGCCAGGTCCGCCAGGTAGTCTTGATCCAGCGTGGGCTCCAACAACAACAGGCCGTCCACCTGGCCGCTGCGGAGAATCTTGATGTGACGGCGCTCTTCCAGAAATCGCTTGTTCGACGTGCCCAGCACCAGCGAGTAATCCCGATCTTCCAGCGTGCTGTACACGGCATCCACGATCTCCGCGTGGCGAGGATCGTGGAAAACGCTGGGGTATGACTGGGCAATCAGCGCAACGGCCAAGCTCCGCCGCGACGCAAACCGCTGGGCCAGAACCGACGGCACGTAGTCCAGCTCGGCCATGACGGCCCGGACAAGATTGGCCGTCGCCTCACTGACCCCCGGCTTCCCGTTAATCACAAAGGAGACCGTGGTCTTCGAGACGTTCGCTCGCCTGGCGATTTCATCAATGGTGGCCATTCCATGCCTCGTCGAGGAGTACCCCGAACGTGAAGACGCATCCCGCCGTGGCGGCGTTCTGCGCCATCCACGCACCCGTAGCCTTTGCATGATACGTTCTTTGCCGGCTCAACTCAAGCGGTTTAATAGGGCGTCGCTCTCATGAAACCGGGCAGGATTCTCGGACGCAGCAGTTTCACGAGGGGTCATGGGGAGAGCTTGGACGGGTAGGTGCCGTTCTCGACCAGGCCGCGAAGGTAGTTGATTACCTGGAGCCGATCCTGCTGGTACGTCACACCGCACCACGCCTCCGGCGTGCTCAGAACGCGGACACGGGCACGGCCGGCGTTCACAAGGTCGTTTACGGCCGTCGGCAGGTAGTATTCGGACCTCGGATCCTGTCCGTTGCGGGCCAGGAAAATCGCGAAACCGTCGCGAAGATGGGCAAAGAACGAGGTGTGGAAGCCCCACATGTTCATCGAGACCAGGGTGTCGCCCGGCAAGGTCCGCGATTCACCGGCCTCGTCCGTGTACCGCGCGCCCGCCGAATCCTTGCCCAGCTTCGTAATTTCCTCGATGTGCTGAAGGTGTCCGGTCTCATCGCATCGGCACACGCCGCGGGACACACTGCCCGCCTCCGAAAGCGTGTTGGCCAGGCGGAACCCGACCATCGCGTAGTTGGCCACCGCTGCGTCCGGCGTGTGGACGAGAAACTCGTGGAGCAGCCGGTACGACGTCGGGCCGTAGAAATCGTCGGCGTTGATCGCGGCGAACGGCTCATGGATGAGATCGGCCGCCACGAGGACGGCGTGGCCGGTGCCCCAGGGCTTGGT
>JAFGJQ010000337.1 GCA_016929015.1 Phycisphaerae bacterium | reverse complement strand
GGAAGGGACCTCGCAGGGAAAAGCCTACCCAAACAGAGACGGACCCACCTCACATCGGAGATGGGTCCGTCAGTAACGCGTCGTCAGGCGACTGTCGGCCTATTTCTTCTTCCCTTTGCCACCGGCGTTGGATTTGCTGCTCTTCCCGCCTTTGTTGCCGGGATTGCTGCAATCCGTGCTATCGTCGGTCTCCTTGGCGCTTTCGGTGTCTGTGTCGGTGGGCAAGCCGGCTCCACCCACCATGCAAGTGCCACAGTCGTCTTCGTTGGTCGGGTCACAATCGAGAATGAAGTACATGGCCCAGCTGGCGCTACCGTCCTCGCTGAACGGGCAGCCCGCGCCCCAGGCCGTCTCGTCACCCCCGGTCAGGGTGATGGTTGGCGGAGTGGGAGTACTGGGAACCGGAACCCCGATGATCGTCGTCTGGGCATGCAGTGAGTAAATGGTCACGCCGTCACTCATGTAGTAACCAAAGGTGCGGAGCACCGCGCCCATCAAGTCACCGGCCCCCGGCTCCCATCCCTCGCCTTGTGCGGCGCACGTAAGTTTGATCGCGTCGACGCGGCCCCGATTCCAGGTCAGCACGTTCGGGTCGGGAGGCATAATCACGCCCCCGCCAACATCGCCGGCACCAACTACGTTAGTCTCCGGGCCAATCGAGGCCATCGCGCTATGGTTAATGTAGGTCGAGCCTTCGCCGTAAAACAGTTCCCATATCGCCAGCTGGATGTCCGAGGCCGTGATTGTCCCGAAAAGGGTCGCGTCTCCGAGCTTCTCGGCAGCCGATTGGCCAACCCATCCCTGTGCCTGATTGATCAGCCAGTTCACCAAGTCGTAATTCCCGGCGATGATGCCGTCAATGCCTGCTAAGGCCTCTTCACTGTCCATGGCCTCAACGCTCACGTGCCAGACCCCGGACCAGGCGGGCAAGCCCCACGTACTGACGTGCGGCTCGATGCACCATGAGTCATAAACGTCGTCAAGGTCTCCCGCATTCCCGTCCCCGTCCAGGTCATCAGAGTTGAACAGGTCGGCATAGAAATAGCTCGTAATCAGAGAAGGCGGGGGGATCACAGGATAGGGGGTGGTGGTGGTAACCCCTTTGAACCTGAGCGTCTCCTGCACGTCCGCCTCGCCGCCGATATTCGCGGTCCCGGCAATCGTCCCCCCCGAAGAGGTCCCCGTTCCTTCGGTGATATCCGCGTGGGCGACAACGCCGTGCGCCGCGATGTACGCCGGGAACGGCGGATTCTCGATGACATACGTCCACGTAAGGACAGGATCCACCATCGTGTCTGTGTACTCGAACCGCCCTGGAACCGGGTTCCCCTTCTTTGTCTGGGGAATGTCGGCTTCGCAGGCCTCGACCGCCAGATGCGTCTCGGTGATCGCCCACCCGGGCTGATCCACATCGTAATCCACGTCGTAGGTGACGGTCAGAACGTCGTCTTTGTAGATCGCGTAGACCTTCCCGACCACAGTCCCCGACGTGGCATTGCCGCCGCCGGCGATCAGGTCGACAACCATGCTCGCCTCGGTACAGATCTCACCTGCATTGGCCGCCGTCGTGCCCACCAAAAAATTACCGGCCACGAGTGCGCAGGCCAGAAACAACCCGAACCACTTCGTTGTGTTTTTGATATTCCGTCTCATATCTTCATCCTCCAGGGACTCGGTCAGTTGTGCGGAACCATCGGCGCGTCACCGGAACGTCTCCTTATTCAAGTCGGCCTTCAGAGCTCGCCTGACTCGCTCGTTCCAGGTGTACCTCCGTCTGATTCCTCGTTATCGAACTTCCGGAGCCAGTCCTGCTCCGCCGTCTATGCGAACTTGAAGACACCAGACAGTCCGTAGAGTTCCACGAACCCGGTATGTAATGCCGACTCAGATACTCGTTCGGTGCGAGCCGATACGGTTTCCCCACTCTCGCAACGGGATCCCGAGTACTGTGCTGCCGGCTTAGCCTCCACGTCTGGGCAGCGCTCACGATCCAGACTGCCACCGAAGTCATGTGGCTATGTCATGCCAAGTCGCCTTACCGAAGTCCTCAGCGGGTTCCGTCCGTTTCCTAGTCTTGATTCCGGATCAACGGTCTCGGCCTGGTCGACTTGACTTGGCGTCCAATGCGACATTCCAAGGAAACTGCTCCTACTGTATCATCCCTGAGAGTCGGAATCCAATACATTCGGCGGGAAAAAACCGGAAAAAGTCGCAGAAATGCGACAGGTCGCAGGAAGCATGCCAGAGGGGATTGGGGGACAACGCAGGAACCGTGCCGGAGAACGAAGCCGTCAGCGGGTCCCGGACTGCACGGCCGCCAGTTCGGCGGCCGTCGGCACGCGGTCGAAGAGGGCGATGTCGTAGAGGCGGCCGCGGAATCCCCCTGCCGCGTAACCCGCGGCCACGGCCGTGCCGGCGTCGATACCGATCTCCATAGCCTCGGTCGGGTCGCGGGGGATGGTGCTGTCGCCGACCGAGAGCATTTCCGGGGGCGAATCATCGATACGGAGAGAGACGGTTCCATCGCCGGCGTGGGCGCAGACGACGCATTCGCGTCCAAGGCAGGGGTCCCGCCCTTCCGCTATGAGAAGCGTGTCCGGGGCGACCCGCACCGCGAAGCAGGGCCTGCCGTCGGCCACGTAGAGAACGTACCCCAGGTTGTGGCCACCCCTGGCGAGGAGCACGCCGTCGGCCTCCGCACGGAACCTGGCCGTGACGCAGAACGGCCCGCCGGCGATCTGCAGCGATGC
>JAFGJQ010000336.1 GCA_016929015.1 Phycisphaerae bacterium | reverse complement strand
GTGATTCGGCTGCTGAGCGCGGCGAGGTCTCGATCGGTGCTCCTGGCGGCGCTCATCGGGCTTCCCCTGCCGCTGTGCTCGTGCAGCGTGCTGCCGGCCGCGATCGCGCTGCGCCGCAAGGGGGCCAGCAAGGGCGCTACTCTGTCGTTTCTGATCTCCACTCCGGAGACCAGTGTGACGTCCGTGCTCCTGACGTACGGACTGCTCGGCCCGGTCATGGCGATTGTTCGGCCCGTGGCGGCGGCGATAACGGCCGTGGTGGCCGGCTTGGTGGAGACGGCGTTCGAACGGCGAGACGGCGGGGCGGCAGAAGGGGTGTCGGGCGCGAGCGAGTCGGGAGGATGTCCCCATTGCGCCGGCGTGGAAGAGGCGGCCGACGAGTTGCAGCCCATACAGGCGCGGCTGCGGGGCGCGTTGCGTTACGCCTTTGTGGACTTGTTCGACGACATCTTCGGCTGGGTGTTGATCGGCATTCTGGCGGCCGCTGCCATTCAGGCGTTGCTGCCAGGTGTGGTGCTCAGCACGCTGTTTCGGGGCTCGCTCCAGTCCATGCTTGTCATGGTGGTGTTAGGGATTCCGCTCTATGTCTGTGCGGAGGGTTCCACGCCGATTGCCGCAGCCCTGATTGCCCAGGGTGTCAGCCCTGGGGCGGGACTGGTGCTGCTGTTGGTGGGTCCGGCGACGAACATCGGCTCGCTGGGCGTGTTGCGGGGCGTGCTGGGTCGTCGGACCGTGGTGGTGTATCTGGCGAGCATCATCGTCGTGGCCCTCGCCGCCGGGGCCGTGCTGGACAACTGGGTAAGCCAATCGGGTTCCGCACGGCACATCCAGGCGCTGAGCGAGCCGTTTGTGCCGCAATCTGTGAAGATCGCGGGGGCGATTGCTTTTCTCCTGCTCTGTGTGCTGAGCATGAGGCGACGGCGCTACGTGGAGCGGATCGTCCGGTGGTTGAATGAGCGGCTGCCGGTGCGGGTCAGCTTCGGACGTCTGGCGCTGGCAGCTCTGCTGGCTGCGGCGGCCGGGTGGCTGGCCGGCGGGTTCTTCTGCGTGCAGCCGGAGGAGGTGGGGATCGTAAAGCGGTTCGGGGCGATCCATCGGACCGGCCTGGCTCCCGGGCTGCACTATGCGTGGCCGTATCCGATTGAGTCCGTGGATCGCATCGCGGTGCGACGGGTGTATCGAACGGTGTTGGGCTACCAGCTTCACCCGGAGAAGGGGATTCCCACGTCTGCGAGCGAGACGGATGAATCGTGGAGTCTCGTCGGGGATGAGAACATCGCGGACATCAAGACGGCGGTTCTATGGGGGGCGGATGATCGTGCGGAGCAGGCGATTCTGCAGTTCGCATATGGGATGACGGACCGCGAACGTAGCGTTCGCAGCGCGGTGCAGGCGGCGTGTCGCGAGGTGCTGGGGGCGGAGTCCATCAACGAGGTCTTCACGGCACGCCGGCGGGCGGCGGCAACGCTCGTCCTGACCGGCGCCCAGGCAAAGCTGGATGCCTGGGGCTGCGGGATACGGATTCACGGGTGCTACTTCCTGGACGCCCACGCGCCGCGCGAGGTCCACGACGCGTTCCGGGACGTGGCCGGCGCGATGGAAGACAAGGCGACGCGAATCGACAAGGCCCTGGCGGAAGAGGCACGCATCGTGCCCGCGGCCCGCGGCAGGGCGGCGGAGATGCAGGAGGAGGCGCGCGGATACGCCGTCAGACTGGTGGAGTCTGCGCGGGGGGAGGCGGAGCGTTTCCTGCAACTCTGGAACGTTGCGCTACGCTGGCCGGAGGTGACGCGGCGCCGGCTCTACCATGAGACGCTGGACACCGTGCTTCCGGGCGTGCCGAAGTACATCCGGCCGGCCGGCGTTGCGCCGGACGTGGTCGAGCTCTGGTTGACCGACACGGAGAGCGGGTGGGGTTTCCCGGGCGTGCCGCCCCAGCCGAGTCGGGAACGATGAGTAACCGTGGAGGATCCTGGACCGTGCGACGCTACATCGTGATAACCGCCGGGGCGGTCGTACTTGCGCTGCTGGCGACGTGCTTCTTCATCGTGGATGAGACGGAGTACGTTGTCGTCACGCGGTTCGGCGACCCGGTGCAAACCGTGATGCACCCGGGGCTGCACTACAAGTGCCCCTGGCCGGTGGATGAGGTGGTTCGGTTTGACAACCGCCTGATGGTGCTCGAGGTGCCTCGCCGGGGGGAACCCGACCGCGAGTACATCTTCCTCGATGAGGAGACGGGCATCGGAAAGAACGTGGAGGTGACGGCGTATGCGTGCTGGCGGATTCGCCCGGAGCCCGCTGCGGTCCGCAAGTTCCTGGTGACGGTGGGGAGCGGGGCTCAGGCAGAGGCGGTCCTGGCGGATGTGGTGGGCGCCCGGCTCGGCGACGCACTGGGGTCGCACGATTTCGCCGCGTTGGTGTCCGTGGACCCGGAGGCGCGGAAGTGGGTGCCGATCCTGGCCGACGTGCGAGACGCTTGTCGAGCCGAGGTTGGGGAAACATATGGGATTGACGTGGTCGACGTGCGGATTGAACGGCTGAACTTCCCTGACCAGAACCGTCGGAACGTGTTTGAACGCATGAGGGCGGAGCGCCAGCGGATCGCCTCGCGGTACCGCTCAGAGGGGGAGGAGCAGGCGACGGCCATCCGGGCGGAAGCGAACAAGAAGAAGGAGAACATTCTCGCCAACGCCTACCGAGACGCCGAGCGGATCCGAGGGCAGGCGGACGCCGAGGCCGCCCGTATCTATGCAGAGGCGTACGGGCAGGATCCGGAGTTTTACGAGTTTGTGCGAACGCTTCAGACGTACGAGGCGACGTTCGACAAAGACACCGTGCTGATTCTTTCCGGTGACAGTGAGTTCCTGCGCCTTCTGAACCGGATCCGTCCGGCCGCGCTGCCCAACGCCCCCGTTATGGAGAATCCCCATGCCGGGACAGCTCAGACAACCCAACCCGCGTCAGCATCGCCGTAGCCGATGGCGCATCGCCGGGATGGTCCTGGCGGCGGCAGTGGCGGTGTACGCATTGAGCGGGTTTTACTTCGTCGACCCGGACGAGCAGGCAGTCGTGCGCTGGTTTGGACGGATTCCCGAAGGGCAGATGATCGGGCCGGGTCTGCGGTATGCGCCGCCGTGGCCCGTCTGTCGCGTGGACACACCCAAGACGACGGAAATGCGGCGGGCCTACGTCGGGCTGTTGCCGGAAGACCGCGAGGCGATCGCGAGGGGAAGCCTGGGGGCCATCCAGGACAGCACGGCCACGGACATTCTGACCGGGGACAGCAACATTCTGAAAGTGACGCTGGTGGTGCAGTATCGGCTGTCCGACCCGGCGGTCTACCTGACGAACACGGCGGCCCCGGACCTTCTGGTGCGGTCCGCGGTGCAGGCGGCCCTTGTGGAAGCGTTGGCGTCGCTTCCGGTGGACAAGGCACTGACAACGGCGAAGGGGGCGATGCAGAACGACGTAATCGGGTCGGCCCAACGGTTGTTGGATTCCTATGGGGCCGGCGTGCGTCTGGCGGGTGCCCAGCTTGAGACCATCGAGCCGCCACGTGCGGTTGCCGATGCGTTCAAGGACGTGGTGAGCGCGAAGAAGGACGGCGAGCGAATGGTGGATGAGGCCCGTGCGGACGCGAACATGATTCTGCCCCAGGCGCGGGGAGATGCGGAGCGTCTGCTTCGAGAGGCGGAGGGCTATGGACTGGCGAAGGTCAGCCGGGCGCAGGGCGACGCGGATCGGTTCGTCAGCCTTCTTGCCGAATATCAG
The DNA here is from genome assembly GCA_016929015.1 of Phycisphaerae bacterium. Taxonomy (GTDB): domain Bacteria; phylum Planctomycetota; class Phycisphaerae; order UBA1845; family UBA1845; genus JAFGJQ01. The sequence continues at coordinate 2,534 of JAFGJQ010000336.1, read as the reverse complement.
CGGGCCCCGGACGTGACGCGCGACCGACTGTGGCTGGAGGCGTTTGATCGTGTTCTTCCCCGGGTGCGGCTCTACGTACTGGACGACCCGGGTGACGGCTCGCCGTCGCGCATCCGCATTGTGGGACGCCCGGCCTCGTGAGCCCATCAGCGATAGGCAATGGCGTCCATCGTGGGGTTCGCCAGCCGTTCGTAGTCCTCGCGTCGCACCTTGACGGAGCGCGTGTGGCTGCCCGCCTGGAACACGAGGTACTCTTCGTCGTGGAGCGACTCGTCCATCAGAGTACGCAGGCCGAACATCGGCCCGATGGGTGGCTCCGCTCCGAGCTCGCAGTCCGGACATATGTTGGAGAGCTCGGCCTCGGTTGCCAGACGCAGGTGCTCATCGCGGAGAACCTGTCCCACTCGCGTGACATTCAGGTGCGAGCTGGCGGGCAACACGCACATCGTGAATCCGGTGTCGCCTCGAACCACCACGGGTTTGGCGACACAATGTCCGGATGTGTGGTCTGCCGCCGCGAGAGCCTGGGAGGTGTACACCGGCGAGTGACTCATTGGCTGGTACGCAACCCGATTCTGGGTAAGGAAGTCCTCCAGCTTCACTTTACACCTTCCTTTTTCGATGTGCCCGACGAGGACGTGGATCTGAACGGACGCGAATGAGAGCGGTTCTGCGGGCCCGAATCACCGACACACGCATCCGCTTCCTGCGTAAACATACACCGCAGATGAGCCGAAGGCCAATTCGCGTCCGTGGTGAACGTATGCTCCCCGGAGGCGCTTGCCGAGGGTGGGCCGATGGCGTCTACTCGTGCGGGGGGAAGCGGAGGGACATTGGATGGGTACGATGGAAGAACGACGACTGGAAGAGTATGCCGTTTTCGCCAGGGGATTGGCGGAGGAGGCCGGCAGGATTGCGCTAGTTGCGTTTGGGACGTCCAGGGCACGTCGCAAGCCTGACGGAAGTGAAGTGACGGATGCGGATGTCGCAATCCAGGACATGATGGTCGGAGCGATCCGGAGGGCGTACCCCGGGCACCTGATTCTGGGGGAGGAAGCCGGCGTCATTGGCGGATCGGCCGAGGAAGCCGCTTCCGCTGAGTACTGCTGGGTGACCGACCCGCTGGACGGCACGCGCAACTTCGCGTTTGGCGTGCCGGTGTTTGCCACCTCGATTGCGCTGCTGCGCCGAGGTCGACCGGTGGTAGGGTTGGTAAGGGCGCTGCCGAGCGGCGACACGTTTCTGGCATTGCGGGGCGGAGGGGCCACACACAACGGGCGCGAGGTGTCGGTGAGTCGCGAGGGGGTCGGCGAGCGAAGCCTGGTGGCGGTCCAGTCGACGATTCACGGCCCGGACGGTCGGATCGTCATCGGGCTGGCGGGCACCGCAGCCCTGCGGAACCTGGGCTCCACGGCATTGCACATGGCGCTGGTGGCTTCCGGCGCGTTTGCGGCCGCGGTGGCGTGGGAATGCCGGCTCTGGGACGTGGCGGCCGGGTGGCTGCTGATTGACGAGGCGGGAGGCGTCTGCACGGACTGGAACGGGCGTCCGCTGGTTCCGTTTGCCGGGGCGGCATATGGGGGAGGCGAGGCGCCGTTCGTGGCGGCGGGCCCGCAGTCACACGGCCAGTTTCTGTCGAGGATTGAGCGCGTACGCGGCCTGACGGCGCGCGGGCAGCCGTGAAGCGGCGGACGGGGTTCTGCCGCGTGCCGGCTCGTGATCGCGTTATTTCGAGGCGAGTTCCCCTGCATGCAGATCCGCCGGATCCTTGACGACCTGACGAACCGCGTCCTTGATAAAGGTCATTTTGGTGTTGGTGGATTCGTCCACCTTCAGGACGATTTCGTTGTCCTTGATGGCCACGATGGTGCCGATGATGCCGCCGTGCGTGAGGACACGGTCGTTCTTGCTCAGCGCAGCGAGCATCTGATCGCGACGCTTCTGCTCGTTCTTGCGTGCGCTGCGCGAACTGACAAACATGAACACCACCGCAAAGACGAGCAGGGCGGGGAGGAGAAGGCCGGCCAGGGGGTCACGTGCGGACCCGGAGGGGGCCTTTTGCTGGGCCAGAAGACAGAGACTATACCAGTTCATTCGATCACCTCGCGACGAGACACGTCGCTCTCATCAGAAATTACGGGGAACTCGGGGGCCATTGTGTGCAACCTGCCCGTGGGAATCAATGCCCGAATTCGTTCCATTAAGCGTTGGTAGAATCGCAGGTTATGAATGGAGGCCAGGATCGGCCCCAGCATCTCGCCAGTGACAAACAGGTGGCGGATGTACGCCAGAGTGAAATGCCGGCAGGCGTAACAGTCACAGCCCTCCTCCATGGGGCGGTCGGCCACGGCATACTGCTGGTTTCGCAGCTTGAGCGGACCGGCGGCGGTGAAGGCGTACGCATTGCGGCCGTTTCGCGTGGGCAGCACGCAGTCGAACATGTCCACGCCGAGGCGAACCGCCTCGTAGATGTCGCGCGGGGTGCCGACCCCCATGAGATATCGCGGCTTGTCCGCGGGCAGCAGTGGGGTGGT
>JAFGJQ010000335.1 GCA_016929015.1 Phycisphaerae bacterium | reverse complement strand
GGTGCCTATGTGCGGACCTACGTGGAACGGGATGTGCGGCAGATTTCGAATGTCGGAGACCTGGCCGCCTTTCAGCGTTTCGTTCAACTGTGCGCGAGTCGCACGGCACAACTGCTGAACCTCTCGTCGCTGGCGGTGGACGCGGGCATCTCGCAGCCGACGGCGAAGGCGTGGATATCGATTCTGGAGGCGACGTTCATCGTATTCCGGCTGCAGCCCTACTTCGCCAACATTGGCAAGCGATTGGTCAAGACGCCCAAGCTGCACTTCCATGACACGGGGTTGGTGTGCTGGTTGCTGGGCATTCGCGAACCGTCCCAGCTTCGGCTGCACCCGTTGCGGGGCCCCATCTTCGAAACGTGGGTCGTCTCCGAAATCCTCAAGCATCGGCTCAACCGCGGTGAGCATGCCGGCCTGTACTACTATCGCGATCGACAGGGCATTGAGGCCGACGTCGTCATGGAGGAGGGGAAAAGGCTTTTGGTGGTTGAGGCGAAAGCCGGGCAGACGGCCACGCCCGACGTGGTGAGCGCAGGCCGGCGGGTTGCGGAGGTTCTTGCCGCCGCGGGTCAAACACGCCGCGTCGTAGCGTTCGGCGGCGATGACAGGCAGAAGCGGACCGACGTCAATGTGTTGGGCTGGGACTTGCTCGACCAGGAACATTGGTGAGACGGCGTTGCCGGCTGGTTCTGCCGTTTGGACGTCGCTCGTCTCGTTGACGTCGTCGGCGGAGGTGGCAGGCAGCACAAATGACCAGGGACGAGGGCGAGAATCGCGATTTTATCGGGACGCCACGCGGACTCACGTGCCAAAAACGCGGCGGCGGGTGAGGCGGTCGATCAGGGGCACAAGCGTGTTCATGGCCAGCAGTGCCCAGTACGCGGCGCCGAGCGAAAGGCCGTTCACGCGAAAGAGGAACGTAAGCACACCCAGCCCGACGCCGAACCAGAGGTGGCCGCGGTTTGTCAAGGGTGTCGTGACCGGGTCCGGCGCGATCAACATCGCCGCAGTCAGGAGGCCGCCGCCGGTCAGGTGAAACAGCACCAGGGCGATGCCTACGGGGAAGCCGTCTCGCACCTGCGATAATGGAAACCAGACGGCCGGCGAGCCGGGACCGTCGATCTGTACGGGCCAAATGGCGGCGAGTGCTGCGACGGCCACCAGGGCCCCGACGGGCAGCGTCCAGCGCGCCACTCGGCAGACCGTCAGACAAAGCCCACCGGCCAGTATCGCGATCGCGCATGTTTCGCCCATGTTGCCGCCGACCGTGCCCCGCACAGTGTCGGACCAGGGCGGCAGACGATCGCGGAAGACCTCCAGCAGTGGGCGCGGGCTGCCGCCGCCGCCAAACAACGGTGGATACTGAGGAACCAGCACGTCGACCGGGCGCGGCGCCGCCCATGCTTCAACGCCCGGCGGAGGCGGGCTCAACTCAAACCCTCGATATCCCGGCCCGCCAGTCACTGCCCACAGGGAGCCGGTTCCCTGGTGGTCGCGTGCCAGGAACGGCCATTGTGCCGGTCGCAATGCTCCTGTGAAGACGACCGAGACGATCGCCCATCCCACGAGCACCGGGTTCCACAAATAGTTGCCCAGGCTTCCCAGCAGTGTTTTGCCCACCACAAGGGCCGCGAATCCGCCGACGAGGGGTACCAGCACGCCCACCGTTGGCGGCAGCGTCATGGCCAGCAGCAAACCCAGGCCGATCAGGTGCGGCAAGCGACCGCGGCCGCCCTGGACAAGGAATCGACGGCACAGCCGTTCGCCCAGCCAGGCCCCCGCCACCGCCGCCGCGAACTGTCCGAGCACGGCTACTCCGAAGATCCACGCGGTTGCCGCCAGCACCGGCAAGGTGGCTGCCGCGATGAGCCAGCACGTCCGCTCCACGCTCGCCCCGCTGGTGACAAAGGGGGATTCGTCCGCCGCACAGGTCCGCGGCCAGGCGGGCGAAGGGACAATTGTGTCAGCCGGATCGGACATGTTCACAACACCACTGAACGCCTCGCATCAGAGGCAGAGAGGAAGGACACACGTAATCGCACAGCCCGCAGTCCAGGCAGGCCCGGGGGTGAAGCCGCTCGGCGCGGTCAAAGCGATTCTGCTCCGCACGATCATACAGGGCCCGTGGATCGAGCCCCACCGGACAGGCTTCCAGGCACGCCCCGCATCGGATGCAGGCGGCCGGGGGAGGCCGCCGTCCACTTCGCGATTGCACGGTCAGGCAGCGGGTTGTCCGGGTCAGAACGACGTTTCCGCCGGCGACGGTCACGCCGTTCAGCCAGCCGCCGGCGACGATTCGCTGCGGCGTGGCCGCCAGGCCGGCCCGCTCCACGACCTGGCGAACGGTCAGGCCCACGGGCACGCGGTAGTTGCCGGGTGTCAGAACGGCGTCACCTAGCAGCGTGATCGTGTGCCAGGCGACCGGACTTCCAGAGGCCACCGCGCCGTACAGGTTCCAGAGGGTCACGGCGTCGATGACCCAGGCTCCGCAGTCCAACGGAGATCCGTGGATGGGCACCTCACAGCCGGTCAGCGCTGCGACCAGCAGGTGCGGGTGGGCCTGGGGATAGCGGTTCATCATGGCTCGGACGCGAAACGGCCTTCCAGGGCAAAGCCCGCGAAGGACGGCTGCCAGGTCTGGCCGGGTTCGGCTGACCACGACGTCCGTCCTCTGGGCCCGCAACGCCGCGTGAAGCCGCGCTGCGGCAAGCATGAGTGGCTCCACGTGGTCCGCCAACGTTCGGACGTTGACGGTCTGACGCGGCGCCGTGTCCATTCCATTCACGATGATCCGGTTCACGGCTCCGGCCCGGGCCACGGCCGCCGCGTCGGGCAGGATCACGCCGTGAGCGATCGCGAGGCTCACCAGTTCTGCGGCGGCCGGCCAGTCGCCCGTGTGCGGCACCCCGGCCGGGACCTCCTGCTGCCCCGGCGGGGCGGACTCGACCTGCACCGCGGGCACGTGTTGCCGATACGGCGTGTCAACGTGGATGACTCCGCGCACGACACCCGCAACAGGGCTATGGACCCGGCCGTTCCCGTCCGGGCTCTCGGCCAGCAGGGTCCCGGGTTTCACCGTGTGCCCTGGCTCCACCAACGGAGTGGCGGCCGTCTCGCGATCCTGGGCCAGCGGAATGTGCAGACGTGCCGGTGCGCGCGTGGAGCAGACGGGATGCTCGGCCGTATCCGGGCGCGGCGGCAACAGGAATACTCCTCCACGCCAACCTCGGCTCTTTCCGCAGATGCCCATGTTTACCTCGCGGGCGACACTTCTACGGTGGTTGGGGCGCGGATGCAAGGCGGTACGCGGCTGCAGTCCCCGCGCATCTGGTTGGTCCCTCAGAAAGGCCGAAGACTGGCTGGAAAGCCGGTCCCACAAACACTGGAGAACTAGAGACTGGAGACTAGAGGGACAAGACCGGCTGGAAAGCCGGTCCCACATTGGGGGGCCGGTCCAACATTGGGGAGCCGGGCCGCCGTTGGGGGCCCCGTACCGCGGTGGGTGGGCGGGGAGAAGCTCCGATAACCCCATCTGGTCGGCGGCGCCGGCTGCGGTATACTGGGTCGGATGGACCATGACATTGAGCGTATCCTCATATCCCGTGAGCAGATCGCGGCCCGGGTGCATGAACTGGCCGGCGAGATCGTCGTGTCGTATCCCAACTTGCACGACCGCATCACGATCGTGACGATCCTGTCCGGGTCGATCATATTCCTGGCCGATCTGATCCGGCAGATGCCGATAAAGATGGAGATCGGGCTGATCACGGTATCCAGCTACTCCGGTGCCACGACGGAGTCTCGCGGGGCCCGGCTGATGAAGGATCTGAACGTGGACATCCGCGATCGCGACGTCCTGATCGTGGACGATATTTTCGACACGGGGGGGACCTTGCGCTTGGTCAAGGGGCTTCTGGAAGAGCGGCGTCCCCGCTCGCTCAAGACGGCCGTCCTGCTCCGCAAGCGCGCGAAGAACCCGCCGGACGTATCGGTGGAGTTCGTGGGCTTCGACATCGAGGACCGCTTCGTGGTGGGATACGGGTTGGACTTCAACGACCAGTACCGAAACTGCCCCCACATTGCCGTGCTGAAGCCCGAGGTGTACGCCACAGGATGAACGCGGATGGTTCCGGCTTTTGTTGATTCTGGACCGAGGCGTGCGGCTTTCGCCGCGGCGGCCACCGCCCCTCCCCAGCGGGCAGAGGCCTTGCCCGCGTCTTCCTTGAATCTGCCGGCTGACCTGCTGGACGGCGGCGAGGTCATCCTCTTCGCGATCAAACCTTCACCGTGGTTCGTGTTGCTGGAACCACTGAAATGGATCGTGACGGCGCTGCTGGTGCTGGCACTCATGCCGCACCTCTGCCCGCCGTCCATGCTGGGGCTGTCTCAGCTTGTCTGGATGCAATTCGTCCTGCTGGGGCTGGGCGTCCGCATGCTGGTGACGCTGATGCGCTGGGGTTCCCGGTTCTACGTGCTGACGAATCGGCGGGTCATGACGGTTCGGGGCGTGCGTCGGCCGAGCGTGTGGTCGTGCCCGCTCGTCCGGGTCCGCAACACGCGGCTCTCGGCGACGGCGGACGAACACCTTGCCCGGCTGGCGACGATCGAATTCGTTCCCGATCAGGACCCCCCGGACATTCGTCACTGGACGCACGTCGCGCACCCGGCCGACGTCCACGCCGAGATTCGCAAGGCCATCTCCCGCGCCCTGGACTGAACGCGCAATGCCCGTAGCGGGTGCCCCGCGCGCGGCGGCGATCCGACCCGTCCACGTATCCACGTACGCGAAGGGCTTTCGCCATTGGCCATTCGTAATTCGTAATTCGTAATTCGCAATTCGCAATTCAGGCGTCAGCCTTCACCGACGCCGCGTTTGGCTTTGGCCACTTCGCGGCTGAGGGCGGCCTTCAGGCGATCCAGCGCCTTGTTGATGGTGGCCTCGAACTGGTCGCCTTTTTCCGAGATGCGCACGCTGCCGGAACGAAGCTTGACCTCGATGCTGCACTGCTTGTCGTTGCCCTTCTTGGTGGGGCCCGTCTCGTCTTCCAGACGCATCGCAGCATCCAGAATCCGATCCTCGAAGCGGGCCAGGGCTCGGGAAAGCCGGCTCTCCGCAAACTCGCGAAGCTTGGTCGGGTTTTCCACGCCGCGTACGGTAATGCTCGTTTCCATACTGACCTTTCGGAAGAACGCGGTTGCGTTACCCCGGGTGCACGGGCCGTTTGCAGGACCCGCCCCAACGGATCCGGCCGTCAGGTGGTTACGGGTACCGGGGCCGGACGCGGGCCGGCGGGCTGCGGCTCCCCCGACGAGACCGGCCTGGCGATCTGATCGCTGTCGCCGAAACGCACCAGCCGGGCGCTGTTGAAGATCACGATTGCACTGGCCACCGTATGCAGGAAAGCCGCCTGGATCGGCTTGAGGGGTCCCCAGATCGCGAACGTCATCAGAATCACGATGAACAGCACGCCGTACATCAGATTCTGGTAAATGACCTTCGTTGTTTCCCGCGACAGCCTCACCACGAACGGCAACAGGTTCAGATCGTTGTTCATCAGAACCACCGATGCGGACTTGACGGCGACGTCGCTTCCCGCGGCACCCATCGCGATGCCCAGGTCTCCCGCCGCCAGGGCGCCGGCGTCGTTCACGCCGTCCCCCACGACGGCCACCCGATGGCCCTTCTTCCGCAGATCGTCCACCAGGGCCTTCTTCTGATCGGGCAGCACTTCGGCCTGGACCTGGCTGCAGCCCATTTCCGCCGCCACCCGCTTGGCCACCGACCACTTGTCGCCGGTCACCACGGTCAGGTTGCGGATGCCCAGGTCACGCAGCCGGTCGATGGCCCGTCGCGCCTCCGGTCGGGTCTTGTCTTCCAGGCCGATCCAGCCGATGCACCGGCCGTTGCGCGTGACATACAGAATGCTGAGCCCCTCGACTTCCTGGAAGTCCGGGTCGTTCAGCAGGCTCATGTCCGCTCCATGGTCCTTGAGCCACTGGGACCGCCCCACCATGACGCGGTCGCGATCGATGCGAGCGACCACGCCGCGGCCGATGCTCTCCTCAAACCCCGTCGTATCCACCGGGGCCAGCGTGACCCGGGCGCGATCCGCAACTTCCCGCAGGGCGCCGGCCACGGGGTGCTTGCTGAGTTGCTCGGCGGAGGCGGCGAGGTACAGCAACTCCGCGCCTTCCACGCCGGGCGCCGGTTTCATCTGGGTCACCGACAGCTTGCCCGTGGTCAGCGTCCCGGTCTTGTCGAACACGATGGCGGTCAGCGACCGGGCGTATTCCAGGTCGCTCACTTTCTTGATGAACACCTTCAGCCGGGCGGCGCAGCTCAGAGCGGCCACCATGGCGGTCGGCGTGGCGAGGACCAGGGCGCACGGGCATGCCACGATGAGCATGGTGATGGCCTTCTCCATTCCCGCGCTTTTGTCCTTGGTCAGGAACAGAACGATCAGGGCCAGCATGAGGATAGTGGGTGTGTACCAGCCGGCGTAGCGGTCGATGAGCCGCATCAGCGGGATTCGCGTCTTCTCCGCCTCCAGAATCAGGGCCTGTACCTGGCCCAGCTTCGACTGCTCTCCCACCTTGGTCACCCGAATATCCAAAGCGCCCGTGAGGTTGGTCGTGCCGCCGAAGACGTCCTGCCCCACCGCGCGTTCGACCGGCACAGATTCACCGGTGATATTGGCCTGATCCAGCGTGGACTCGCCCGAGATGACCACGCCGTCACTCGGAACATTCTGGCCCGGCCGGACCCGGACCACGTCACCGGGTCTCAGATCGGCCGTCTCGACTTCCTCTTCTTGCCCGTCTTCGAGGACGCGACGGGCGGAAGTGGGGGTCAGCTTCATCAACTCCTCGATGGACGCCCGGGCCCCGAGGGCGGTCCGTTGTTCAATCAGACTTGCGATGATCATGAAGAACGCGATGACGCCCGCTTCTTGGTATTCGCCGAGGGCGATGGCGGCGATAATGGCGATCGCCACCAGCTCGTCCATGTGCATTTCGCCTGCGAGCAGATGGGTCAAAGCATGCCAGCACAGCCAGGAGCCCAACAGGATGGCCCCGACAAGGGCGATCATGTCTGCATGGAAGCTGTGCATCTTGCCGTCGATCCCGATCGTTCCTGGAAACAGGTAACTGGCCAGGAACGAGCACGCGACCAGAATTCCGCCCATCAGCGTGGCGATGAGCTTGAAGCTGGTGCCTCGGGTTCGCGTCTCGATGGACTTGAAGTGATCGTGTACCATGAAAGACTCCGCTGGGTGGCCTTCACAATTGCCTTTGTGCGCGTAGGTTATAACAGGGCGGGCTCGCGGGCGTCAATCGCCGCGCGGGCAGGGGCGCCCCAGACCCATTTTACGCCCGGCGGGGGCGAAAAGTTCGATTCGGGCCGGAAAACAGGCATCAAAACTGCCCTGCCGGCACCAGGCCGCCAAACGAGCACCGGCGGACCGAGGCATCCATCTCGGTCCGCCGGTGCCCGCGGGACACGGAAGGTTCGGGCGCGGCGCCTCGCCGGGGGCGGTGCCTCCGGCCGCAACCACGCTATCGGTTCGTGCCCACGTTGCTTCCGTAGATCACGTACACGTCCCCGCCATCCGTGCGACGGCCGACTCCCGGATCCACACCCGGGTCGCCCGGTTCCTGCGGGAACGACTCGTCGACGAAGTCGGCCCGGGGTATGCCGATCCCGATCTCGTCGAATCCGTCTTTGTTGATGTCGCCGATGCCGGACACCGTTTCAATCGGGGCTTCATCCGGGCGGCCGCGCTCGAACGGACCGATGAACTTGAGACCCGGCAG
>JAFGJQ010000028.1 GCA_016929015.1 Phycisphaerae bacterium | reverse complement strand
CGCATCCGCGGCATGAAGCACAAGCGGGCCGACGGTACGAGCGTCAGGCCGTCGCTTGTGCTGATCGACGATCCGCAGACAGACGAGTCGGCCCGCTCGCCGTCGCAGTGTGCGACCCGCGAGCGCATCTTGGCCGGTGCAATCCTCGGCCTGGCCGGCCCGGGCAAGAAGATCGCGGGACTCATGACGCTCACGGTGGTGCGGCCAGACGATATGGCCGACCGAATCCTGGACCGCGAGAAGCACCCGCAGTGGCAGGGTGAGCGCACGAAGATGGTCTACACCTGGCCGGCAAACGAGGCCCTGTGGGCTCGGTACGCGGAGATCTGGCGCGAGGGGATGCGGGCCGATCGTGGGATCGCGGAGGCGACAGAGTTCTACCGGGCCCACCGCGAAGAGATGGACGAGGGCGCCATCGTTGCCTGGCCGGAGCGGCATCACCCGGATGAACTCTCCGCGATTCAGCATGCCATCGACCTGAAGCTGGACCGTGGCGAGGCGGCGTTCTTCGCCGAGTATCAGAATGAGCCGCTGCCCGAGGACGTGCCCGACGACGATCTGCTCACGGCCGACCAGATCGCAGCGAAGGTCAACGGTCACGCCCGTGGCGAGGTACCGATTGGCTGCACGCACCTGACCATGTTCATAGACGTGCAGGCCAAGGCGTTGTTCTGGCTGGTGGCGGCGTGGGAGGACGGCTTCACCGGCTACGTGGTCGACTACGGCACGGAGCCGGACCAGAAGGCTGCGTATTTCACACTGCGGGACGTCCGGCGGACGCTGGCCATGGCTGCTCCAAGGGCGGGCCTGGAGGGCGCGATCTACGCTGGCCTGGAGCGGCTTACGGATCGAACGCTCGGTAAGGAATGGCGCCGCGACGACGGCGCGATGGTCCGCATTGACCGCTGCCTGATCGACGCGAACTGGGGTCAGTCGTCGGACGTGGTCTACCAGTTCTGCCGGCAGAGCAAGCACGCCGGCGTGGTGATGCCCAGCCACGGCCGGTACGTCGGCGCGTCGAGCATTCCGTTCAGCGAATACAAGCGCAAGCGCGGCGATCGCGTGGGGTTGAACTGGCGCATCCCGGTCATGAGGGGTAAGCGGGCCGTCCGGCACGTGGTGTACGACACGAACTACTGGAAGTCGTTCGTTCACGCGCGGTTTGCCGTGGCGATGGGCGATCCCGGCTGCCTGTCATTGTTCGGCCGCACACCCGATCAGCATCGTCTGCTGGCCGAGCACGTGACGTCAGAATACCGCGTGAAGACAGAGGGCCGTGGCCGCACGGTAGATGAATGGAGGCTCCGCGCCGACGGCCTGGACAACCACTGGCTGGACTGTCTGGTCGGGTCGGCCGTGGCGGCGTCGATGCAGGGAGCGACGCTGTTCGGCACGGATGTCCAGCCGTCTTCGAGACGGCGGATCCGGCTGTCGGAATTGCAGGGGGCAAAGCGGTGAAGCAAGGCACGGAAGCTACTCAGGGCCAAGCAGAGCAGCGAGGCCTTCGCTGCCCCAACTGCGGGTGCGGGCACTTCCGGGTGATTTACACGCGGCCGAAGCTGGACGGCAAGGTTATGCGGCGGCGAGAGTGCCGGCACTGTGGAAGGCGAGTGACGACAACGGAACGAGTCAGCGGGTAGGCTGCAGCATCATCCCAGGCAACTCGTTTGGAGTTATGCTAAGGGCATCCGTTGGTCAGCGAGGCTTCGTTGGACTGATGCCTGCGGGCTTTCGCCATTCCTGCGGAATGGGTTGGGCAGAGCCTCGGGAAAGCCCGAGATCCTTGAATCTCGTCCAATTTCCAGCGCATCGGAGACAGAGGCCTTCAGCTCATAAGTCACTGTCTCCACACGACTTGCTTGCCCCAAGGATGGCTGGACCTCACGGAAACGCTGCGAGCCAAAGCCGAATTTGCTGGACGGCGACAGCCTGACTGGATATATTGCACGCCTCGACTGGAGAGGGAGAAGCGGCAGCCATATCTACGAAGCTACCGCTTTGGGCATCTAGCTAACCTATCGGGCGAGAGAGACGCCGTGGGGCGGGTTCTCTTATCTTGTCACGCCTTCTATTCCCCGCCCACGATGCCCGCAGGCACGCGACGGCTTGCGAAGAAGGAGGAGCGACATGCGGATTCTCAGAGCAATTCAGGGCGTTGTGGCGTCACTTTCGTTCGTAGGCGCATTGTTTTGGACGGCCACGCCGGTCCGGGCGGTCACGTTCACGACCAACACGCAGATAGCCTGTACGGACGCGACGTATGACGGCCAGGACATTGTCGTGGATGGCTGCACGTTGACGGTGGATTGTGACCACGCCTTCAACAGCCTGACGGTCATCAACGGTGGCGTAGTAACACACACGGCTGGAGGCGCCGTGCCGCCAGGAAGAACCGATTCGGTCGGCATGCACCTTACTATCGCAACGGATCTCACCATCGACGCCACGAGCTCGATCTCTGCCAACGGCAAGGGCTACGGTCCGGAGAGTGGTCCGGGGGCAGGGTCTTCGGGATATTCCGGTTCCCGAAGTGGGGCTGGTTACGGCGGTG
>JAFGJQ010000003.1 GCA_016929015.1 Phycisphaerae bacterium | reverse complement strand
GTGCAGCTCGGCGAGGGCCTCGGCCATGCCCAGGTGACTGGCCGCCGTGCACCGCGGCGACACCTTGGCGAGGATCACGTCGCGGAAGAAGGAAAGCGCCTCCTGCGGGCGCTGGGCGGACCCGTCGTTCAGCACCACCCGACCCAGCAGCCAGCCCGACAGGGCATACGTCTCTTCGCGGATGAGCAGCCGGTTGCGCAGGGCGCGCAGCTTGGTCTCGGCCTCGTCAAACCGGCCCGATTCATAGTCAATCAGGCAGAGGAAGTACTCAAACGCCTCCCGCTCGCCCGACGGCTCAAACATCTCACGCAGACCTTCCACCAGCGACCGCGCGTCGTCGAACCGGTCGTCATCCAGCAGCAGGTGTACTTTGCGCTCCACTCCCCAGCGCAGAAAGGAAGGATCGCTTCCGGCGTCGGCGATGAAGGCGTCCAGCAGCGCGTGCAGATCCGGACGCGGCGTGGGCACCTGGTGCCAGCGCAGCTCGATCGCCCGTTTGCGCAAGTTCAGCGCCGGCGGATCAGCCGCCGCGACTGCGGAAGCATAGTGCTGGACGGCCGCGTCAAAATCCCTCATCCATTCACAGGCCCGGGCCACCGCGGCGTAGTCGTCGGCCGCCAGCGTTACACCCTCGCGGGCGGCGCAGTCCAGTTCCTCGATGATCCGCTTGGCCATGGCGGCCGTGTGACGGCGTTCCTGCTCGGCTTGACGGTAGCGGGCCCGACCGACCAGCAGGTGGACCGGCCCGGTGTCCTGCCAGCCGCGATCCTCCTTCCGGGCTCGGTCCAGCAGCCGCTCGCCCAAATCCAGCGCCGAGACGTACAGACCGCCCTCTACCAGCGCGTCCAGCTCGCGAACCACCCGGTCAAAAGGCATGCGATCCCGCGGCGGCTTGAACTGCAGGAGGCTGCCCACCAGCAGCGCGAACGCCAGAATGAATGCGGGAATTTGCCACTTGCCCGCGATGCGCTCGCGAAGGGGGGTCGAGAAGAAAGGATTGCTCATCCTGAGCCTCCGGCCGGCGACGGGACCTCCTGTCCCGCGCAAAAAACGACCCTGCTTTGTCGGCAGGAATCGCGCACCGTCTTGACCGCGATTGGGTCGGCGTTTGATGCACGGCGGACGCGACCGATCGCAGCGCGCGGCAAGCGCGTCGTGCGGACAAGCGCGTGCCGGACACGAAGCTTAGCGCCACGGCGCGAGCAGTGTGTCGAGCCACGCCGACGACGATTCGCGTCGATCGTTCCCGACGGCCGGAGCAGGCCGCATGCCGTCGTACCGCGCAGACCGTGCGCGACCCAGCCGGCAGGTTCCGATAATCTCACCGACACCTGGGTGTCCCGGGCCGCAAACACCGCGAACGCCGGTTATGGGACCCCGCGTATGGTGCCGGCTGGCAGCCGGCGATTCGGTCGAAGTGACAGTGTCCCCGGGCGATGGTTCTCGTTGTTGCGGTGTGCCGAGCGAGGGAGGCGCCGGGAAGGTTATCGGTCCTCACGCGTCAAACAGGGTGGGCGGGTGTTCTGCGTCGCCGGGCACGGTGGTCGTGCCGGCCAGGGCCGCGAAATGTTCGCGCAAAACGGCTGGTGCCGGCACCGGGCCTCCCTCCAGCAGCATTTGAAGCTCGATTGCGTTGGCCGGTCCCTGGCCCGCATAATGGTTGTTTGTGAACACGAACACCCGGGCCGCCCGTTCACCCAGCTCCCGGACCCGGCCCGCCCACTCCTGCAGCGCCTCCGGCGCGTATAGATAATTGTATCGCTCGAAGGCCGGCACACCGTCGGCAAACCACGTGTCGTGCCGCCGACCGTGCAGCCGGACGTACGCGACGTCGCCCGTCACGTGCGACGTCGGGCCCAGGCAGTGGGCCAGCCGCGGCTGGTCGATGTTGCACCAGCCCACGTGCATCTGCCGGAATCGCGCCCGCAGCTCGTCGTGGTCCCACGAATCGTGCCGCACCTCCGCGACCAGCGGGTACTCCGCAAAATCCCCGGCCAGCCGCGCCAGCCAGTCCAGGCTCTCCGCGTCACAGCGGAACGACCAGGGAAACTGCGCCAGCACGCAACCCAGCCGCCCGGCCTCCACCACCGGCCGCAGCCCCTCGCAGAATGCCTGCACCTCGTGCGGGCTGTACGGCGTGCGGTGGTGCGTGAACCGCTGGAACAGCTTGAACGCAAACAGGAATCGCTCGATCCGCTCGACTCGCCGCACCCAGGCCGCCGTCATGCGCGGGGTTGGCGGACGGTAGAAGCTGGTGTTCACCTCCACGGCGGGAAAAAACGTCGCCAGATACGCCAGCGGGTGGAACCCCCGCGGCGCCGGCTTGGGATACACGATCCCCTCCCAGTCCGGATAGCTCCATCCGGACGGACCTACGAAGAGCTTCGCGGCATCGACCGGCTTCGATCCGTCCACGGGCATAACGTACCGCGCGGGGGGGCGGGGCGGAATTGCGAATGACGAATTGCGAATGACGAAATCAGACGGGGCGGCTGCGGCTGCCCGCGGTTCCCCGGTTCCTGCATCCTTTCCTCAATTGATGTCGTATTCCTTGAGTTTGCGATACAGGGTCCGCGCGCCGATGCGCAGCATTTTGGCGGCTTTTTCCCGGTTGCCGCCGGTGAGTTTGAGCGTGTTGAGGATGTGCAGCTTTTCCACATCGGCCATGCTCAGGCCGGCCAGGCCGGGGATGCCCACGGGCACGATCTCCGTGCTGCCACGGACGGGGTCGGGCAGGTCGGCCATTTCGAGGATCGGCCTTTCCGCCTCCAGCACCATCAGTTCGACCACGTTGCGCAGCTCGCGCACGTTGCCCGGCCAGCTATACTGCGTCAGCTTGCGCATGACCTCCGGGGCCGCCCCCTCCACTTCGGTGCCGTTCTCCTGGTTGGCCTTTTTGAGGAAGTACTGCACCAGCAACGGGATGTCCTCGCGCCGCTCCCGTAGCGGGGGCAGTCGAATGGCTCCCTGCGCGTGAAGCCGGTAGAGCAGGTCCTCGCGGAACTTGCCCTCCTTGACCATGTCCCAGAGGTCGCGATGGGTGGCCGCCACGAAGCGCACGTCCACGAAGCGCGGCTCGTTGCTGCCGACGGGCAGCACTTCGCCGGTCTCCAGGGTTCGCAGCAGCTTGGCCTGCATGCGCGGCGGCATGTCGCCGATTTCGTCGAGGAAAAGAGTCCCGCCGTCGGCGGCCTCCAGCAGGCCCTTGCGGTCGCCGAGGGCCCCGGTAAACGAGCCTTTCACGTGTCCGAACAGCTCGCTTTCCAGCAGGGTTTCGCTGAGGGCGGCGCAATTGATGATCTTAAAGGGCCGGCCGCGCCGCGGCGAGTTGTTGTGGATGGCGTGCGCGACCAGTTCCTTGCCCGTGCCCGTCTCGCCGATGATCAGGATCACCGCCTTGCTGGCCGCCAGCTTCCGCACGCGCTTGACGGCCTTGGCCAGCACCGGGCTATTGCCCAGAATGCCCTCGAAGCTGAACGCGTGCTCGACCTGCTCTTCCAGTTGGCGCTTGTCGCGCGAGGTGATCGCCTGGCGGGCCGCCCGCTGGACCTTCTCCCGGATCTGCTCGATGTCGACCGGCTGGATGACGTAGTCGTACGCGCGGTACTGGCTGTCGCGGCTGAGCGCATCGCGGGCGATCTGCTCGCTGCCGTGTGCCGTGATGAGAATGACCTCGGTGTCGGGCGCAATTTCCTTGGCGGCCCGGAGAACGTCCAGGCCGGTCAGGTCGTCGCCGAGGCGGTACCCGGTCAGCACGACGTCCGGCGGGCGCTGCTTGATGCTGTCGATGGCTTCCTGGCCGCCGGACACCACACGGCAGGCGTGGCCGGCGCGTTGCAGGCCATCGGCCACCGTTTCCGCCTGGGCCTCCTCCGCCTCCACAATCAGCACAAATGCACGTTCATCCATGGTTGATCGAAGTGTTGCTCCCTGCGTCCGCGACGGGCCTCCGCCGGGACGAGACTCATTGTGAGGGTGCCGCCGCATTTTGCAACGCCGCGGTCGCACCGCCGGGGGCTCCGGATTAACGTCCGGTAGAATAACCAGTTGCGCCCGCCGCCGCCACAACACCCGACTGAGCGTATCGGATGGGTGCGATTTGGCAGGCGGAAGTGGGGCCGCGCCGGCCAACCCAGGCTCGACGTTGCATTCGGGAGGCCGACTCTCGTATGATGGAGT
>JAFGJQ010000027.1 GCA_016929015.1 Phycisphaerae bacterium | reverse complement strand
TCGGCCCTTCAGGAGCTCAACCGGCCGGACAAAAAGATCATCACCGCGGAAGACCCGGTGGAGTACAACTTCACGGGGATGAATCAATGCCAGGTCAAGGAAGAGATCGGCCTGAGCTTCGCCCGAATTCTGCGGGCCATGCTTCGCCAGGCCCCCAACATCATTCTGGTGGGTGAAATCCGCGACCGCGAGGTGGGAGACGTCGCAATCCAGGCGGCCCTCACCGGGCACCTTGTCTTCAGCACCCTGCACACGAACGATGCGCCTTCGGCCATCACCCGTCTGATCGACATGGGCATCAAACCGTTCCTGGTGGCCAGTGCCATTCAGGCCATCATGGCCCAGCGCCTGATTCGTCTGATCTGCAAGGACTGCAAGGTCGAGGACCCCACGCCGGACAAATACGTGCTCCGGCTGCTGGGCTTCACCGATCGGGAGCTGGAGGGCCGGACGCTGTGCAAGGGGGCCGGCTGCAAGAGCTGCGGCGGCACGGGCTACCGCGGCCGACAGGGCATTTTTGAGATGCTCACCATGACGGCCGAGTTGCGGGAGTTGGCGTTCAACCGGGCGCCGGCCTCCCAGTTGCGCAAGGCCGCCCGGGCCGCCGGCATGAGGAACCTGTTGGAAGACGGGAAGATCAAGATTCTCCGGGGTGCGACCACCGCGGCGGAAGTGGCTCGGATCACCCAGGCGGAGGGCCTGGTGGGCGAGCCGGGCGAGGAAGAGTAGACGTCGGTCGCCACAACGGGCAGCCGAACCGACGGGTCCTGCGGCGCCGGAATGCCGCACGAGTAGGAATGCATGGCTTCACTTCATATTGATCGATTGCTCGAAACGGTGATCAAGCAGGGGGCGTCCGACCTTCACCTGACGGTCGGACAACCTCCCGTCATCCGCCTGCACGGGCACCTGCGTGCCCTGGAGACGAAGGTGCTGGAGCCGGAGGACACGACGGCCCTGATGAAGTCGATCACCCCGGAACGCAACCAGCAGGAAATCCAGGAGGAGGGCGGCACGGACTTCGGGTTCGCTTTCGGCGACGCCGGCCGGTTCCGCGTCTCGGTGTTCCGCCAGAAGGGGCACCTGGCCCTGGTGCTGCGGCTGATCCCCTCACGCCTGCTCAGCTTCGAGGAGATCGGCCTGCCGAAGATCTGCCGGGCCCTGTGCCGGCGGCCGCGCGGCCTGTTCCTGGTCACCGGGCCCACCGGGTCCGGCAAGACCACAACCCTGGCCTCGATGCTCAATTACATCAACATGAACTTCGACCGCCATATCGTGACGGTCGAGGACCCCATCGAGTACTACCACAACCACAAGAAATCGATCATCAATCAGCGTGAGGTCGGCGTGGATGTGCCCAGCTTCTCCGAGGCCCTGCGCCGCGTGCTGCGGCAGGACCCGGACGTGATTCTGGTGGGCGAGCTGCGCGACCTGGAGACCATGGAGTCGGCCATCCGGGCCGCCGAGACGGGCCACCTGGTGTTCAGCACCGTGCACACCACGGGCTGCCAGGGAACGGTGAACCGGATCATCGACGCCTTCCCCGTCGACCAGCAGGAACAGATCCGTGTGCAGCTCTCCACGAACCTCATCGCGGTGCTTTCCCAGGCTCTCTGCCCCAAGCTGCCCAAGGGCATGGTCGCCGCCTACGAGTTCATGGTGGTCACGCCGGCCATCTCCAACCTGATCCGCGAAAACAAGACCTACCGCGTGGATTCCGCCATCCAGACCGGCAAGAAATACGGCATGCAGTTGCTCGACGAGCACCTCTGGACCCTGTACGCCGAGGGCAAGATCGACGCCCATGAGGCGATCGACAAGAGCCGCCGGCCGGGCGACATGCAGGACAAGATTGACGCGCATCGCCGCGGACAGGCCATCACGGGCGAGGGTGAAGAGAAGAAGCGGCTGGACGACGACGACATCCTCCGGTCCTGACGAACCCGGTAGTCGGATGCGCCGATCGACAGGCGCGGGCGGCTGGAGACCGCGATCATGAGCAAGACCTACAACCCCGACCAGTTCCGCGGGCAGAAGCTCGGGCGGATTCTCATCAAAATGGGCAAAATCCGCCGCCCCGACGTGCATGAAGCACTGGAAATACAGAAGCGGCAGAAGGGACCCGTCGGGCGCATCCTCGTCGACATGGGGAAAATCACGGAGGAGGATCTCACCACCGCCCTGGCTCTTCAGGCCGGCATGGCGATCGTCAACCTCGGCGAGATGGACGTTCCCGTGGAAACCATCCATCTCATCCCGGCGCAGATGGCCACCACCTATCGCGTCGTCCCCTATGATTACGACCCGAGCTCGAACACCCTTCGCATCGCCATGGCCAGCCCGGACAACTTCCAGGCCACCGACGACCTGGCGACACTCATGGGTTACAACGTTCGCGCCGCCATCACCCCGCCGGACACCCTCCAGGCGGCCCTGGACCGGTACTATCCCGAGGATGCGGCCGAATCCATCACCGGACTGATCGACGAGATTTCGAGCGACGAAACGCTGGCCAAGTTTGAGGGCCGCGGCGCCAGCATCGACCTGGACGAACTCAAGGAACTGGCCGAGTCCAACCCGGTCAAGAAGCTGCTGAACCTGGTGCTACTGCAGGCCATCCGGGACAAGGCGTCGGACGTCCACTTCGAGCCGTTCGAGAGCGAGTTCAAGATGCGCTACCGCATCGACGGCGTGCTCTACGAGATGGTACCGCCCCCCCGGCACATCGCCATGGCCATCGCCTCGCGTATCAAGGTCATGTCCAACCTGGACATCGCCGAGCGCCGCATGCCCCAGGACGGCCGCATCGAGCTCGTTGTGGGCGGCAACCCCGTCGACCTGCGCGTGTCGGTGCTGCCCACCATGTTCGGCGAAAGCATCGTCATGCGCGTGCTGGACCGGGCCAACGTCTCCCTGGACCTGGACCGCATCGGCATGAGGGACGACGACTTGGTTGCCTTCCGCCAGCTCATCCGCAAACCCAACGGCATCATCGTCAACACCGGCCCCACCGGGTCCGGCAAGACGACCACGCTGTACTCCGCCCTGGCCGAGCTGAACAAGCCGGACGTGAAGATCCTGACCGCTGAAGACCCCGTGGAATACGACATCGACGGGTTGGTCCAGTGCCAGATGCGGACGGAGGTGGGCATGACCTTTGGTCGGGCCCTGCGGAGCTTCCTGCGACAGGACCCGGACATCATCCTCGTGGGGGAGATCCGTGACCTGGAAACGGCACAGATCTCGGTCCAGGCTTCATTGACCGGACACCTGGTATTCACCACCCTCCATACGAACGATGCGCCTTCCAGCATCGCGCGTTTGCTTGATCTGGGGTTGGAACCGTTCCTGATTACAGCGACGCTGGAAGCTATCGTGGCCCAGCGGCTCGTCCGGCGAATCTGCGAGAACTGCAAGACCGAGTTCAAGCCGTCGGAAGAGATGCTTCTGGAACTGGGCCTGAAGCCCGAGGATGTGGGTAACCGCACACTCTACTACGGCCGGGGTTGTGATTACTGCAACAACACCGGCTACCGCGGTCGGATGGGGTTGTTCGAGATCATGACCTTGGACGACCACCTGCGGGAGATGATCATGCGGCATGCGTCCTCGAACCTGCTGCGGGTCGAAGCGGTCAAGCGGGGCATGCGGCGGCTGCGGGAGGTTGGCCTGCTGGGTATTTACGACGGGTTGACCACCATCGAAGAGGTGGTCAAGGAAACCGTCTTCGACGAGGCGTAGAGTCGGACCGAAGGTCACCGGGGGGGCGGGGTTACGGAATCGAGGGCAAGTCATGCCGACGTTCATGTTTGAAGCCATGAATCAGGCCGGCGAGGCGGTCAAGGACGAGGTCGAAGCGGCATCGAACGAAGACGCGCTGGCCCGAATCCGGGCTATGGGGTATTTTCCCACCCGGATTCGCCAGAAGGGCGGCAAGAAGAAGCCGCAGACCGGTACGACTACCAAAAAGAAGGCGGCCGGTGCCGGCGGGTTCGGCAAAGTCAAGTCCAAGACCATCACCCAGTTCACGCGGCAGTTGTCGACGCTGCAGGATGCGGGTTTGCCCATTCTGCGCTCTTTGCGCATTCTGGAGCAGCAGCAGAAGCCCGGCCTGCTCAAGAACGTTCTGCGGCAGGTTGCGGACGACGTGGAGGGCGGCAGCACGCTGTCGGAGGCGTTCGCCAAGCATCCCAAGGCCTTCAACCGTTTGTACGTGAACATGGTGGCGGCGGGCGAGACGGGCGGCGTGCTGGACGTGATTCTGCTGCGTCTGGCGGACTTCATGGAGAAGGCCCAGCGGCTCAAACGCAAGGTCGTGGGCGCCATGATCTACCCGACGGTGGTCATCATGTTCGCCGTGGGGATCGTCTCCGGCATCATGATCGTGGTCGTGCCGAAGTTCAAGGACATCTTCTTCGACTTCGGCGTGCAGTTGCCGGGTGTGACGAAGATGCTCATTGGCATCTCGGACTGGTTCGTAAAGGGCCGGCCGCCGGGTTGGGCGATCGTTCTGCTCAGCCCGCTGGGCTTCTTCCTATTCCTCAAGCTGCTCAAACAGTCCAAGGGCGGGCGGATGGTGATCGACACGGTTGTCCTGAAGCTGCCCATCCTGGGTCAGATCCTGGAGAAGACGGCGGTGGCCCGCTTCACGCGGACCCTGGGCACGCTGATCAGCGCGGGCGTGCCCATCCTGGAGGCGATCAACATCACCAAGGAGACCTCGGGCAACGAGGTCTATGCCAAGGCCCTGGGCACCGTGCACGACCGCATTCGCGAGGGCGACAGTTTTGCCGCCCCGTTGCGGGCGTCCAAAGTGTGCGACGGCATCGTCGTGAACATGATCGACGTGGGCGAGGAGACCGGCGAGCTCGACAAGATGCTCATGAAGATCGCCGACAACTACGACGAAGAGGTGGAGACCCTGGTGGGCGGCCTGGTGTCGCTGCTGGAGCCGGTGATGGTGGTGGTCCTGGGCGTACTCTGCGGCTTTATCGTGGTTGCCCTGTTCATGCCCCTGGTGGCGTTGATTTCCTCGGTCTCCGGCGGTGACGGCAACGAATGAACCGGCCCGCGGGCCTTTTTTTGAAAAGGACGGCGCGATGCATACTGGCAAGGCAATCACGGTTCCCCGGCCCGGCCGGGCGCGGATGCGCGCCCGCCATGGCGGATTCACTCTCGTCGAGCTGCTCACGGTGGTGGCCATCATCTCGCTGCTGATCTCGATCCTGATCCCGTCGCTCACCGGGGCGCGCAGACAGGCCAAGGTCATGGCGTCCAAAGGCATCATCAAGGCCCTGGACGGCGGCTGTGAGTCGTTCCGATCGGAGAGCACCATCGGCGGGGCTTTCCCGCCTTCGTGCAGCGACAACAGCTCGGGCAATGCCGACGACCACTGGAAGATCGCCAACCCGCTGGCGGGGAATCCTGTCTTCAGTTCGGCGCCCGAGACGATTCACGTGTCCGGATCGCAGCTTCTTGTGTTCGCGATGCTGGGTGCAGACAAGCTTCCGGAAGGCACGCCCGGCTTTGTGGACTACAACCGTCAGAACGGCTGGTGTGACGATCAGCACGCGTCATCCCCCAGCGGCGGTGTGCCCGGCGCCTACTACCTCGACAGCAGCAGCGGCGGCAAGCCGGCGCGGCCCCGCTACGGCAGCATGGTGGATGCCAACACGGCAACCAAAACGTGCCGCCAGTTGGCCGCGACAGGCAAAATGGCCACGACAACCGTCGTTAGCGAGACAGGCGCCGAATGGGCCGATCTGTCGGCGAACATGGCCAACGCGCCCGGCTCGGCCTGGGACCTGCCCGTCTTCGTGGACAAGTTTGACAACCCCATCCTCTACTATCGCGCCCGTCGGGGAGCGACGTTGATGATAACCGATATCACTGAAACCCCTCCGACGGCCGGCATCTACGACTGGCGAGACAATGAGCATCTGACGAACGTGGCGCCGAAGGGTCAACACGTGTTGGGGAGCCTGGTGGGCTTCACCGCGTTCATCCTGGACCCGTCCGTCAGCGCTCGGCCCAGTCCGTACAACCCGGATCGCTTTCTGCTGATCTCTCCGGGCCCCGACGGCGTTTTCGGCACGCGAGACGACATCAGGAATTGGGGGAAGTAATCATGCGGCCCCCTCATCCGTCAGATCGGCGTCCCATCGCGGCAACGGCGTCTCATTGTGAGCGCGGATTCACCCTGGTGGAAATCCTGGTCGTGGTGGCGATCCTCGTCATCCTCCTGGGGCTGGTGGTGGGCATCGGCTCGTGGGCGGTGGAAGGCGCGCGGGCGCGCGATACGCGAACGCTGCTGTCTATCCTGGACACGGCCGCCGAGCAGTTCAAGGAGGACAGCGCACGCACCCTCGGTCGCAAGCAGGAATTCGCCATTCGCTACGGCGGCTACCCGCCGGATGAGCTGGACGCGTTCCTGGATATCCCCAAAGCCAACGACGACCCGACCGGCGTGAGGATCAGCCGGGTCGAGTTTCCCCAGACTGCCTGGCAGTTGCTGGAGTACAAGGACATCCGGGCCATGTCCCTGGCCGTCCGGCATTGCGGCAGCAGCCCGGAGGCCGAGGCCACGCTCGATCGGATCGACTCGCGCTTCAAGGCGACGCTGCTCGGCGACGGCGGCATTCCGACCGACTACTGGGACGTGGACGAGGACGACGGCGCCTTCAAACCGGAAATCGACGAGCCGCTGGAGTATTACGTGGACTCCTGGAGCAATCCGGTGGCCTATTTCTCCACACGCGGGGTGACTGCCGGCCCTTCGTCGGATCGCGTGGACCGCGCGGTGTTCTCCAGCTACCTGATCCGGAGCTTCAGCAACGGCCGGCCGGTGTTCGTGTCGTACGGTCCGGACGGCGCGGAGCAACAGCCGGGCAGTGAGTTGTGGAAGACCGACGCCGCCCAGGATCTGGTGAAAGACTACAAGGACGACCAGAAGATCAACAACAAGTACAACTACGACAACATATATAGCGTGGACGGGCTGGAGAAGAAGCTGGTCCAGCCGTAGCGGGAAACGGTCATGCGGATTGAACGGCACAACCTGACGGAAATCGCGGCCCGGCTGACGGCGGCCGGCGTGCGATGCCGCGCGTTCACGCTGGTCGAGTTGCTGGTCGTGATTGCCATCGTTCTGCTGATTCTGTCCGTCGTGGGGCCCAGCGTCACGAAAATGTGGGACCAGCGGCTGGGGTCGCAGGCGGAGACCGTGGTGGCCGGTGCCATCCGCTCCACCCAGATGCAGGCCCGCACGGGCGGGGAGCGGGGCCTGTTCTTCTACATGGACGGCGATGAGCAGAAGATCGCCCCCATCCGGCCGGTGCGAAAGGTCAAAGGCCAGCCCGACCCGATCGACCAGATCAACGTCGTGGCGGACGTGTTCGAGGTCACCGACGGGATGATCTATCGCGTTCCGCCGCCGTTCCGGGTCTGCCCGCGGAACGTGGTGGACGAATGCAAGCCGGCCAATGACCTGTATACCTGGAACGAGGGGGAGCTGAATAACAGGGACGTCTTCGCGTCCCCGTCCACGGGCAAAGGCAATCAGCGCCACTGCAACTTCTTCTCGCTGGTCTTCGGCCCGGACGGACGCCTCCGCGTCGGGCGAAACGTGCTGATCTACGACGGGGATGAAACGAAAGACCGCACCGGCCTGCTGGCCCAAAGGGCGAGTTCGGATCCGGCCGATCAGTACTACGACGCGGCCGGTACCCCGCGGGCGTTTCCCGAACTGTACGACGGTTCCCCGTCGCGGCTGGAGAACCTGGTGGCGGCGAACGCGTCCGGCGGCGTGACGGCGCTGAACTTCCCCTGCGTGGACGGCGTGCTGGTGTACGATGGCACGTATTACTGGGACTTGCCGGACGCGGATGCCCGGCGAGAATTCATTCGGGAGAAGGCCATCCCGTATTACGTCAGCCGGCTGACCGGAGACATCATACGGGGGCCGGTGGGAGAGTAAGACCGGCTGGAAAGCCGGTCCCACAGACGGAGCCGGTCTTTCAGGGTTGGCTGGAAGCCATGATGCGGAACGTGTTCATCACAACGCAAGCCACTCATCGGCTGCTGCGGCGCCGCCGGGCGTTTTCGCTGGCCGAACTGATGATCGCCGTGGTCATCCTCGGCGTGGGCCTGCTGATGGTGGCCACCATGTTCCCCATCGCCTGGACCAAGGCCCGTGACCAGATCGAGGAGACCAACGTCGGCAACGCCGTGACCTCTGCCGAAGCGATCGTGAACACGAAGTTCCAGATTGCCCGATTCCTGCCCGAAGTGGCCAAGGGCTTTGGAGACGACGGGTTCAGCGCCAACCCGCCGGGTTGGACCACCTGGCAGTCCACGATTCACGATTGCTTCTCGCAACACCAAACCAGCTTCCTGGGTGACCTGGGCATTTTCCCCCTAAGCGGCGGGTCCCACGGGACCGACAACCGCGTCCATCCGCTGAACGCGTACAACATGGCGGCCGACCCGACGGCGTATGAATCCGAAGCCGCCGGCATCGACTGGCTGCCCGCGCCGACGAACGAAATCTTCGTTCCCGACGAGCCGCACCTGCTCGAGACGGCAGATGCCATGGCCATCATCCGGAACGCCGAAGGCAAGCGTCGTGTGCCCGAACCACAGGTGTTGCTGGAGGACCGGTTCCTCCCCGCGCTGTCGATCAAGCTGGACCCGAACGACCCCAATGCGAAGCCGTCAAACGCCACGGATCAGGCCTGGGTCATCGACAACTGGTATGCCAGGCTGCGCGGCCGCCGCTATGCCTGGGCGACCCTCGTCCGGCTGAACAACGGCGATGACTTGCGAACGACCCCCGATCGGGAAGGCATCACCTACGACTACAGCGACTCTTTTATTCCATACGGTCTGAACCGTGCCACGTGGGACAACCCACGGGTGTTCACCGTCTACTACGTGAGCCTCCGCCGGACCCAGAGTGGATCGCGGTTCCCGCGGCAGGAGTTCCGCAACGGCGAAGGCCAGGACTGGCCCCCCGTCATTCCGGACGGGACCGTCGCCGAACCGCAGGCCATGCCAGCCGCGTTTGACACCGTCCTGCCCACGCCCTGGCGGGTCCAGGTGTACGTGCCGAATCCCGTCGATACGACGGATGCGAACGCCGTCCGCGGATTGCCGAGCGAGGTCGTCGCCAACTCCGATTCGAGCGACCTGTCCGGCGAGACCGGCGACATTGTGACGAAGCTCCTGCCGCGCGGCGCCTGGTTCATCGACGAGCTCAGCGGCCAGGTCTACACCGTCACCCGCCGCCGGCTCTACGACAACGACCGTCGGGCGATCCTGACCGTGGACAAGGAAATCACGCGAGAGGATCTGGCCCCGAACCGCGACCTGAACGAGTATATCGAGGACCGTGACCGACTTCGTACGGTCTGGGTGTACCCGCCCCCGGTGGATGCGGCGCGGATCGGCACCAAACCGGTGTTTGAAGGCGTTCAGCCGGTGATCGGCATCGACACCCGAACCCTCGTTGTGCGGCCGTAGTCCCAATAGGCTGTAGGCTATAGGTCGCCACGGGCGACTCGCTGTGGCGAGCTGTAGGCTGTAGGACCGGCTTGTCTTTGTGGGACCGGCTTTCCAGCCGGTCTTGGGGGGTCCGATAAGTTCGGCCCGCGCAGGTCTGGCAGACCCGTGTGGACCGACACTTGTTTACAGGCGACAATAGAAGTGCCATGACGGAACAAAAGTCACAACCTGCTGTGAACGCGACGATTACGACGGCGATCGGCCGCCGGCCGGGCGCGTTCACCCTGGTGGAGCTGGTGGTGGCCATTGGCATTCTCGTCCTCATGCTCACCATGGCCGGCACGGTGTTCAGCCTCACCCTTCGCTCCACCGGGCAGGCCAAGGCCCTCACGGACATCAGCGAGCGGCTGCGGATGTATGAGCGCACCGTGAAGGAGGATCTGCGGGCGGTCCGGCCGGGCTCGTCCATGATGGCGCTGGAGTGCCGCCAGGTGTGGGTCCACGTGACCGGCACGCAGAGGGATCTCTACAAGTTGCCGGACGGGCCGTACGGGGCGGAGTTCCCCGGCGGCGGCGATCCCGAACGGATGGTGTGGGACGATGACGAGGGCAAGATGCGTCCCGAACTGCCGCGCGCGGACGTGCTGACGTTCTTCACCGCCCGCGAGGCGGCCAGCATGATCAACCCGTCGCTGCGGTCAAGCCTGCAACTGGTCTCTTATGGCCATGTGAAGCCGGGAGAACTGGACAGGGACGGAGACTGGGCCCTCGATCCGGACGACTACTTCAACATCGAGGACCACTACGTCGACGCTCTGATCCCGCCCTGGACGCTGCCGCCTGCCAAGGCGTTGCCGCTGACGGCCAATCAGTGGCTGCTGGGCCGTCGGCAAACTCTGGTGATGAACGTTACGCCCTCCGGAGTTGACTACGCCACCCTGCCGTCTGACGACAAGCTGTTCGACGGCAAAACGGACATCCTGGTGTCTCAGTCGGGCGGTTCCTTCGATTACGTCCGGGACGTGCTGTGGCAGAAGCCCACGAACCCCGCATGGCGTCGGAGGGCGAAGCTGGACCTGAACCCGCCGGCCGTTCAGGCGAATCGAATGGGAGCTTGGTTCCTGCCGAACTGCGCGTCGTTCAAGGTGGAGTGGGCGCTGTCGCACCCCAAGTGGGGCCGGTGGCTGCGCGAGCAGCCGGATACCGTGTGGGTGGACTCGTCCAGCCAGGAGAGCATGCAGAAGACGATCAACCACCTGGAGGCGATCCGCAATCGCTACGATCCGCTGGATGACGTGGAGGCCCGTGCAGACCTGCAGAGCCTGAAAGATCTGTTTGAAATGCGGTTTGTCATGCTGCTCGACCCGGCGGACAAGCGGGTTGCGTGGGCGGCGGAGGACTTCGGCCCCTGGGGCTCCGCGGGGAAACCGCCGGCCGGCGAGCCCGACCCGTTCTTCCCGACGGCGTTGCGGATTACGGTGGATTTGTACGACGATACGGGCCGGCTGGACCGGCCGATTCGGCACGTGATGGTCGTGCCGGTGGGTCCCGGATGAAGGAAACGAGACGAGCCATGACGGTTGCCCCAGCACAACCCTTCCGGCGAACGCAGGCCCGGCCGGTGCGCACCGGCCGACGGCCGCGCGGGACCGTCATGATTTTGGTAGTGGCGCTGCTGGGCATTCTGTTCGTGGCCGGGGCGGCGTTCCTCCAGAGCGTCACGTTCCAGGCCCGGATGGTGACGGCCGACCGGGAGCAGCGTGAGGTGGCCGGCATCCTGGACGCCGTGGACACCTTGGTCTTCGAGCAACTCACCCGAAGCTGGCTGGATGAAAATGGGGCCCCGTACGTGCCGCAGCCGCTGCGGGACGATGCCGACATCCAGGCTGCCTTTAGCAACTCGAGCCTGGAGTGGGACGAAACCCTGGAGGTGGTTCGACCGACGGACCTGAATCTGCCCTGGGAGACGCTGCTGCCGACCTACGGCGAGGCGCTGGGCCAGCATCCGATCCTTGCCACGACGGAGCCGATCGACAACCTTTCCCTGTGCACCATACCCACGGACCTGAACCGTGTTTTGAAAGGATATGAGCAGCCGTCGTCGGACAACATGGAGCACTGGTCCACGCCGATCGGGCAGGCCCGCACGGCCTGGGTGAACGCCGCCAACTACATCGAGTTCGTGATGCCGCAGCCGGTGAATCTCTTCGACGCGGACGGGGACGGCATGGTGGACTCGGTGGAGGTGGTCCTTGATGCGTCCAATCCCATCGTGCCGGCGGTGGACGGGCTCATTCCGCGGGCCCAGCAGCTTGCGGTGGTGGAACAGCTTCGCGCCTCGGACGCGCCGCTGGATGACAACCGCCTGCGGCTGAGTGTTCGGGTAATCAGCCATGGCAGCATGGTCAACGCCACCTGCACGAACCCACTGCTGCTCAACAACGTGGTGAACGACTTCATCGACCCGCCTCAGGCGGCGGTCTTCAACGTGGGTACGAATCTCTGGTACACGCCCGGATCGTACCGGCCGGAAATCGAGGAGCGTGCCCTGCGGTACCGCAACATTCTGCCCGCCCGCAGCCTGGCCGCCAGCGCTCTGCAAACGGAGCTGTACGGGTATCAGACCGCCCCCAACCCCGTGGCGTTGTACACGTACTCTCCCGCCGGCGGGGTCGGCGGCACCCTGGACAGCCACCGGTGGTGGCCGTTCGTGCCGGACGAGGCCGACTATATCGGCGATCGCTACGGCATCCTGTTTGACGCCGAGCCCACGTTTGCCCTGGACTACAAGGTGGCGGACGCCATGGCCTACGACCGTCGCCACCTGCTGACGACGGTCAGCTACGACGACCTGCTCATCCGCGGCGTGCGCTTCCCGCGACACCCGAACCTGGGCAACAAGTCCGGCCGGGACATCGTGGAGTGGATGCGCTCTTCGGACATGCGGGGCAAGACCGTCTATCGGTACCGCGACAACTACCCGGATAATCTCGTCGGTGGAAGTCTGGAGGACGAGTACACGGCTGGGCTCTTCGGTGACCAGATGG
This sequence comes from Phycisphaerae bacterium, assembly GCA_016929015.1. Lineage (GTDB taxonomy): Bacteria > Planctomycetota > Phycisphaerae > UBA1845 > UBA1845 > JAFGJQ01. The sequence continues at coordinate 8,123 of JAFGJQ010000027.1, read as the reverse complement.
ACCGCCGAGTGGGACGGCTGCAACTGAGCATCCCGTACCTCGACCAGTTTCTGGTGGCCAAGGGCGGGGGCGGGACGGGAGCGACGATCGACAACTACCGGACGCGGCTCAGCCCGCAGGATCAGTACCACTTTGTGGGAATGATCTACGACACGTTCTGGCTGATGCTGTGGAACCATCCGGACCTGGACGGCGACGGCACGTACACTCCCTGGAATGCGGCGACTCCCACGGGCACGGATGACTGGCAGCGCGCCCGCCTGGCCGCCTCGCTCACGGCGAACTTTATCGACTTCGCCGACAGCGACGACGAACCCACGTACGTCCAACTGCTCGACAACGACGGAAGCCCGGTGCCTTATTACGCGATAGGCATGGAACGCCAGCCGTACATCACGGAAGTCTATACGAACGTGACCGACGACACGACCGGGCAAGCGGCCAGTTCATCCGTTTTTGCCCTGGAACTCTACAACCCGTACACGACCGAGTTGAATCTCGACGGTTACAGCCTTACGGATGAATCCACGGTGTCTTCTCTCGATACTCAGTACGGTGAGACCATCGGCGAACTCAGCCGGATTTCCGACTTCAGCCTGGACGGCATGACGATTCCGCCTGGTGGCTTCAAAGTGTTCTACGGATTCGGCGCCGACCCGACGAGCGGGACGACGGCGGTGCAGATGGGGAATGATATCGCGATCGATCGCAACAGTGTTCTCACGTTGCGGCGCACTGTGACGATCGACGATGGCAGCGGCACTCCGCCGACGTATGACTATGCTGTCGATCGCGTGGAAAGCCAGATCGCTGCCGCACCCTACACACGCCAGGCTGCGAGCAGCACGGGAACTCAGCGTTGGCTGGGTACGCGGGATGACGCCGTGAGCCTTCAGCGGGACACGTCCACGGATGCGGCCACCCCGCCGAATTCACTTTGGCGGTTCGTCGTTCCCAGGCTCACGCGATTCGATGCCGCGGCCGGCTCCAGTGGTGACAGCATTCACACGCTTGAGCAGAACAACATGACCTTGACGGACACGATTGACCCCACGATCCGTCCGGTGCAGGTCGACTTCGCGAACAGCGGCTCTCTGGCCGCTGCTTATCCGACTACGGGCAGCCTGCTGCTGTTGATGCGGCACGCTAATGAACTCGATCTGACGAATGTCGCGAATCCCGACTCCCACCCATTTAACCACGTGCCTTATCAGCGAAGCGACGGCGCGGGCGGGACCATTCCAGCCAAAGGTCTCATCGACGATTACGACCAGGTCGACAACGGCCGGATGCCGGTGTTTGATGTCGGCGAGCCCGTTGCGAGTCCCGATCCTGCCGGGTCGAAGCCGTACTACCACAAGGGCCCCACGGTCGATTGGGGGTCGGGCAAGGCCCAGGGAGTGAGGGCCCTGCCGTGGGGGCAGTTCGTGTTTGACTACTTCACCGCCCTGCCGCTGGAACGGACCGCCTGGGACGTCCAATTGGATTACCAGCAACCCAACGTGGACCAGGGCGGGCTGCGCGTGCATGGCCGGATCAACATCAACACGGCCCCGTACAAGGTGCTGGCGGGCATGCCCCTCCGCCGGCTGGTGGATTTTCCATCCGGGTTCCAGACGAAGCTCGCGCTGGCCTACTCGCGCAACGGCCAGTACAACATGTCGCAGGCGGTCCTGCAGTATTCGCCCATGCGGATCGGGCCGGAGGTGGCCCGGGCGATCGTGGCGTATCGCGAAGCTCGCGAAGTCACCCACGGCTGCAGCCACGGCTCGGGCGGAAACACGTGCAGCTTCGACTTCGCCGAGCGGGCCCGATACCTGACCGTCGGCGTGGCTCGCACGGACTACGTAGCGGGGCTCCGGCAGGGCCGCGGGTTCCTCTCGGTGGGCGAACTGGCCAACGTCCGGCACGTCGGCGGCAACGGCAACACGGCCTACCCGGAGACGCGGTTTGACCACGGCGTGGTGGGCCGAGGAGTCAGTGCCGGCATCCCCACGGAGGATTACGTGGAGGCCGTTGCCCTGCTGGTGGGGCTGGAGGAGTGGGTGACGAACCGGTCGCACGTCTTCACGATTTACGGGACGCTGCGCGGGCCGGACAGCGGAACGGCTGCGTCCATCGCGGAGGCGGACGCCAAGGCCATCCGGTTCGAGGAAACGGTCAACCGGCTGCCGACCTTCTTTGATTCCCGCGCCCCGTTTGACCGCATCGGCGAGCGGTTCGTGGGCAAGTATGAAGAGGCCCGGGCGGATTGAGGGAAGAAGGCACGAAGGCACGGAGGCACGAAGGCACGAAGGGGCGGCTGGACTCCGGCGCGCCGGGACGGTCCCACAAACTCTAGAGAACTGGAAACCGGAAACTGGAGACTAGACGGAGGGAAGACCGGCTGGAAAGCCGGTCCCACAAAGATAGCTGGTCCCAGAACTTGTTCGCTTGGTCCCTTTGTCCCTTCGTCCCTCGGTCCCGGTTATCGGCGGTCCGGCAAAACTCGTGTTCAAAGGCAGTTGCGTGGTTTTCGGCCTGACACGGGGAGTAGAACCGTCGTCCTACAGCGGGTATAATCGAACCAAGGAGGAAAGAGGTCCCGCCCGGGATGGGAGGCAAGTGCAACCGTTGCATCAGGACCGGCAGACGCAGGTCTTGCAGGCGAACTGACATGTTGGTGTCAGCGGAGCAGTTTCCCCTACCGGCACAATACGGAGCGTAACATGAACGACTACACCGGCAGACTTGCGGTACGCGGTACGCTTGCGACCGCCGGCATCGTGGCGTGCCTGCTGATCAGCACCGCTTTCGGACAAGCTCCGGAACGGCAGATCCTCGGGGAGCCGCTGCACCCATCCGATCCGCTCTTCGGCCTCACGCCGTTGATCCTGCCCGACACGCCGGACGTGCCGCCCGTCGTCAGCACGGACGACGGCCTGCGCGAAGAGCTGGACTGCTACGAACTGGGCATCGCCGGGGCCAACCCGAGTTACTCGGCCACGATGATGCTCATCGGAAACCGGATCGACGTCCACGTGGATCGGGTGCTGCGCCGCATTCGCCCGGTGCTTCGCGTGGATTCGGCCGGCGGCGCGACGGTGAAGCTGTGGTTTGCGGTATACGAGAAGGGGGCCATCGGCGATCCGACGTGGACCCGGATCTGGTACGACAGCCGAACGGTCTTCATGACCAACCAGGCCGCTCAGTATGAATCGCCGGAAATCGGAGTGACTCTGTCCTCTTCAAGCAGACACTACCTGCTTGCGGTGGCCTGGGAGACGCCGGCGGTCCGGTTCTGGAGAGTCACGCAGGGTTCCGGTGTCGTGGATTACGGCGCCGGCTATGTGTACGGCTGCGAAGTGAAGGAGAGCTTTGTTCCGCCGCCCGTTGAAACGATGAGTTACGCGGGCAGCCAGAACCGCTTTGCCATGGATGTCTGTTTCACCCCCCTGCCCGGAGCGTGCTGCCTGGGGTCCGTCTGCGAGGACGAGTACCTTATTACGCCGGACCTCTGCGCCGCCGCCGACGGCGTGTTTTCGGCGCCCGGGTTGAGCTGCGAGGATATCACGTGCCCGCTGCCCACCGGGGCCTGCTGCAACTTTGGCGGCCAGGGCGGTTGTTACATCACGAGTTGGCCGTGGTGCACATGGAACGATGGCACGTACGGCGGCTACGGCACCAATTGTGACATCTGCGACCCGCCCGGCGCCTGCTGCTTGTTCGGCGGCGAGTGCGTGGATTTCCTGACCGAGTCGGAATGCGAAGCCCTCGACAGCACCGGCTGGCGAGTGAACCAGGTGTGCCCCGCGCCCGGGTCGCCGGAGGCGTGTCCGGTGCAGGGGGCTTGCTGCCCGGCGTCCGGCACCGGCTGCTACGAGTGGGGCCCGGACCTGTGTGACCTGACGCACGGATCTTACCAGGGCGACGGCGTGCATTGTGACGAAGGCCCGTGCGAAACGGCCATCGGTGCGTGCTGCGACTACTCTGACGAAACCTGTACGTCGAATATCACCCGCTACGAGTGCGAGCGGCCCATCAGCGACGGAGGCACCATCGAGGGCGTCTGGAAAGGCGAGGGCACTCTTTGCGTAACCGCTGATTGCGTACCGCGCGGCGCTTGCTGTGACGGCCTGGCCTGCACGGAAACCACGCTTGCCACGTGTTCCAGTTCGTACCCCAGCCGAGTCTGGCTTGATGGGGAGCGGTGCGACGGGAACCCCTGCCTGGACGATATCGGTGCCTGCTGCGTCGAGGGCGTCTGTTCCGAGACCACGCAAAACGCATGCTTCCTGGATTTCGGAAGCTTCACCATCAATGCCACGTGTGCAGAGGTCGAGTGCGTGCCCATTGGCGCCTGCTGCCTGCCCGCTGGGGGGTGCGCGGTGGGGTCGATCAGCGAGTGCGATGCGGTTGGCGGCGAGTTCAAGGGCTTCGGCTCATCCTGTGAGATGCCCGGCATTTGCGAGCCTGGCGCCTGCTGCCTGCCCGGCGGCGGTTGCAGTGACTTGATCGACACCGCATGCGCAAACGCCGGAGGCAGCTTCCAGGGATTGGGCACATCGTGCGCGGTCTCGGACGTTTGCGAGCCCGGCGCCTGCTGTCTGCCCGGCGCCTGCGAGGATGTGACCCTCGCCGAATGTACGGCGGGCGGAGGCGTTTACCAGGGGGCCGGCACGGCGTGCATCGACCCCGGCGTGTGCGACCTCGGCGCCTGCTGCCTGCCTGACGGCGGCTGCAATGACACAACCGCCGGCGGCTGTCCGGCGACCCTCGGCTACTTCCAGGGAATCGGCACCACGTGCGTCACGCCCGACGTCTGCCCGACCTGCGACGACTACCCGGGCCTGGGCAGCGGAGACTACACCGGCGACGGCCTGGCCAACTGGCGGGACGCGCTGGAGTTTCCGGACTGCATGACCGATCCGGGTGGGTTGGCCGAGTTGTCCTGCCGGTGTGCGTTTGACTTTGATCTGGACTACGACGTGGACATCGAGGACTTCCTCGAATTCCAGTTGGTCTACTGCGTCTACTGCGGCTGCACGGAATTCGACTACGACAACAGCGGTACGCTGGACGACGCGGACACGGCCGCCTTCGCCGACTGCTTGAGCGGCCCGGACGCGTATCCGAACCCCCAACTGGACCCGGACGGCCACCCGCAGAAGTGTCTCTGCGTCTTCGACAAGAACCAGGACGGGGCGGTGGACCTGTTCGACTTCCAGTTGTACCAGGAGGAGTACGTGGGCTACGTGGCGCCGTAAGGCGGCCGACGCAACAACTCAAACCCAACACGGCCCGGCGCGGCATCCCGCTTCGCCGGGCCGTTCTGTTCTCAGCCCGGCCGGCTGGTGGCGGGCGGCTCCGGCGCTGACCGCACATCCAGCGGTTCGTCGCTGCGGAGGTTGTCGGCCTGTTCCGCGGGGTCGTCGTCGCCAAACCGCCGGTCCGGCCCGGCGCATTCGAAAATGGGCACGCCGCGGTTCAACTGCACGCGCCGCCGGAACGTCTGATCCTCGATCTCGGCGGTGAAGTACCGCACGGGCGAGCCCCAGGGATCGCGGCACTGCGGCCGGCCGTCCACGCTGAACAGCAGGGCCGGCACCAGCGGCTGCAAATGGCTCTTCGCCGCGGGCACCGACAGCAGCATGGGCAGCATGCGCTGCATGTCGCCGTCGAGCCGGCCGGGAGGAAAAACGCCGCATACCTCCGCGTATGCCCGCACGGAACGGTCCAGCGCCGCCAGCATGACGGCGGCCTGCCGGGTCTTCGCCTGGTCCAGCACGTACTGGTACCACCCGGCGGCAACGGACAGAACCAGGGCCAGAAGCCCCACCACCAGGAGCAACTCCACCACGACGGCAACGCCACGTCGCCGGTGCCGCTGTTGAATCGCCCGACGCATGATGCGGATTATCAGCCGCCCCGCCCTAAGGGCAAGCGCCCGGCGCGGCCGGCAGCCTCATCGCCCGTCCGGGAACGGCCGGATGGCCGTCAGCAGGGCCGGCAGCAGCACCAGGTCCGCCGCAAGCGAGGCCATCATCGTGAACCCCACCAGCCCGCCGAAATAGGCCGTGGGAAGGAACTCCGACAACACGAGAATCCAGAAGCCGCCCGCAATCACCACCGTCGTGAACACGCAGGCCCGCCCAACGCTGCCATGCGCCCGAAGGACGGCCACCGAGTAATCGCCGGTCTCCCGCAGCGCGGCGCGGAACCGCCACAGGTAATGCAGCGTATCGTCCACCGCAATGCCGAACGTGACGGACAGCATCATGGCCGTCGTCATGTTCACCGGAATGCCCGACCAGCCCATCACCCCCAGGCAGAACACCATGGGCAGCACGTTGGGAATGACGGCCACCAGGGCCACCCGCAACGACCGCAGCAGCAGGGCCATCACCAGGAAGACCGCCGGCACCGTGATGGCCACGGACCGGTATTGGTCGCGCACCATGCCGTCAATGAGCCGGGCGTAGAAGTAATACAGCCCCGTCACCTCCACCCGGAAGCCCGGCCCGAACGCCCGCTCCGCCATTGCGCGGATGTCGCCGGCCATCCGCAGTTTGTCCGGTACGGACACGTGACTCTCGATGGCGCGGAACTGGATGCGCATGGCCGTTCGGTCCGCGTTGAGAAACGCCCGCAACGGGTTGTCGGGGCCGCCCGCGGCCTGGAGGAGGGCCAGCCGCAGCCGCAGATCGAGTGCGGATTGCGGCAGGCCGGCGCCGAACAGCGTCAGCAAATCGCCAACCGACTGCGACTTGCGGATGGGCTCGAACTGCCGCACCACGTCGACGGCGAAGGCGTCGGCCGTCTGAAGCGTCTGGGGCGAGAGGACGGCGCCGCCGTCCGCCGTCTGAACGACGACCTCCAGCGACCCCACCGGCGCGAAGTGATCGCCGATGAACTCGTACGATTGCCGCACGGAGCTGTGTGGCCGGAAGTTCTCGAGAAAGGCGCTCTCAAAGCTCAGCCGGCCGATGCCCGCCGCGCAGAACGCCGTTGAGGCTGCGAACAAGCCGAACACCCGCCATCGCCTTCGGTCTGACCAAGCCCCCACGCGGCGCAGCCAGCGGGGCAGGTGCGTTCGCGCCGTGGCACAAGGTGCCCGCCCGGCGACTTCCACCGAGCCGCACAGGGCTGTCACCAGCGACCACCCCAGCCCGAACACGATGAGCGCCCCCAGCAGTCGCACGGGCGAGATGGACGACGTGCAAAGCGCCCCGAACCCGACGGCCGTTGTCGCCACCACGGCCGCGCAGGGCGCGAGCATCCGCCGCAGCAGCCGCGCCGCCTGGTCCCGCCGGCTGCCGGACGGGTTCTCCAGGCGAATTTCCTCCGCGGCGGCGGCCAGGTGTACGCACGAGGCCACGGACAGCACCGCCACCAGAATCACGATCATCTGCGTGATCAGCGAGGTGACCCAGCCGAACACGACGGCCAGCCCCAGCGTGCAGAGCGTGGCGGACGCCCCCACAAGCAGGGCGTAGACCATCGGGACCGTCCGGCGAAAGACGACCCACAACGTTACGCAGAGCAGCCCGAACGCGGCGAATGAAAACACCAGCAAATCACGCTGCACGTAGTCGAACATGTCGATCAGCGTGACATACGGACCGGCCAGCACCACGTGCGTGTCCGGGTGGGCGGCCTGGGTGTCGGCGGTCAGAGCGCGCAGGGCGGCCACGGTACGCTTCCGAACCTCGCCGGGCTGCTCTTCGCCGGCAATCTGGATGAGAACCGCCGCCGCCGTGCGGTCCCGGTTGATGATGTTGTCCAGAAACAGCGGGTGCGACCAGATCCGGTCACCCAGCAGGGCCCGCACGGTGCTCGGCACGTTGGCGATGGAAACGACCTGCTGCACGGCCGGCAACGCCGCGGCCTTCTCGCCGATCTCCGCCAGCAGCGCGACGGATTCCGGCGACAGGACGTTCCGCGCCTCGATGGCGATGATCGCCACCTCGTTGCTGCTGAACTCCTCCATGAAACGGCGGAACCGCAGATATGACTCGTCGTGGCTGGCCACGAACGACTCAATCCGGTAGTCCTCGCGCAACCCCGGCCGGAACAGCAGCACAACGGAAAGCAGCGTCGCCGCCGCCGCGACGAACAGCGCCGGTCGAGCCCCTTGAATGATC
>JAFGJQ010000334.1 GCA_016929015.1 Phycisphaerae bacterium | reverse complement strand
GCAAGAACAAGAAATCGGCCGAGGCGTCCGTGGCGTCCGGCGGCGATGCGTTCGCCGACCTGTCGTCGTTCTGATCGCCTCGCCAGATCGATCGGCAAGCCAACTTGTGCCGTCCAGCCGGGCACCCTCACCGCGTGCGAAACGCGGTGGGGGTCCCGGCGTCCTAACCGCTTCACCGGCACTCGTACAAACACCCCAACCACCGCCCCGCGTGGACGCGAGCCGTTTCCGTCATTACGATAAGTACGATCCGGCCACCCACGGGAGGCCGCAGCGCCGGTAGCTCAGCCGGATAGAGCACCGGATTTCTAATCCGGCGGTCGCTGGTTCGAGTCCAGCCCGGCGCGTTGTGTCAGCAGATGGCAGCCGTTTCCAACTTTCGTCAGCCGAAGCACTTACGCGGGTTCCCGCGGAAAGTGGCGTCCCGGCCAATTTGCCAGCCAAAGCCACCGAAGTGCACGGCTTGTCATTCGGCGAACAAACCGGAGGACAAACCGACGGGCCGTTGCCCGATCCGGTCGCGGCCAGCGGAAGGGATTTCGCGTCCGGCCAGTTCAACGGAAGGGCCGGCAGCTTGTCCAGCGCACCCCGCAAGTCGATCAGCCGGGCATCCGTGTAGTGGGCATCGGTCACGGTGGTCAGTGCGTGCCGCATCAGCAGTTGCCGGGTCGTCAGCGGGACCCCGGCCGCGGCCAGCAGCGAATTGAAGCTCTGCCGCAGACAGTGCAGATCGAGCGACCGGTCCTGCGCGTCCCGCTTGTCCACGGTTCGCTTATTCCCGTTCCGGATCGGCTTCGCCAGCCCCGCGGCCACCAAGTCCAGATCGAACCGCTTCACCAGCGAATCCGGGATCGCCAGCAGCGGTTCATCCGCCGGCAGTTGCGCGGGAATCGGTTCTCCGGCCTTCCGCGCCGCGTCCTGCACCGCCCGTAGCCGCCCGCCCAGGTGCTTCCGCAGATCAGCCGCCACGTCGGAGCGCCGCAGTACGTCGGCAGCCTTCCGGCTCTTGGGGTCCGCCGCCCGAAGTGACAGGTACGCCTCCCGTCCGTCCAGCGAGCACAGGCCCACGGTCACGGATTGAAGCTCCCCCAACCGAAGCCCCGTCAGCACCAGCACCCGATACGTCAGCGCCCGTGGCCGCCCGGACCGTTCGGCCGCATCCAGCACGTCCGGCTTGTCCGCGTATCGCTTCCAGGTATTCTGCTCGCAGCGGTCAATGTTGGCGGGCGTCACCGATTCGCAGGCTTGGTGGCGAGCAGGCCATTGTGGTATACTAGCCAATGGTGTTCGCTGGGGTGGGAAGTCGTGTTCCACACCTCACAGACAGGGTTTCGCCGTGCGTGTTTTCGCAAAGGACGTGGGCGACCCCGCATTTATCGGACTGGAGCAGAAGCAGAAGGGGAGGAGCAGTTCCATGCAAACGTATGATGCCAGGGTTCTGGCCTTTCCTTTGTGGCTAGTCGCGTTCGTGGTTCTGGCGTCATCAACGACCGCTGCTGAAGGAACGTGGCTTGGGTTCTCTCTGGATGGCCGCTCGTACATTCGTTCTGCAGACGGTGCCCGGGCGCCGGAGGTCGTCGTCGAGTGGTACGACGACCGTGGGTTCGAACTCAGGGTTGACTTGGCAGATCTCGAATTGGCCCGGGAGGCAACCGCATACGGCGATTTCCTGCGCGTGCGCTGTGTTGACACGCCGGAGGCGGGCGATGTGGGCAGTGCTGCCTTGCCGGTTGTTCGGCGGTTGTTCGGTGTACCGAAGGGTGCAGCCATCGAATGGGATGTTCGGGAGGGGCCCTCGTCGATCATTGACCTGAGGACTGTGGGTTTCACGGAGCCGGTGCTACCGGTGCAGGGTCCTCTCAGCGTGGATCCCCGCCTGCCTGAGGTTTTCACGGAGGAGGACAAGACGCTCCAGTCGTATCTTCCCTCAACGTTCTGCTACGACGATTCGTTCTACGCGAGCGGTGCATCCGTGCCTGCGGCGCGAGTGGCGGTGACCGAACTGGGCGTCGTGAGGGGGGTCCGCCTCCACCTGCTGGAGGTCCGCCCCGTGGCGTACCGCCCAGATGTGGGGAGACTGACGGTCTGGCCCCGCGTCAACGTCAGACTCCGCTTTCGCGGGGGCGAGGGTGTTCGTACTGACGTCGGCCCTGCGGCGGGACTGAGCCAGATCATGCTGAATCCGCCTCGGGGCGCCGACCTGCGGAACGATCGTTCGGGCAACTACCTGATCATCACGGCGGAAGCTTTTGCCGGCAGCGCGCCATTGGCGCTGTTTGCGAACGCCAAGACAGCCCAGGGCTATACGGTGTCGACGTACGTAGCGGTGCCGGGGACCGGCAAGAATACGATCAAAGCCTACATCCAGAGCCTCTGGGGGACGCCTGACGCGCCCGACTACATCCTCATTGTGGGAGACGCCCTGGACACGACGACGACCGCCGGGTCGTTTTCGATTCCCGTTCAGATTGGCGGGGGCACGAAGCATGCTCGCAGCGATATTCCTTACGTCTGTATGGATGGGGTGGACGACTGGTTCCCTGACATCGCCATCGGGCGCATTCCCGTTCGAACCGTGAGCGAATTGCAGGACGTGGTGGACAAGATTCTTTCGGTAGAAAGCGGCAATTCCGCCGACCCGAGCTTTGCGGGCCGCGCCGGTTTCATCGCCGGTACTGATCCGTACGCCGATGCCGAAGCTCTGCACGATCAGATCATTGACATGTATATGACGCCGAGCGGGATCGAGTCCAACAAGCTCTACGTGCTGTCTTACGGAGCGACGACGCAGGATGTCACTGATGCCTTCAACAACGGGATGTTTCTGTGTGTCTACTTCGGCCACAGCGCCGGTTTTCACGCATGGGCGACGCCGCCCTATGTCTTCAGCGACATCGAGAGCCTAACAAACGAGGATATCTATCCATTCCTTGTGAGCTTCAGTTGCAGCTCCGCCGCATTTCACTACACCGACGAGACGCAGTCACCGGGCTGGCTCGAAAAGTGGCTGCGCGAGCCCGACAAAGGCGCAGCTGGCGCGTATGGCACAGAACGGAACTTGGGGGCTTATGCCTTCTCAACCTGGGGCACCCTCTACAAGAATCTGTTTCAGGCCATCTACGTTGACGGTATACGCGAGCTGAGCCCGGCAGCCCAGGCGGCGGCGGGCCATTTCATCGAGTACTATGGGGCAGAGGATCCGGTTTCCCGCGACTACACGGAGCTGTTTTACGTGCTCGGCGATCCGAGCATGCGACTGCCCAAGCCGCCGCCGGAAAACTACCTGATCATCACCGCGCCGGAGTACACGGCCAGTGCCCCGCTGACACAGTTCGTCACACACAAGCAGGCCATGGGCTTCAAAGTGGCGGTGTACGAGGCACCCGTTGGCCAAAGCAACACGGCGATCAAAAGTCACATCGCCTCGCTGTGGAACACCGCAAATCAGCCCGATTACGTGTTGCTTGTCGGCGACACGGACGGGTTCACCTCCACGCAATACACGATCCCGCACTTCGAGGGCGGCGGCGACAAGCAGGCCGCCACCGACTGGCCCTACGTCTGCCTCGATCCGGGCGATGACTGGTACCCCGAGATCCCCGTCGGCCGCTTCAGCGTGCGGAGCGTCGATTCACTGAAGAACGTGGTCAACAAGTCCATTCGTGTTGAGAAAGGCAACTTCCCGGATCCCGATTACGTGCGCCGCGGCGCGTTTCTGGCCAACCCGAGCACGGAAGGTCAGGCCGAACCTTCGCACGATTTCGTGATCGACAATTACCTCACGCCCGCCGGCTACGACGGAATCCGGATCTACAGCGCCCAGGGCGGCGACACGGCGGATGTGACCGAGGCCGTCAACAACGGCTGTCTGTGGGTCGTGTACTTCGGCCACAGCAGCTCCGACGGCTGGTGGGATCCGTCCTTCCACACCGCGGACGTCAACGGCCTGAGTAATGAGAACCTCTACGGGCTGGCATGTGGCTGGTCGTGTAACACCGCCCAGTACACATCCAGCGAGTGCGTCGGGGAGACCTGGCTGCGGGCGCCGGGAAAAGGCGCCGCGGCCTACCTCTCCGCCTCGGATTACATCTACTGGGGAAGCGTCTCGGATTGGGCGCCGTCCGTCGCGCTCGAACGCTCGTTCTTCGCCGCCTTCTTCGAGGACAATCAGTGGAAAGTCGGCCCCGCCTGGGTGTCCGGCCTGTACCGGTTCCTGGCGGACTACGGCGACTGGGATGGTGACCCGACCCACCCGCCGACGGCCAATGCCGACGTCTGCCGTAACTTTTTCGAGGAGTTCGTGCTGCTGGGCGATCCGGCGCTGCAGTTGCCGCGGCCGAACTCGTTCACCCTGAAGGCAACGCCTGACGTGGCGGACGTGTGTAGTCCGACGCCCGCCGTCTTCACCCTCACGCTGGAGCGGACCGGCACCTTCAGCGAGCAGGTCCAGCTTTCCGTCGATAACCTCCCGAGCGGGGTGACCGCTACGTTCAGCTCCAACAACATGACCCCTCCCTTCACTTCGGTGCTGACGATCGACGACACCGATGCCTGTGCTCCGGGCACGTACAACCTGGTACTCCGGGCAACGTCGCCGTCCATCGAGCGAACCAGGCCGGTGCAACTGCGCATCGCCGACGAGCCGCCGGGCGCCTTCGGTCTGACCAGCCCGCCCAGCGGAGAACTCAATGTGTCGCGCACGCCCACGCTCGCGTGGGAAACCTCCACGATGGGAACGTCCTACACGATCGAGATCAGTGAGGATCCCGCTTTTGGATCATCGAACATTGACTACAGCGCGACCGTGACCGAGACGACGCACGTGGTGACGGAACTGCTCCAGGGCGACACCTTGTACTACTGGCGAGCGCGCGGCGACAACGGATGCGGCAGCGCCGATTGCGACGCCCCATATCACTTCACCACGGCAAACACCATGGACCACTACACCGAGGAATTCACCGACGCGACCGGCGAGATCGACCTCGACGGCTACACGCTCGAGCTCACCCCCAGCGGCTCCGCCAGCTTCTATGACGCCTGTCTGCGGCCTGCCACGGCACTGCCGACAGATCCGGCCGGCGGAACAAGCCTGACCCTCACTGACGACGGCAGCCGGCAAGTCGCACCGGGCAGGGCCGTGTGGCTGTACAACGGCTCTTACAACTCGTTCTATGTCAACGCCAACGGCAACATCACGTTTCAGTCGTCGGACGGCACCTGGAACGAGTCCCTCGCGGTCCACTTCAGCCAGCCCCGGGTCGCGGCCCTGTTTGATGATATGAATCCCGAGGCCGGCGGCCAGATCAGTTGGAAGGCCCTCGCCGACCGCGTGGTGGTTACCTGGCAGAACGTGCCCGAGTGGCAGACGAGCGGCTCCAACACCTTCCAGATCGAATTCTTCGACGACCGCGCAATCCACATTACCTGGCTGGGCATCTCCTGCGCCGACGGCATCATCGGCCTCTCGCCCGGCGGCGGCGTGCCGGTGGGCTATCTCGCGTCAAATCTCTCGGCCAATCCCACATGCGGCGTCGCCGCCATAGGCGCCTGCTGCGAGGGCGAGCAGTGCTCGGTGCTGAGCGAGGCTGCCTGCCTCGCCGTGGGCGGCAGCTACCTCGGCGACGGCACCACCTGCACCCCCAACCCCTGCCTCGACTACGACCCATCCTGCCTGATCATCAGCGAGGTCGTCGTGGGGGCCGAGAGCGGCGAGTGCCCACGCTGGATCGAGATCACCAATACTGGACTCGATGATTTCGTCTTTACGGAAGGGGGCCTGATTGTACAGATGGACTCGAGTCAGGATGTCGTGGTGGATGTCGATCTGACGGGGGTCACGATTTCTGCCGGCCAGTCATTCGTCATCAATTCGAATCAGGCCGGCGCTTGCACCGGAGCGTTTCCGATCATCTACACACCGCTCGAGGCCGATCTCGACACGAACGTGCCTTTCGGAGACGGCGATGACCGCTACATCCTGACAGATAAGGCCGACGGGTCTCATCTAGTCGATATCTACGGCGAGTTTGGCGTAGACGGCACTGCCAAGTCGTGGGAATACACGGAAAGCTTCTCGTACCGTCAGTCTGATTCCAACGCCGCCAATGGGCGGGTGTTTTCGGCAAGCCAGTGGTACTTCGGCGGTGCGGGCAGTCTCAGCGGTGAGAACCCCACCGACCTTCTGCTGGCGAATACGACGCCCGGCACGCATTCGTATGACGAGCCCTGCATGACCGAACCATTTGGTGACCTCGACGGCGATGGCGACGTTGACCTGGATGACTGGGTCCAGTTCACCGCCTGTTACACCGGCCCGTGTCCGAATCCGCCATGCGCGCCTCCTTTGTATGAAGGGCAGCCGATCTGTGCAGAAGTGGACAGCAGCGAAGACGGGGATGTCGATCTGCCGGACTTCGGGCAGTTCCAGAGTGCCTTCACGGGCTCATCCCCGTGAAAGCGAACGACACTGCGTCGCATCATCCCAGTAAGGCTGCGCTCAGTAATAGCAGGAACAGCAACCGTTCACGGTTTTTTTGACTGAGGGAGTGATGTGAATGGCGGCTGCGTCCGATCACTGACAACATGAAGCCGCTGGAATCGTACACCAAGGAAGAACTGATCGCGCTGATCCGCCAGTTGCTCGCCCGTATCGAGAAGCTGGAGGCGGAAGTGGCACGGCGCGACAAGAACTCCTCCAACTCGTCCAAGCCGCCCTCCAGCGACATCGTCAAACCGGCCAAACGCAAAGAGAAGGGCATACGCCGAATCGGCGGCCAGCCGGGCCATCGCAAGCACGAGCGCGAACCAGCGCATGCAGCAAGAACACCGTCGCAATAGGCCCAGGCGAAAGGCAATGTTGACGAAACCGGAGATGTGATGATCCGCATCGTGCTTGCATTGCTCACCGACCGCGCCCCGACCGTCCGTCTGGGTGCCGCAACGCAGATGCGAACCGCGGTCACGCCGAAACACGGCGAGGATGACGACAGCGAGCACGCCACAGACCGGGATTCCCGGAAGCAGCAACAGCAGCACGAATAGAAGCTCATGCCAACCCATGTGCGGGGGTTCTCCAATGTAACGTGGCCGGCGTCCAGGGGCATTCTACCACCTCAGCCAGCGCCGGAAAAACCCGACGGCCGGCTGCGTACCCATCCGGCGTGGTATACTGCCCCCATGCAACGACCCTCCCGATTCCGCCGCATCGCCAAGTGGACCGGGCTCGTGCTGTGCACCCTCGTGGTCGTGGCGTGGGGTGTGAGCCTGATCTGGTGGGTTACCTGGACATCATGGGACGGTACGAGTAGCCGCGATCACTCGCTCGGCGGCGGATGCATCGAAGTGGAGGTATTCATCGGCACCGACACATTTGTCCGCGGCTGGCAGATTGACCCGACCTATGTGCTCGCCACGACATCTCCCTTCGGGTTTTGCTGGCCGTACGTATACTGGGAAGAGACCTCGCGCGACATACAGATCCCCCTCTGGATTCCCTTCGTCCTGCTCGCCGTTCCGACGGCCCTTTTGTGGTGGCGCGACCGCAAACCCCCACTCGGCCACTGCCAACATTGCGGGTACAATCTCACGGGCAACCTATCCGGCGTCTGCCCGGAATGTGGAAAGCAGTTATGAAGTGGCTGGCCCTGGCGCTGACCGTATTCACAGGCGCGTTGTTCGCCTGCCTTTCGTGGCGGGAGGCCCAGAAGCCACCACCGGCCGGCGACCTTCCACCCTGCCATTTCGTCGCGGTGTTTCTTCTCCTGGCGGCTTGGACAATATGGGCATGGACTCGCAAGCATCGCGATGACCGTGGCCCTGTCCGTTGCCGACGGTGTGGGTACGATCTCACCGGCAATGTCAGCGGCACGTGCCCGGAGTGCGGCCAGCCGCGGACTCCGGCGTCGGGCAATCGTCTTCCCTGAACCCATCAGCCCGGACACCCCAGCTTCGCCGGCGTCCTCTGCACCGTTCCGTCCGCGCCTCAAGCAGTCGTCGCCGGCCGCTGCCGGCGCCCTTCACTTCGTGCCTGCGTGCCTTCGTCCCTTCGTGCCTTCCTCCTGTTTT
>JAFGJQ010000333.1 GCA_016929015.1 Phycisphaerae bacterium | reverse complement strand
CTGCAGACCAGGACGATCAGGTTGACCGGCTCGCCGTCCTTGCCGCCAAAGTCGATGGGCTGCGCCGGTTTTCCGACCGCCATGACGAGCCTCGGGCTGCCGGCGCACTTGCCGTGGGGGACGGCCAAGCCATGTCCGACGGCCGTCGAACGGGTTGCCTCTCGGTCCAGGACCGCCTGAAGCACCACATCACGCTGGGAGATGCGACCTTTGTCGGCAAGCAGATCGACCAGCTCGGTAATGGCGTTGGTCTTGTCCGTGGCTTCCAGGGGAACGCGTATGCAGTCTTTTGTGAGAATTTCCGTCAGTTTCATGGCCGGGGTGTCCGGGTCGTCAAACCATGCGGCCGTTCCGTTGGCCGCTGGCCTGCATAGAGTATCCACCCGGCAGAGACAAGGCAACCGCCGGTGTGAGACCGGGGCAGGGAAGCTCCCGGTCGGGTTAGCCCGGCAGGCGTGTTTGCAGGATGGAAACAGTGTGGATAGGGTTTGGGTGCGGTTATGGACGGTGGACCGGACAATCTGGAAGAGCATCGCGAAGCCGAGCCGGAAGCGTTCACCGGCATCTATCAGCCTCGGCGCGGGCCCATGGCGAAGGCCATCGCCGTGTTGATTCTGGTCGTGTTGGTCCTGGTGCCGCTGATTCTGGCGTTGGCTACGATGCACCGCTGGGATCCCGCGCGGCCACCGGGGCCCGCGGCGCCCGAAACGACCTCTCCCGCGTCGGAATGACGGCGGGTTGGGTTGGTTTCCTGAAGCGCGCGGCAAACGAGCAGGTCACTTCTTGCCCAGGGTCCGCTGACGGATGAAGAACGTGCGGAGGAGCTCGGCGCACTCGGCTTCCAGGACTCCCCGGGTGACGGCCACCTGATGATTCAGACGGGGATCGGTGGGGATGGTGAACACGCTTCCGCAGGCGCCGGCCTTGGGGTCGTCGGTGCCGAAGACAACGCGATCGACGCGCGCCAGCACCATCGCCCCGGCGCACATGGCGCAGGGCTCCAGCGTCACATACAGGGTGCAGCCGGACAACCGCCAATCGTTTTGGTGAGCGGCGGCGGCCGTGATGGCCAGCATCTCGGCGTGGGCCGTGGGATCAACGAGGGCCTGCCGCTGGTTGTGTCCACGGCCGATGATGCGGCCCTCGCAGATGACGACGGCGCCTACAGGCACCTCATCCGCGTCCGCGGCCGCCTGCGCTTCACGCAGAGCGGCCCGCATGAATCGTTCGTGGGGTGTCGGCATGGAAGAGAGTCTACCGTCCGGGCCGGGGAGGCGACAGGAGGCGGATGCGACGGCGTGGCGGGAGGGCGGAAGGTCCGGGAACCAGCAGGTTGGCGAGGGGCACATCGCAACTCACATGTCGTCGAGAACTCTCCGATACATTCGGGTGGATCAGAGGGCCGCGAGGGTACGGGCCGGTGGGTTTGCCAGGCGGACCGCCGCGGTGCCAGTGTGTTTTGCTACGGGAGATGACGGTTATGGCAGACCAGGTAGGGAGCACGACCAACTACGCAACGACGATCGGTACGGACGCGGTGTTCAAAGGGAACATGAAGTTCCAGGACAACGTGCGTCTGCTCGGGCAGTTCGAGGGCGCCATTGAAACGAGCGGCAGCCTGCTGATCGCCAAGGGCGCGGTGCTGCAGGGCGAAATCCGGGCCTGCGACGTGATTGTGGCGGGAAACATCAAGGGGAACGTGCACGCCTCGGGCAAGCTGACGATTGACTCCACGGCCCAGATCGAGGGCGAATTGCACGTGGCGCGGCTCCAGATGTCGGAAGGGGCCGTGGTCTCCGGACAGTGCGTGGTGGGCGCCAACCGCCAGCCGGGCAAGAACCCGCGCCGGTCGGAGGACACCAGCAAGCAGCACCAAGGGGCCGGCCCGGCGCAGCACGCCGACGGCGAGCCCAAGAAAAAGGGCCTGCTGCAGGCCCTGGGAGTATAGGTCGGGGACGTAGCGCGGGGCAGGGGCTACGGGCCCTGCCGAGGGACGTGCCGTCCACCGGTTGACCCCGAACCTGCCCCGGAAGAGAAACGTAAGTCGCCCGGATGGCGTGGGTTTCCCGCGCATCCGGGCGGCTTTTTTTTGCACAGGTCGTTCGGCCGGCCCCGGCGTTTGCATCCGCGGCCGGATTCATTCAGCATATCGGACGGCACCAGGGGGCGCGGCCGGTGCGTCTGCGGTATCGGAAGGAAGGAGCCATATGAAAGAGACGTGGAAGTTGGCGTTTGTGGCGGTGGCGGCGGTTTCCGCAGGGGCGGCAGGTTCTCCGGCTGCATCCACGGCGCGCGAGACCGGGCAGGATCGGGCCCGGCGCCGCACGCCGGTGGTGGAGGTGGTGGAAAAAACGCGGGATTCCATCGTGAACATCTCGTCGACCGTCCGGCACGTGCGTACCTTCCGGTCCGGGATCGGACTCGGGATTGATGATTTCTTCGCCGTCCCGACGGAATCCACGAGCCTGGGCAGCGGGTTCATCATTCACCCGGACGGGTACATCGTCACGAACGCACACGTGGTGGCCCGGACCACGGAGATGACGGTGACGCTTTCGGACGGAAGAACGTTTGATGCGGATCTGGTGGCCAGCGATTCCGAGCACGACCTGGCCGTCATCAAGATCAACCTCGGTCCGGGCGAACGCCTCCGGCCGATCGCGTGGGGCCGCAGCGACGACCTGATGATCGGGGAAACGACCGTTGCGATCGGCAACCCGGTGGGCCTGCAGAACACGGTGACCACGGGCGTGATCAGCGCCTTGAACCGCGAGGTGCGGTTCTCCAACCAGGTAATGTACGGCGACCTGATCCAGACGGACGCCAGCATCAACCCCGGCAACTCGGGCGGTCCGCTGCTGAACGTGCTGGGCGAGCTGATCGGGGTGAATACGGCCATTCGCGGCGATGCGCAGAACATCGGGTTTGCGATTCCCGTGGACGAACTGCGGGCGATTCTGCCGGAGATGCTGGACATCGAGAAGCGATACCGGGTGGAGGTGGGCTTGAAGGTGGAGGGACGCGACGCCGCTGCGGTGACGGCGGTGCAGAGCGAGACCCCGGCTGAGGAAGTCGGGCTGCAGCCGGGAGATCGGATCGTCCAGGTGGACGATACGCCGATCGGTGAGGCGGTGGACTATTACGTGGCGGCCGTGGGCCGCAAGCCGGGCGATACGCTTCGTCTGCGGGTGGAACGGGACGGGAAGACGGAAACCGTACAGCTTCCGTTGCGCGAGATTCCCTTGCCGGACGGACGCGAGTTGGCGTTAAAGCTGTACGGCCTGACGCTGGAGCCGCTGGGGGCGGGCGCGGCCCGCCGGCTGGGCGTACGAATGGGCAGCGGCCTGCTGGTGACGGACGTGGAGCGGCACAGTCCGGCCGACCGGCTGGAGATCCGGCCAGGAGACCTGCTGGTGTTGCTGGGGCGGTCTCGCGTGCGGGACCTGGAGGGCGTGGGTCTGGAGCTGGAGCACGTGAAGGCGAACGAGGCGAAGTACATTCGCATTCTTCGTATCAGCCAGCGTGCGGGCCTGGACGCATACGACGGGCTTATCTACCCGCGGTAGCGTGAAGAGATACACAGAAGCGCGGGACCGAGCGGCCCCCCCCCGCGAAGGCGGGGTGGTGCGACGTTCGGCGGGTCCGGGGTCCCGGGGACGGCGGTTGCATAATATGTGCATATCATCGACAGCAGATGCATATTTTTGGGTGCCCAGTTCACCCAGGTTGCCCGGCTTGCCCGAAATTTCGCGACCAAAAGGTGAAATGTGGGCACCAAAAGGTGAAACCTGCGCGCGAAAAGTCAAAAGAAACGGGGGGAGAAGGGACTGAGCCACGTAGCCACGAAGCGACGAAGGAAAGCTGCGGACTTTGGGCTGTAGGAAGGGGTGAAGCGCTTTGTGACGTTCGCTTCCGAGGGTACAGATAGCGAACGGGGGGCGCGAGGCGGATGCGTTCAGGTGCAAGTCGGCTTTCGGAAGACAGTTTTGATCCGCGATAGTCCGCTCAGAGAGGATTCGTGATCCCGATGGTTCCCGCGCTGAACGGCTACGACCTGAAATCTGAGAACGGCGTGACCACACTTCTGCGTAACGGCCGGGTCCTGAGGGAATGGAAGCGGTAGCCGTGCAAGAGGAGACGACTGAAACACGGGGGCCGTCAAGCGACCCTTCGCCGCGCCGCGAGTGGCTCGGACCCAGCGGCTGGATCGCTCTGGCGATTCTCCTGGTCTACGGCATGCTCACGTTTGTCCATCCGTTCATCCCGATTGTCATAGTGGCCGGAGCAATGGAGGAGTTGATTTTCTACGGCGTGCCTGCGCTGGGAGGCGTTCTCTGGGTCATCGCGATGTTCGTTCGGCTCCGCGATCGCGGTGCGTGCAGGCCCGGCCTGGTCGCGTGGATCGCGATCCGATACGCCATTGTCTCGGTTGGGGTGGCGGGGCTGATGGTGATGGAAATCGGCAGCCGGACGCCCGGGTACATCCGCTTCACCGCGCGGTTCCGGGAGCAAATGCGGGAGAGCGCCGACGTCGTCGCCATCCGGGAATGGGTCGAGCGCGTCACCGCGGAACAACGTGGTTTTTCCACGGAAGAGGCGGAGATTCTGTGGTTGAATGGGGAGGAGTGCCCAGCCTGCGTCCGGGAGTTACGACCGATGTACGTGATGGTGGACGTCGAAGAAGGGGCTGTAGACCTGATCTTCGGCGGCGGCCTGGGACATTGGGGAATCCACATCGGGCGGCCGGGCGCCTCGCCACCGGCAGGCTACACGCTGCCGATGGAAGACGGAGTCTGGGTCTGGCACGAGATACAGTAGCGGCAACGCAGGGGCCAGGGGGAGGGGGCTGCGGGAAGTATACAGGGGGAAGCACTGGGTGGGCTTGTCGGGTGGAACGGGGTTTCGACTTTGTACCTCCGGCGTCCTTTGCTACACTTCAGGACAGCGGTTTGTCCCTGGCCGGAAGGGGATGGGCGGCCGGGCGGAAGAACAGGACGAAGAGAATGGGAAGGATAGTCGGTCCGACGCAGGCGGGGATGCTAGTGTTACTTGCTGGCACTCTCACTTGGAACCGGCGACTGTCCCCAATATCGCAATATCCAATACCCAGTGTTCCTCACGCTCGACTCGGTGCCTCGGGCTGTTGATAGGGCGATGCGCGGGGCGCTGCGGGTTCGGTCTCTTGAAGACGGCGCTGGCGCTCGGGACTGTGAAGAGGTCGATTGCGATGAGCAGCGAACTAGATAGTGCGCTACGCCAGTTTGAGGGGGCGGAAGCCAACTTGGTAAAGCTTGAGCGACTCTGGAGCGATATCGCGAAGCTCACTCCGGATGGCATCTCCTTTCTTGACACGAGTCCGGATGCAATTGCGTACGAGGATCACTGCCGGGTGTTCCGCAGTATTCTTCCTCATCTGCCAGCGATTGACGGTTGGAGCGTTAATGACGAACTGCTCGACCTAGATCAGATCGCGCAGGCACGCTTGGATGCTCTGGAATCGGGGGAGTTGGATTACCGCGCGTCAGTGGAGCGAACGATCGTTAGCCAAGGGGTTACACTTCGCGAGTACCGATTCAGACTCAACGCGGCGAGGCGACGCCTCGTGCGAAGTGCCGTGCTAGAGCTCTTGCCGGCGATCGGTACACAAGTACAGACTCTGAAGAGAATATCGCATGAAATGAATGACACGCGTGTCATCAACGATTCCACGTGGGACGAGTTGAAGGACTCGGTCAAGAAGCTCGATCTCCTGCTGGGGAACAGCATAGAACGGCCTCCGCAGTGGGCCGAGCTGCATCGACACCTGAGTTTTGGGCAGAAGCGCGACGTGATTGACATCGTTGAGCGTGACTGGCCGCTCATTAACGCCGGAATAACTGCATCACTTTACGCCAACAATGAACCGGTTCCTGTCGAAGTCGCGGACCTGGGCGCGCTGTCTGGGCGACACCCACGTGGCCCAGTCGCCACGTCCCTGCGCTGGGGCAGCCTTAACGAGGAGGATTTCGAGCGCCTGGTGTTCTGCCTGATATGCGACGCACGAGGGTACGAGAATCCACAATGGCTGACTCACACGAATGCAGCAGATCGGGGCCGAGATTTGTCTGTTTTCCGTGTACACGACGATGTGCTCGGAGGTTTGCGTCGCTGTCGGGTGATCATCCAGTGCAAGCATTGGCTGTCGAAGAGCGTAGGCCTAAGGGACGTCTCACTCGCGTGCGATCAAACCAAGCTTTGGGAACCGCCAAGGGTTGATACGCTTGTGATCGTTACAAGCGGACGCTTCACCACCGATGCGGTGCAATTCATTGAAGGGCACAATACGGAGAACGGGCTGCCGCTTGTCGAGATGTGGCCCGAGAGTCATTTGGAACGGTTGTTGGCTGAACGCCCACACGTAGTCGCCGAGTTCAACTTGCGATGACGCCAAGCGAGGAACCTCCAGGGAGGGTAAAACGGGCCATCACTGATAGGAGGGTGATAGGAAAGGTGCCATGACCGCAGATCGACGCGATGGACAGCATGGAGGGGATGCCAAGGCGGCAGCGGAGCCGCTGATCCCCACACACGGCGGATACCGGAACCTGAAGAGCTTCCAGGTGGCCCAACTGGTCTACGACGTGACGGTCCGATTCTGCGATCGGTTCATCGACCCGCGAAGCCGGACGCACGACCAGATGGTGCAGGCGGCCCGATCGGGCGTTCAGAACATCGCCGAAGGCAGCGTGGCGAGCGGGACATCAAAGAAGACGGAACTGAAGCTGACGAACGTGGCCAGGGCCAGTCTGGAGGAGCTTCGCCTGGACTATGAGGACTTCCTTCGCCAGCGGAGCCTGTCGCAATGGGCTCCGAACGATCCCAGGAGACGGGCGCTTGTGGCCCGACGCTGCGCGACGGCCAACGACGTGGCGCAATGGGTGAGGGATATCCGCGAAATACATGGACAAGATGGACAACATGGACGCGATGGACGCTCGAATTATCCGGAGTCCATTAAGTCCATCCAGTCCATTCAGTCCATCGACTCTGTCGAAACCGTGGCCGCCAACGCGGCGCTCGTTCTGATCGGAGTCGCGATGGCGCTGCTGGATCGACAGATTGCGGCCCAGGCCGCGGCGTTCGAACGCGAGGGCGGCTTCACCGAACGGCTCTACCGCGTACGGCAGGCCAAAAGGAGCGGCCGGCGGAGATAGGATCTTGATCCCCAGAGACCCCGGCACGCCGGGATCCCACAAACAGAACGAGCCTTGCTCGCCGGCCTGAAGCCCGCCTGCGGCGGATCGCTTCGCGTCTGCCCGCCTTCCTCCCCGTTTTTGCTTCTCGCTTTTTGCTTTGGTCGCCGCAGGCGGCCCCGCCCCCCGTTCGTAGCCGCCACGCACAGCCTCTCACGCGATCACGCATCATGTTCTTGCGACAGGGCACCGCTCAAGAAGCGGTGGCACACGGCAGGAGAACCGCCCATGTCTCCGGCCTACAGTTCGCCACGGCGAGTCGCCTGCGGAGACCCGGCGCGCCGGGACCTGGGGCGACCCACAGCTCGCCATCTCGCCATCCCGGCGCGCCTGGACCTGCGGCGACCCACAGCCTGCGACCGCCGTCTGTGCCGCAGCCTGTCCCGGCCGCGCCGGGATGCCTGTTTCTGCGTTTTTACGTTTGCTCGTTCTTACGTTTTCTCCGCACACAGGACGGATAGAACGGGGGGAAACGCAGAAACATGGAGAACATGAGGAAGTGGGGTGATCGGCCTGCGTCGGACGGGTTGCGCGCGTTCAGCCCGGGCCCAATCAACACTTCAAACTACACTGAGTATTACGCGAATTCCCGACTCAGGACACTCGCGTGCTCACGCACCCTGCTGGAGCAGCGCGAAGTCGAGCAGGTCGACGTCGCCGTCATTGTCCAGGTCTGCATCCACACACGCGTCGCAATTGGGGCCGGGAGTTTCCGCCGGCCCGGCGAGACAGCCGGCAAACGCCGCAAAATCACTCCAGTCCACGTCCCCATCGTCGTCCATATCGCCGAGGACCGTGACGTTGGATGTCCCCGGCGAAGGCGTGCGCAGCGTCTTGATACACGATCGGCCGTCGGCGTAGCGTCCCTGGGCGACGTCGGTCGTCTGGGCGCCGAATGTGATCGTGTCGATCTCTGCCAGGCAGTCCTGGCGGCTGCCATACAGTCCGAGCGCTTCGCCGGCCTTGCTGAGGGCAAAATTGGTGTGCGTCGGCCCCTGCTCCGGCTCGTTGTCCGCCCAGAGCAGGAGATAGCTCTTGGGGCCGATGACCACGCCGGCGGGGATCTCGAACTTCGTCGGGTCGGCCAGGTTGTCGGTGAGGTGCATGCCGCTGAGATCGACGGCGAAATCCTCGTCGTTGTACAACTCGAAGTAGTCCTCGAAGGCCCCGGCCTCGTCCGGGTCCTCGATGGTGTTATCGTTGTCGGCCATCCACTCGTTGACGTAGACCGCCGGCATCGGCTGCGGGTCGGGCGGCGGTCCGCCGCTGTTGTCGTTCGGCGCCAGCGGCGTCACGATGGTCAGCAGCTCCGCGCTGTCATCCCCGTCCGGATAGCGGCCGTACGCCACGTCGCCGACCAGCGTGGGATAGCTCAGAGCGTCGATCAGCACGTTGCCGTTCGCGTCCGTGTCGAACAAGGCCACACATTCTCCGCCCACGGCGAGCTTGAACGTGGCGTGGAGCGGCCCTTCGGCCGGCTCCTCGTCACACCAGACGAGCAGGAAACCGTAACCGGAAACGGTCGTGCCCGCGGGGATCTGCCACTTACGCGGATCGGCCGGATCGTCCGTCAAGTACATGCCGCCGATGTCCACCGCGTCCGCCTCGCCGTTGTAGAGCTCCACCCAGTCGTCGTAGTCGCCGGCCGGATCGGTGTTGGTCGAGCAGTTGTAGCCCAGGATTTCGTTGACGCGCATTTGCGGCGACGCCGGCGGCGTGGGAACGCTCGCACGCAGGCTGGCCGTGCGGGCGGCGATGTACGGCTTGATCCCCCAATCGCGCGGGTGGTTGTTGGCATAGCTGGTCGGAGAGGTATACGCCGTGAGAAACTCGGCGTTCGTGAAGCCCCAGTCCATCGTCGAGCCCGAGTACGAGCCCATGAAGGCGTAGGGTGCCAGCCGCGTCTGAATCGCGTCGATGTCCGCCTCGCGGGTGCCCAGCGTGAATGGGCCATCCACCGCCGTCGGCGGCGTGGCGGCCTGTACGGTGTAGCTCAGGTAGGTGCCGGGCGTGGATGGAATGCTGAACGACGTCGTGGATGGATTGGGGTTGCTCAGATGGTCGACGCCCGAATCGCCCGAACTACCTCCGGTGGCCACGACGTCAAAGGTGAAGCTGCTGTCCACTGCGATCCCGAGCGCAGAGAGCGGCACGGTGTAGACGACGAGACCGGCGTCCTTCTGCGACAGGTCGATCGCGCCGTAAGACCGCTGGTGCCACTGGGAGCTGCTGTACTCCCAGAGCTGCATGCCGCCGCCGCCATCAGGCCACGAGCCGATGAAGAAGTCATGCTGCACGGTCGCGTTGATCGCGCGGCCCCACGGGTTGCCGGTGTTGCCGCCCGTGCGCGTGTTGAAAAGCACCATGTATTCGCCGTTGCCGGTGTCGCCGCCCACGTCGAGGGGTCCGGCCAGTTGCACGTCGATGTACAGGTTGGTGTCGTCATTGCTGACCACGACGGACGTGATGTCGTAGTGTGGGCCGTCCGGCTCCGGCGCGGTGGCCACATCGCCGACCGTATCGGTGTAGGTCTGGCTGGGGTTGTCCGCCTCGCCGACCGCGCCGACCAGGTACCGCAGGTAACGGCGGTACTGCTGCTCGAACGCCGGGACGGCCAGCACGCGGCTGATGAGCGGTGGGAGGCTGCCGCCATCGCTGCCGAACCCGCCGCTGCCCCAGTTGGCATAGCCGCGATTGGCCCAGTCGATGCCGAAGAAATCCACGCCGTACGTGTTGTCGGTGTCGTAGGGGATGTACTCGAAGCGGCCGGTGTCCGGGTTGTCGTAGAGGAAGTAGTTGTTCGCACCGTACCAGTAGTTGTCCCAGTGGCCGTTGGCCACGTCCACCGCCATCGCGCGGAGGAAGTTGTCGATGCTGAAGCGGTCGATGAGGCCGGCGGCGAATTCGGCGTTCGTCGCGTGATTGACGAAGTCGATGAACTCCGCCAGGTCGGTGTAGTCCGGCGTGTCCTCGTTGGTCTGGAGCTCGTAGGTCTGCGTCGTGCCGTTGTACCCGAGGCACTGGTACGTCTCGGCCGTGCCCGGCGCGACGTAGCGCAGGTCCGCGCGCGTGCCCTGGTAAAGACATTTGTAGAGATTGCCGGTTTCCGAGCCGAACCAGTGCTCGAGGAAATCATCGTCGACGTCCTCGACGTTGACGTGAACGCCGTTGACGTCCGCACCGTCGTTGATCGTGAGGTGTGCCTGCGCCGCGCGCGGGGCCGGTACGGACATCTGTCCATACACGTCCCAGGACAGCCTGGAACGCGTGATGGCAACGTCGTTGTGCTCGCCGTTGAGGTTGAGCTTCTTCAGCCCGTGGAACCGCCGGCCGGACTCGAATTCGTTGAAGCTGAGCTTCCACGACTTCTTCAATGCCGTACGCGACGTGTTGCCCCGGACGCGGATGCCCACGTTGGAGACCGTCTCGTCGATCTGCGAATTGTAGACGCGCACCGTGCAGACCTTGTACGTGTCCTGGTAGGGGTTGGCGAGCAGGTCGGCCAGATCGGCCGGCGCCATGGTCACCTCGACAAACGTGATCTCGTCGCTCAGGAACACGTTGGCCCCCGCGTCGTCGTAGCTTACGTCGCCGTACGGTTGGGGCGTCACGGCCAGGGCGTTGACGCCGGCCAAGTGCCACAACGCCAGGGCGGCGACGACGAGCAGTGAGGCGGAACAGCAGTGACCGTAGCGCGGCAGTAGAACACGGTGTCGATGCATAACAGTCGCTCCTTGAACCAGAGGACGCCGTGCCTGCGACTCGCAGGACACTGTCGCCGGCCGGAACGCCTTGGGCTTGCGACAAACGCTTCTTTCTCGGACCGTCACTGGCGGACGCCCCCCTGGATCAACCTTCACTCTAGCCAATCGGCAGGGCTGGATCAACATCATAGAAGTGGTTTCATAACTGTCGCGCCGCGACGAGCAGGCGGGGGAAAAACGGGATATCACTGGGGCGACGTGACGACGTGAGACGTGAAGACGTGAGGAGACGTGAGGGACAGTCACCTTTCTTACGCATAGTGCCATAATCCTGGCACTCGCATTCCCGGTTGCGTTTGGCCAAGCGTCTTGTTCGTCTTAATATTCCCCCCTTGCAGTCCATCCCCAGGCTGTCGCGGTCAGGAACCTTCTCCGAAAGCCCCTCCGCAACAGAACGAACCCCCGCCCCTAATCACAAGACGAAGACAAAGGGGTCAGAAGACCAAGGGGTCAGGAATCTTTTCTGGCGGACTAACGGGAAGACAAAGGGGTCAGGAATCTTTTCTGGCGGACTAACGCGGATCGGCACTGTTTTCCGAAAGCTGACCCGCACCAGAACGCCCCCGCCTCCTAACCTCCGTCCGCGGGCGAAGCCCGCCCGTCGTGCCTCCATTTTTGCTTTTTGTTTTCTGTTTTTCGTTTTCCGCCGTCCGCCCGCCATGTTCCATCTCCACACGGCCCCGCGCGCATTCCGCGCCCCCGTGCAGGAGAACCGCCCATGCCTCCGTCCCACAGTCCACAGCTCGCCACAGCGAGTCGCCGGGGCGACCCACAGCCTCCGTTCGCAAAACGGGCCTCGCTCGCCCAACCGCGTTGAAACGCGGTATTTGGGGGTAGGGGGAGGGTCGAGCGCCCGATCGACCGGCCCTCGAAGGGCCGGCCTACGAGCCCGCCTGCGGCGGGGAAGGCCCGTGAACGGGCCTGGGGG
>JAFGJQ010000332.1 GCA_016929015.1 Phycisphaerae bacterium | reverse complement strand
CTTTGCCGCACACGTGTACGAGGAGGGCTGGCCGGCCAACGAAGTCATCGAGTACAAGCAGTACTACGACGAGGATCTCCGGCCCATTCCCGGCAAACACGGTCCGGCCGGCAATGACCACAGCCCCACCATGCCGTGGTCGGGCCGGACGTTCCGCATGGCGTTCTTCAACCCGTCACGCGACATCGGCTGTGCGATGGAGAATTTCGGGCACGGGCTGGAAGGCATCGCGAACTACAACGCGATCGCGTACTACAGAAAGTACTTCGACGAGTACTCGGGCCTGGCCCTGAATGATCGGTACGACGTGCCGTTCTCCAAGCTCTACAAGATCCCCTACGACGTGAAGGACGCAGTCACGTACCCGAGCAAGACCTCCGTGAAGATTCGGTACGAGGGAAAGGAATACGTCATCGACCCGTACGATCCCATCGGCGGCAACGTGCACTGGCTGCCCAACGGCCGGCATCATTACGACATGAAGAGCCCGTACGTCGTGAGCACGACGATGGAGAATTACCGACGCCGCAACGGCCCGGACGGCAAGGACAAGGTCACGGACTTCACCGTGGACAAGATTGCCGAAGTCGGCAAGGTCGCGCCGGACTGCATGGGCCCATGGATGGTCTTCTGGCGCCAGTGCATGCCCGGCCTGGACAACCCCTGCCTGGACGACGACGGCAAACCCATGAAGAACTGGTGGGTGTTTTTGATTTACTAAGGGACGGAGGGACCCGCCGCGGCGGGCAGGCTCCGGGACGGAGAGACAGGGGGCGGCCTACGGCCTATGGCTCGCCACAGCGAGTCGCCGGGGCGACCCACGGCCTATCCGGTGCCCCCCGGCGATTCGGCAAACTGCTCGATGCCCTCGAACAGCGCGGTCCCGACGCGGACCATCGTGGCCCCTTCCGCTATGGCCAGCTCGAAATCGTGGCTCATCCCCATCGACAGGTGCCGCATCTGCGGCGTGCCGAACCGCTCGTGTCGAAGCTCTTCCAGAAGCTCCCGCAGCCGGGCGAAGCAATTGCGGACCCACCGCTCGTCCTCGACCAGCGGCGCCATCGTCATCAGCCCGATCAGCGACAGGTGCTTCAACGTGACGATCTGCTCCGCCAGGTGAATGGCCGCCCCCACCGCCACGCCGAACTTCGTCTTCTCGTCGCTGACGTTCACCTGCAGGAGGATCGGAATCCGCCGCTCCAGCCGGCCCGCCTCCGCATCCATGTCCTCCGCCAGACGCAGGCTGTCCACCGAGTGGACCATCTGGACCCAAGGCAGCACCGTCCGGACCTTGTTCCGCTGCAGATGGCCGACCATGTGCCAGCGCGGCCCCGGCAATTCCTCCGCCGACGCCGGCCCGTGATGCCGGGCCGAAGACTCATGCAGCATCGCCGCACGCTTGGTCAGCTCCTGCACGCGGCTCTCCCCGATCTCCACCTGCCCCAACTCCACCAAGTGCCGGATCACGTCCACCCCGACGTACTTCGTGACGGCCACCAGCGTCACCTCATCCGCGGACCGGCCTGCCAGCGCGCAGGCCGACTCGATGCGGTCCTTCACCCGCTTGAGGTTCTCCGATAGTTGCCGGCGGATCGCGGTACCCATGATTTGTCCTGCAGTTCAAGACCGACCATGCATTGCAGCCACGCTGATCATAAGCGTTTTTCGCACACCGTCCAGTAGTTGACGGCCGACCCGCCCTCTCGCACGATGGGCGCCCGATGCCCGCGATGGAAGACATCATGGTGGACCCGCCGGCGTCCGGCCAGCGCATTGACCCTGTGAGTTACTTCGGCGCGCCCGGCGACGTGGAGTTGGAGATCGGCTGCGGCAAGGGCGGCTTTCTGCTTCGCCGCGCGAGAGAGTGCCCGCAGGTCCGGCTGCTCGGCATCGAGTGGGCCAACAAGTATTACCGCTACGCCGCGGACCGCATGGCCCGCTGGGGTGTGGACAACGTTCGCATCATGCGCACGGACGCCCGCAACTTCGTCCTGCATCACCTGGTGCCGGAATGCCTCACGGCGCTTCACGTCTATCACCCAGACCCCTGGCCGAAGAAACGGCACCACAAGCGACGCCTTTTCCAGCCGGACTTCGCGGCTGTTGCCACCGCCGCCCTGAAGCGCGGCGGTCGGTGGGCCATTCAGACCGACCACGCCGACTATTTTGAATGGATCTGCGACGTCATGGCCCGCCAGGACGACCTGGAGTCGATCCCCTTCGACGACCCGAGCTATGGCGTGGTCGACAACCGCGTGCAGACCAATTTTGAGATCAAATACCTCCGCGAAGGCCGCGCCGTCTACCGTCTCGCCTATCGCAAGAGGTGATTCGCGCCCGCCGCCACCCTCTCTCAGTTGGGATCCGCTTGTCCTTGTGGGACCGGCTTGTCTTTGTGGGACCGGCTTTCCGTGTGGGACCTGCTTTCCAGCCGGTCTCTGGAGTCTGGCCATTCCAGCCGGTCCGGTCTTCTTCTGGTCTCCCGCTCTCCAGTTTCTCGCCTCCAGAGTCTTTGTGGGACCGGCTTGTCTTTGTGGGACCGGCTTTCTCGCCACGGCGAGTCGCCTGCGGAGACCAGCCGGTCTCTCCGGACCACGCTGTGTGCCACAGCGCAACACCTCGCCGTTGTCTGACCTTCCACGCCGCGCGGAATCCACGCGTCCCATCGGTATACCAGACCGCGCGTTCGCTTGCCGGGGTGCGGTGAATGAGCGCCCATGATTATGTGTGAGTATGCCGCAGGAAACGGGTTGCCCGGCTTACCCGGGTGGCCGGTCTTGCCCAACATTTGGTGACCGTAAGGTCAAATGTAGGTCTGCGGAGGGTACATGCTCCGCCGAAAGGTTGAAAAAAAGCAGGGAACAAGGGACG
>JAFGJQ010000331.1 GCA_016929015.1 Phycisphaerae bacterium | reverse complement strand
CAGTACTCGCGCAGGCGGTCGGTCTGCCAGCGGCGAATCGGTTCGTCTTCAAACCAGTCGAAGGTCGGCGCTTCGGGATAGTGTCGCCGAATGATTTCGATGAAGCGGGCGTCGCGGAGGAAGGATTCCACGTCAAGGCGGCCGGAGCGGGTCAGCAGCAGGTCCATCGGCAGCGTGTCGCCCGCGTGGAGAAGCGCGGCATACAGCCCGATGCGCGGAAAACTCGCATTGCGGATGAACGGATCAAGCGCATCACGCACCGAACGATCGCCCAGCACCAGCCGGGCACAGAGGTAGTAGCCGTGCGGCTTCCACTGGTCTTCGAGACGGTCGGATTTCGGGTCGGTGCGATCGGCCAGCCATTCCCTCAGCGGTCGGCCTTCGACGGCAAGGTCGGCGCGGCCGGCAAAAGCCAGCGCCAGGGCCGCTGAGGCACGCGATCGCTCGTCGCCTTGGACGAGGAGTTCGGCCAGGGCCGCCACCGGCGGATCGGTGGCAGCCGCCAGGCGCAGCGCTGCCAGATCGCAAATGACATCCGACGGGTGATCGAGCAGGTGCAGCAACGCCTCCGCACCCACAGCCGGGTCCAGCGCAAGCGCCGACGCCGCGGCCACGTACTGAACCATGGGCTGGTCCGTCTCTTCGAAGGCGAGGTCGTGCATGAGTGGCAGCACCGAACGATCCCCGAGAACCGCCAGAGCCTCGCACGCCGCGGTGATCAGGGCCCCGTTACCGCTGTCCCATCCCGACTCCAACACGCCTTGAACAAACACGGCCGGGTCCAACTCCGGGCATCGGCCCAGGGCATACACGGCCGCCGGCTCTGCATCGCCGACCGGAACAGGGCCACCTGCAAGAATCTGCTCCACCACCTCGGCCCACCGCTGCCGTCCCGCGGCGACGAAAACGCGCGACGTCAACACGGGATCGCCAGACTTCGCGGCCTCGATCAAGGCTGCGGATGCCCCGTCGGGCGGTGTCGGCTGGCACCCGATCGCCCACACAGCCATGGCTCGGGCAAGGGGGTCGTTCTCCCCGGCCACCAGATGAATCAACGCCGGACTAGCCTCCGCTGTCGGCCTCCAGCCTAAGGTCCAGGCGGCCGCTTCCCGAACTGAGGCGGCGGGATCCGACAGAAGGCTGGCGGGGACGGCAAGCCCCCGCGCGGAGGCAGACAAGACGGCCTCCCGACGCACCCCGGCGGAGGAATCCGCGTAACCTGTTGACAGAAAAATGGTTAGGGGCTTGTCCTCAAGGCAACACGCTGCGGCGAGCATCGCGTGCTGCCGAACGGACTCATCCGCGTCGGACGCAATGGACTCAAAGACCCCATCCAGGTGGGGATTCGCCGGTCGCCCATAGTCGGCCAGCTTCTGGACGGCCGAGATTCGAGTCTGGGCGTCGGCATTCGCCAGTCGCAGCCGCTCACGTCGAACAAGGAGGCTCCATTCCACACGCGGTGATCGCCACGTGCCGGCGCGGCTGAGCCAGTCTGACAGCACCAGGAACGCGACGTTGTCGGCTTCGGGCAGACGCTCCGTTGCCACGGATCGGAGAGGATCTGAGCGTTCCAACGTCCAGAGAGCCATGCGATCAACCAGGGCGCGGGACTCCGCGCTGCCGATTGTCTGCTCCCTTAGCGCGGCGCCCATCCACACAGCAGCGGCCTCTCTGTTGTGTAAACTCAGTCCTGACAATATGTTAAGTGCGTTCATGCGGGTGGATTCGTCAGGGCTTCGCGCCAGGCGACCGTAATACGCCACCCGCACGATCGGCCAGGCGATGACACCCCCCAGCAGCCCGCAAAGGGCAATCATTATGGCCAGGCTCGCCCGGGCGAGGATTGGCCGAGCCGACCGGCGGGAACCTGGAACGCGGTGCCTCATCCGCCGCATGGAAGCGCCTCCCCGCGGGTCAGCCGGAGTGGCGACGAGCGTTCAGACCGGGCGCAGATGCGACCGATAAACGTGGGTACGCCGTACCGCGGACACGCAGAATGAGAGAACCGCCGCTCATCACGGTCATACTGGCCACGTACAACCGTCGGGAGGTGACGCTCGCGACGCTGGCGCGGGTGATCGCCTCTGCGGGCCCGAATCACCGCGTACAAGTCGTGGCGGTGGACAACGGCTCGCGTGACGGAACGGTCTCGGCCGTCAAAGAGCGATTTCCCGGCGTGACGGTGCTGCGCGCGCCGCGCAACCTGGGCAGTTGTGCCAAGGCGTTGGGGATTCCCCACGCGCAAGGGGAATACGTCGTGTTTCTCGACGACGACAGCCACCCCCGTCCCGGCTCCCTCACGCGAATGCTCCACCATTTTGAGGCGAACCCCGACCTGGGCGCCGCCGGCTTCCGCGTGCATCTGCCGGACGGTTCGCAGGAATCGGCCGCGTTGCCGGAGGTGTTCGTCGGTTGCGGCGTCGGGTTCCGGACGCGGGCACTGCAGGATGCGGGCGGGCTGGACGGCGATCTGTTCATGCAGGCGGAGGAATACCATCTGGCATTCCGTCTTGTGAACGCCGGCTGGTCCATTCGTCTGTTTGACGATCTGCACGTGGAGCATCTGAAGACCCCGCGGGCCCGTCGGCGGCGCCGCACGACGTACCTGGACACGCGCAACAACCTGCTGCTGGCCGCCCGGTACCTGCCGGACCCATATTACACGATCTACGCGGAAGACTGGCGTCAGCGGTATGGCTGGCTGGCCCGTTCGGCGGGGCACCGTTCGGCCTTCGTTCGCGGCTGGGTGGCCGGCGCGATGCGAGGCCGGCGGGACCGCCAGGATGAGGTCTGGCGTCCTCAGCAACTCGGGCCGGCAGCTCTGGAAACGCTGTTTCGTCTGGAATTCGTGCGGCGCAAACTGACGGAGTTGCACGCGGCGGGCGTGCGGCGGGTCGTGCTGGCCGACCTGGGCAAGAACGTGTACGCCTTTCACGCGGGGGCCGCCCAAGCGGGTCTGCAGGTGCCGGCCATCGCGGACGACTTCTTTGCGGCCGTCGGTCGGTCCTACCGAGGCACGCCGGTGGTTCCCCTGGAGCGTGTCGGCGGCCTGGGATCCGACGCACTGGTCATCGCGAACATGTCCCCCGTCCACGCGAACCGGACGCGGCAGCGGCTCCTGCAGCAGTTTTCGCTCCCCGTTTTCGACTGGTTTTCACGCCCGGCGGTGCCCGTTCCCACGTCAAATCGCGCTTTGCGGGCCGCTGCCATCCCGGCTACAATTCGGGACTTCGATTGACCCTGAGGTCCTGAAAACCCCTGTTCTCCGCGGGAGGCGTCCATGGCTGCTTTGAACATTCAAGACATCCGCAACGTGGTGCTGGTGGGACACGGCGGCGCCGGGAAAACGTCGTTGGCCGAGGCCATGCTCCACAAGACCGGCGCGACCAACCGGCTGGGCAGCGTGCAGGACAAGTCCTCCATTCTGGACTCCGCAGAGGACGAGAAGGAGAAGCTGTGCTCGATTGACTCGGCGGTTTGTCACGTAAGTCACGGCGGCAAGCACATTAACATCGTCGACACGCCGGGTGGGATCGACTTCTGCGGGCAGGCGATCGCGGGCCTGATCGCCGCGGAAACCGCCATTCTGGTTATCTCCGCCGGTGCCGGGATTGAAGTCAACACCCGCAAGATGATGGAGCGGGCCGGGCGGTACGGGCTGGGTCGGTTTATCGTCGTCAACAAGATCGGGGCGGAGAACGTCAATATCGAGCCGTTGCTCGGCGCGATTCAGGAGATGTTCGGGCCGCAGTGCCAGCCGCTGAACCTGCCGGCGCCCGGCATGAAGAGCGTGGTGGATTGCTTTGCCCAGGACTCCGGTGACACGGCGTTCGGCGATGTGGCCGCCGCGCATGAGGGCTTCGTGGAGGCCATCGTCGGGGCCGACGAGGCCCTGATGGAGAAGTACCTCGCGGGTGAGGCCACGGACGAGGAGGTCCGGGCGGCAGCCGCCAAGGCGGTTGCCGCCGGTGAGTTGATCCCGGTCCTGTTCACGGACGCCCGGACGGACATCGGCATCGCCGAATTGCTGGATGCGATCTGCACCTTTGCGCCGGACCCGCAGGTGGGCCTGAAGCGAGTGCTCAAGCGGGAGGCCGACGAGATCGAGATCAACCCTTCGGACGACAACTTCGTCGGGCAGGTGTTCAAGGTCACGAACCGGGCGAACATCAAGTACGTGTCCGTCCGAGTCTTTTCCGGCAAGCTGACCAGCGATATCTCCGTGCACACGGTCGATGAGAAAAGAGGACTGCGGCCGGGCCAACTGCATCGCTCGCAGGGCGACCAGGTCAGCGACCTGCCCGAAGGCGTGGCCGGTGACATGGTCACGCTGGCCAAGCTCGACGTGAAGGTGGGAGACACCCTTTTCACGGGTCCGGGAGGCGTGGTCGCCATGCCGCCCGTGCCCTCGCCAATGTGCTCGAAGGCCATCACGCCGCAGAGCCGTGGAGATGAGGAGAAGGTGCTGGTGGCCCTTCGCCGCTTCACCGAAGAAGACCCGTGCTTCCGGATCGAGCGGATTGCCCAGAC
Organism: Phycisphaerae bacterium; assembly: GCA_016929015.1. Taxonomy (GTDB): domain Bacteria; phylum Planctomycetota; class Phycisphaerae; order UBA1845; family UBA1845; genus JAFGJQ01. Next base: position 4,142 of record JAFGJQ010000331.1, on the reverse strand, counting down.
GCACGAGTTGGTCGTTCAGGGCGTCGGCGAACTGCACCTGCAGACCGTTTTGAACCGGATGGCCAAGCAGTTCAAGCTGCATGTGGACGTGCATCCGCAGAAGATACCCTACCGTGAGACGATCGTCGGCTCGGCCATGAACGTGGAGTATACGCACAAGAAGCAGACGGGCGGTGCGGGCCAGTTCGGCCGCGTCATCATCAACCTGCTGCCCAACGAGCGTGGGGCCGGCTACGAGTTCCTCGACAAGATCTTCGGCGGGGCCATCGACCTGTCGTTCCGCCCGAGCGTGGACAAGGGTATTCGCCAGCAGTTGGAGGAGGGCGTGCTGGCGGGCTATCCGGTTGTGGATGTGAAGGTCGAATTGATCGACGGCAAGACGCACCCGGTGGACAGCAAGGACATCGCGTTCCAGATCGCCGGACGCGGTGCCTTCAAAGAAGCGTTCATGAAGGCCAAACCGGTACTCCTGGAGCCGATCGTCTTCATTGAGGTGACGGTGCCCACCGAGTACGTCGGTGACATCCTGGGCGACATCGCGTCGCGTCGCGGCCGCCCGGAGGGGCAGGACTCTCTGCCGGGTGATTTGGCCGTGGTCAAGGCGAAGGTCCCCCTGGCCGAGGTGTCGGATTACAACTCCCGGCTGTCCAGCATTACGGGCGGTCAGGGCAGCTTCTCCATGGAACTGTCGCACTACGAGCAGATCCCCTCCAATGTGCAGCAGCAGGTGGTGGCGGCGGCCCAGAAGAAGAAAGAGGGGGAGTAGCCAACCGGCAGAAGCCACATACTCAGCCTGTTTTCCACATTTTGCCCAGGTCGCCGTCAGCAACGGAAGACGGCCTAAGTGCTTTTTGGGTATTGGCTTATAGTTCTTGTTGTGTGCCAGATCGATGCATTTCGGGCCGGGTTGTGATGGTTCCACGTTTGCCTTCGGCGAGGACCGAGCCTAAGGTGAATTTGGAGTGAGTTATGCGGACGTTCGCCTTCGGGCGTAGACCATAGAGCTTTTCCCCTCCGGAAAGCACCGGGCCTGTCCCCAAAGGACAGCCCGGTGTTTTCTTTTTTGCATGGATGGGCACGTCGCCCCGGCGCACGCGAAGGGCCATCGCCGGGACACTTGATCCGCGTCACAGGTTCTCTATGAACAAGGATTTGCCGCGAAGCGTGCGCATCCGGGTTCGAATGATCTCGGCCACGTGGTCCGCCCCGCGAATGCCGCACAGGGTGACGGAATGATGTGAGGCGTCTGTCGAGAGCACCTCGACGGATCCGAGCCCAAAGAGGCGATCGACCACGGTTTTGTGTACGCGGACGTCATCCACGCGAATCAGCTCGGTCTGGTCGATGGTCAGTCGGAGGATTCCCCGATCGAGGAAGAGTCTTTCATCCGTCACCCGATAGCGTGACCCGTAGATTCGCAGGAGCAGCCATCCACCCAGGAACAGAGCGGACAGGAGGATGGGTATCCCCGCGACGTACCACGCGGCGGCACCCGAAAGCGCATCGATCCGGGTGATTAGAAGGGCGTAGAGAATGGCGGCGGCAAGCCAGAGCCCGATTCCGCCGGCGTGGTGGAGCCAGTGGGTCCGCCCCGCCCAGAGGTCGTGTTCGGGGGCCTTGGGGGAGGCGGCGGCCCGACTCGGTGCAAGCCGGAGTTCATCTCGGGTCTCGTTCACCTGTGGTTCCTGGTCCATGGGGTGCCCCTGGAAGAAAGTCCTTGACCGTTTTGACGAACGCGGGGGCCTATCCTATCGCGGAGCGGTCCCGTTGGCACCTGCACTGCCGCCCCCGGGGCGGCCCCGGCGAGTCGGCCCGCCGCCATCCGGGCGAGGGGGGGCGGCCGGCAGACGTGGAAATTCCTGATTTTGGGGGGTTGGTTTCGGGTTGCAGAACCCTTCCGGCCGATGTAACAAATCCCCGTGAAATCGGCTTGACGAGGGGGCGCGTCCCACTAGACTGCTGGCGCGCTTCGCCCGTCGGGCGAGCGAGGCGGATTGTCGGTGATGCGAATTCGGCGTTTTCGAAGCGAGCGAGAAGCTATGGTACATCAGGAGTTCGGACAACCTGCTCTGGGAGTTGAGACGCTTCACAATGAGTTCGTTCCGGTGCTGTTCGCGGCCGGGATGGGGCAGGCACGCTCGTGCAAGGCGTTGCTGGAGGCCAACAACATTCCCGTGGTTCTCGAGAGCGAGCGAGGCCTCGACAAGATCTACAGCGCATTCGCCCGCTCCATTCCCGTGCTTGTGCCGGACGGCATGCACGACCGGGCATCGGAGTTGATTGCCGAGGCCGAGCGATGCGGAGCGGCGGGGTTGCGGTGCAGCGGCGACGAGGATGAAGACGAGGAATTCGAAGACGACCTCGACGACGAGGATGACCTCGACGACGAGGATTTCGACGACGATTTCGACGACTTCGACGACGACGATGACGAGGAAGAATTCGAAGAAGAGTGATCCGTCCGGCCCGGCAGGCCGCAGGCCGGGCGAGGTCAAACCTCTTTGCGGACTCAAAGTACCCCCTCCGGTTGTCCGATAACAGCATCATGGACTCGATACCGACCAGTGCAGAGGAGGGGCCCGGGGCGGGTACGGACCCCGTAGGCCCGCCGGTGGAGCGTCGCCGGCGTACGGAACGACGGGCGGGCATTGAGCGTCGCAGCGGGCTGGACCGGCGCCGCGGACCCGGGCGCCGGCGCGGCGATCTGCGTCGGGAGGCGGAGGAAGGGGAGATTTCGGGCGATTTGCTCGAATTCCTGATGGCGATCGACGAGTATAAACGCGTCAACGAACGTCCGTTCCCCTCTTGGTCGGAAGTCTTTGAGATCGTACACTATCTGGGGTACCGAAAGGTGGCCCCCCGGGCGACCCACGTCAACGCGCCCAGCGATCCCAACCGACCGAGCGGCGGATAGGCCCGGTTTGGGGGGCGGGGTCCTCGGAGGGATGCGAGGAGACGCAGAGCGGATGGATCCGGCCGGACAAGTCATCCTGGTTCTGAAGGTGTTGCTGCATGTCGGCCCCGTGGCGGCGTACTTCGTCACACTGGGCCTGGTGAACAGCCAGTCCAGTCCGAAAATGGTGGACGCCCGGACAGATTTCCTCGCCCTGACGTTCGTTTTCTGTCCGCTGCTGTACTGGCCGGTGCCCGGCCTGGTCCAGGGCGGATTGTGGTGGGTGGTCCTGATCGGGCTGGCTTTGTTGCTGCCGGCCTTCCACGCATTTCTGAGCCGCATGGGCGACGGGTGGGTGGTGTACAACATCTCCGATCGGCGGGCGATCCGCCTGCTGGACCGGGCGGTGCGTGAGTTGGGTCTGGGGTACACCTGGGACGACCGCACGTTGCGGCTGGACGACGGCCGGCTGAGCCTGCGGCTGTCGGCGTTGCCCGTGCTTCGCAACGTGACGGTGCACGTGCAGGCGAATGACGACGAAGGTCGACAAGTTGCAGCGGCGCTTCGAGGGCGGTTTGCCGCCCTGCTGTCCACGCACCAGTTGCTGCCCTCGGTGACGGGCTCGTGTTTGCTGTTGCTGGGGGTCGGCCTGATGATGGTGCCGCTCTGGATGATGTCGCGACACAGCACCGCCATCGCGGAAGTGGTCAACCGCTGGCTGATGAGTTGAACCGTTGTCGCCTGTCCGGCGTTCCCTCTACGTCACGCCAACCGTCTGCTTACTCGGAGTCCGGAAGCCGTGCTTGCGCGAGTGTTGTCCCGGGGTGGGTCACCAGCCTCACGCAGCGCCGGACGTTCGATTCTCTTGCGGGTTCGCTGGAGGAAGCAACGTCAGAGAGAAACAGGCGCCCGTGGAGAACGCGGCCGGGCGGAGATCCAGCCTTCCGCGGAGAAGGCGGGCCCAGCTTCGGGCGAGGGCCAGGCCCAGGCCGATGCCGCCCGGCCGGGCCGCGGCTACGGACCGCCCGCGGCGGAACGGCCTGAAGATTACGCGCCGGTCGCGGCGTCGGATGCCGGGTCCGTTGTCCTCCACGTCCAGGCGCAGTTCACCGTTTTCGGCGGCGGCTCGCAGCAGAACGTGGGGCGGTTTTCCGTCCGCCGCGTATTTGCAGGCATTGTCGATGAGATTGCCCAGTATCTGCGTGACGAGCTGTACGTCCGTCTGCACGGTGCGGTCGCCCATGCCATT
>JAFGJQ010000330.1 GCA_016929015.1 Phycisphaerae bacterium | reverse complement strand
CACTCATACCCGTCCGGCGTCCCTGCCGAACTGAACCGCTCCGGCCGGCAGCATACCTCCAAAGAAATGTGGGTAACAGCAAGGCTCGCGCCCCTGGCTACAAACCTTCACCCCTTCGGGGTGAGCACCAAACACACGCCGTGCGCGCACGGCCCCGCAAAACGACCCGCGCCGCCTTGCGTCTTCGCCGGCGGCGTTACGCGCCGCCCAACAGCGCCGCCAACTGCTCATGCTCATTCTGCCGAGCATAGTCCAGCGCCGTGTTGCCCTGCTGATCCTTGGCCGCGGCATCCGCTCCCTGGGCCAGCAGCACGCCGGCCACCTTCACCAGCGCCGCATCCACCGCCCGGTCTCCGTGAACCGCGTTCGCCAGGACGATCAGCGGCGTGGCCCCCGCCGCGTTGCGGGCGTTGGCGTCCGCGCCGTTCGCCAGCAGCGCTTCCACCGCCTCCTCGCGGAACCGCGACGCGGCCGTGTGCAGCGGCGTGTTGCCCTCTTTGTCCGCCGCCTTCACGTCCGCCTTCTTCTCAATCAGCGTCTCGATGATCTTCTTATGATTGCCCAGTGCCGCCATGTGCAGCGGCGTACGGCCCTTCGCATCTGCAACGCTCACGCCGGCATTCGCTTCCAGAAGCACCGCCAGCAACCGATCCCGACCGCGGACCGCCGCCACGTGCAACGGCGTCATGCCGTCCTTGTCGGACGCATCCACCTTGGCCTGGGCTCGCAGCAACAGCTTTGCCAGAGCCTCACGCTGCTCATCGTCCGCCGCCCGATCCCGCCCGCCGTAGGCCACACCGTGCAGCGGCGATTCGCCACGCCCGTTCGCGGCGTTCACGTCCGCCTTGTGGGCCAGCAAAACCTCCACCGCCGAAACGCTCAGCGCCTTGGTCGCCACGTGCAGCGGCGTGTCCTGACGCCGATCCGCCGCGTTCACCTCCGCACCCCGATTCAACAGCATCTCGACCGCCGGCGCCGGCTCACGACCCAACACCGCCGCATGTAGCGGCGTCTGCTCCAACTTGTTGCGAGACCGCACCAACTCGGGGGATTCCTCCAGCAGCGACGTGAGCACGGCCATGTCCCCCTTCTGGGCCGCCTGAAACACGTCCGCCGGCTTGTCTTCCGCCAGGCACGGCGTTGTCCAGCCCGCAAACAAAACCGCGAATGTCGTCATCATGATCGCCGTACGCATCACTTTGGCCTCACTCATGTCGCATCGCCCTCAAAAACAACCCGCAGACCGCACGGCCCACATCACTGGGGGCCGGTCATCCGGGCCGCAAACTCCACGTAATCGCTCAGGTCGATCAGCCCGTCCTCGACAAACTCGAACGTCGCTCCGCACACCCCGGCCGCCGCCGCACCCATGCACTCCTGGAAGGCGGCGAAGTCCGCCAGGTCCACGTCGCCGTCGGGTTCCACGTCACCCGAGGCCACGGCCACCACACTGAAGACGGCGTCGCTCTCGTCCCAGTCACCATAGAATGAACCGTAGTCCGCCCGCACGCGAACTTTGTATTGATCGCCCACGCTGGTCGGGGTCCACGGTGCAGAGCTCGCGCCCACCTCCGTCTGGGCCACGATGTCCGTCCAACTAGTATTATCGACCGTCATCTCCAGATCATCAATCCAGACCGTGTCACTTCCGCCGTTGACGCCGCCGTCCTTCGTGTACTCCCACTTCAATAGATGCGACCCGGGCGGCAGCGTCTCGGTATATTTCGCCCACGACGGGTATCCGGACACGTGCAGCTTCCGCACGCCGTCCACGTAGAAATTGAAGAAGTCATAGCCGCTCTCGCAGCTTGCACGGTGCCAGAAGGACAGCGTTCCCCCCTGCGCGGCCCGCGTCATCCACGTGGTCTGGCTGTGAGTGATGCCGCCCGCTCGCGCCGCCCGCACGCCCCCGTGCACCGTTCCGGTGGACGTATACCACGCGGCATCCCCGCCAGTCGTGTAGTCCGACCCCAGGCTGGGCCGCTCAAACCCGTCCGTGACGGCCGAGAAGTCGCCATAGTTCCCGCTGTACTGCACCTGGTAGCGCGACGTCGCGTTTCCCGCCCAGGTCACCTGCACGGGCACCCCGACCGGAAGCTCCTCGCCGCCGTTCGGATAGGTCACGGCGGGCGGCGGCCCGAACTGCACGTCCAAGCGAGTTGCGGCCCCCGCGTTAACGACCACGCCGGTCACGGTGATCGGGTCATACCCGTCCACCTCAAACACCAGGTCGTACGTGCCCGGCAGCAGCATCCGGTGATAGTTCCCCACCACCGGGTCCGTATAGACGGGATGATCGCGCCCGACAACACTGACGGTTGCGCTCAGGGGCAATCCAGTCGTCGAATCCGTGACAATCCCCCGTACGCCGATCAGCGCGGTCTCCAAGTAGGCCAGCATCGAATCGCGATTCTCCGCCCAGTACGTGGGAATCTGCGATTCGGGCGGCTCCTTCGTGCCGATCTCGATCGTCACTTCGTTGCAGCCCATGTACCGGTAGCTCCAGTCCTGCATCCCGCCGTCGATCGAGTACCAGTCCGCTCCGTTCGTAATGCCGTGAAGGAAGCTCGTGCTGCCCCACATCGGCGGGTTGAGATACGAGTACTCCTCGCTGATGTAGACGAACAGATCCTCGTCCGGCGTCGGGGAGAAGACCGACCCCAGACTATCGTTGTCAAACGGGTAGTTCACCACCAGGGCCCCGCCGTGGAAATTCGCCGCCAGCACAAACGACCGGCCGAAGCACCAGTTCATGATGTTCTGGACTTCGATGGCATGGCCGGCCGGGGTGTTCGGGTCGCCGTACGTACCCTCCGGAAAGTTCCGATTCAGGTCAACGCCGTTCGCGTTTTCCCGCTCTCGATACGTCTGGTCGTACCCGTCCGGGTTCATCAGAGGTAATATCCACAGGTCCAGCTCGTCAACGATGTTCGCCACCTGCGGGTCCGTGCCGTAGTTGGTCAGAAGATAGTCAACCAGGTTCATGCACATCTTCACGCCGGTGATCTCGTTCCCGTGCATGGTGGAGATGTACCGCACCTCCGGCTCGTCCTCTTCCACCGTCACGTTGTCCGATATGCGAATGGCCCACATGTGCCGGCCCTGGACGCTCAAGCCCAGGTCGTACCGCTTGGCCAGCGCCGGATACGCCGTCTCATAGGCCAGCAAGTCCGGCCCCAGGCTCGAATACGTCGGCCACGTATCCGCCGCCACGGGCATCGTCAAAACCAGCAGGATCAGACCCGCCAGACCCGCTCGCACAACACCGTTACTCATGTGTTCCCACTCCACGACCAGAGTCGTTATCGGACCACGCCGCCGGTCCGCGCAGGCACACTCGCCCGCCATTCCGGCTCTTGTCCGCATCAACGCAAAAAAACCTCACCATGAACCATCCCAGTCGCCAGTTGCAGGCAGGAAGGGCAGGGCTGCCGCCTTCGGGCCGATGGACTGGAGAGCAACCGGCAGTTGGCCGGCGCCCGTCAACCACGTCATTATATCTCCGACAGCCATCCGACCCAAGTCATTTTTCCGGGCCGGACGTCCGTCAAACCATCCACTACTCCGGCCGGGGACGAGCCCCCGGGGCCCGCTCGATGACCCCCAGTTCGCCGTGATCCAGCCAGATCAGGCCGCATCGAGCACACGTATCGATGACCGCGTTTCCCGGACCGTAGTAGGGATGCACGTCCATGAGGCCTTCGCAGGCCGGACACTGAATGTGGCGTTTCAGCGCGTTCTTATCCAGCGGGAGCGGCCGATCCACCGGACCCTGGTACCGTGCGCGACGAATGCGGATGATGTCCACGAACACCGCGCTGTTCACCAGAATTCCGCGGCATCGCTCGCAGTAGAGCACTCGATTGCCCTCCAGCACCGCCTCCAGGAGCGGCAGGTGGCAAACCGGGCAGGCACGGTCGCTTTTTTCGTCCAGCCGTTTCACTCCCTCGGAAGACGCTTTCCCGTGTTCCGGAAAATGAAACGCCGTGCAGTACTTGCACACAAAGTAGCCGCGCCCGTCTATGAACGTCATGGCCGCTCCGCACGATGGACAGTTCACGGCAAGCCTCCCCGGAAGATCGACGGCCCTCAACCAACCCCGTCCGCAGCTCGAGCTACACCGGCGCCAAAACCACTTCCGTGGCATGACCGCCGACGCCGGCCAGGCTCATCCCCAGCCGGCCGAACTGGCCGAACTGCTCGAAAACACCCCCCTTGTCCAGCAGTACGATGGCAGCGCCCGCCACGACCAGCAGGAACAACACAAACAGCGTGATTTTGATCCAACTCCAGGGCCGTTCCCCCTGTACCTCTCCCGTTCGGCCATTGACAAGCACCCGATACACCCGGTCGCGAAACCGGTACGCCGTGATCCAGACCGGCAGCAACAGGTGTTTGAAGGTGATATCGTCGTACGCCGTATCGACTGAGAAGATCCGCTGCTCATCGCCGCCGATATCGTGGCGAACGCTGCGTTCAATCTCCGGCTGCATGATGCCCTTGGCCACTTCAAACCCCTGCTCCAGGTCCACCTGGTAGCTCTCGGCCAGAAAACCGCTGAGGTACTCGTCGCCGTAGCAGACAAGGCTCTCCAGGTCCCACGGCTCCAGCCTGATCACGTGTTCCTTCGGCAGCGAGTGACTGGCCACCACCAGCACGTCATCGAACGTGTTTGACACCGTCCCCGCCGCGTGGCTCCAGCGAATCTTGCGCACCTGCCGCGTCTTGGTGACGGTTCGCCCGCCCTCGCGCGCGGTATAGGTCTCCGTCTCCCAGTAGTAGTCCCCACGCTGCCCCACGTAGTCGCTGGTGGTGTTGCAGTCATACGTCCAGTGGGGCAGGTACATACCGTTCAACCGGCTGTCCATCCGCGCGAACTTCTTGAAGGCGTTCGGCGCGAACCACCGGCTCTTGATCCACCCCAGCACGCCCGACCGGGCCTGCTCCCGCGCCACCCGAAACGGCAGCAGCGACTTCGGCCGAATCCGCTTGCGCGAGAACGCCGCCCCCACAAT
>JAFGJQ010000329.1 GCA_016929015.1 Phycisphaerae bacterium | reverse complement strand
CCGACCCGGCGGCACACGATGACATACGCAGACGTGGAGCTGGACCTGGTGCGCCGCGTGGTGCGCCGCGGTGAACTCGAAGCGGCGTTGTCCGCCCGAGAAATGGACCTGCTCGTCTGCTTCATGCGGCACGCGGAAGAGGTGCTGACCCGCTCGGCCCTTCTCCAGGATATCTGGGGGGCCGACACGGAAGACGACAGCAACGTGCTGAACGTGTACGTGAACTACCTGCGCAACAAGCTCGAAGGCGGGCTCTACTCCCGCCTGCTTCATACCGTCCGCGGCCGGGGCTTCATGCTCTCCGTCACTCCGCCGGCCGACTCCATCTGAATGACAATGCCTGGACACGCGGCGTGCGGCTCGTCTCGATTTGCCCGGCTCAGATGCGAACGTGCGTCTCCATGGCGGCGGAGACGGCAGCGGCCAGGGCGCTCAGATGAAACGGCTTGACGAGCTGAGCGCAGACGTAGGGCTCCAGGTCCGCCGGCAGGACGCGCTCGTCCAGGCCGGTGCTCAGGATGATTCGCAGTCGTGAGTCCAGCGCCACAAGCCGGCGCGCAACCTCCAGACCGTCGGCGTCGGGCAGACCCAGGTCCAGAAGCGCCAGGGCGAATGGCGTCCCGTCGGGACGACCGGCAGCGGCCTGCTCGGCCTCGCGGCCGGACCGTGCCGCCACCACCGAGTATCCCCACGAAGAAAGCGCGTCGACGCACAACTCCAGCACAGGCGACTCGTCATCCACCACCAGAATGTGCCCATGCCCCTGGTGATCGACGGCCGCGCGGGGCACGAGCCGTGGCGCAGCGACCGGCGCCTCCGAGCAGAGCGGCAGGTACACGTGGAACCGGGTGCCGGCGCCCAATTCGCTTTCCACGTCGATGAATCCGCCGGCCCCCTGCACGGCGGCAAACACGATGGCCAGCCCCATGCCTCGCCGCCTTCCCTCGGTCCCCTGCCGGGTCGTATAGAAGGGCTCGAACAGGTGCCGGCGCGCGTCGGGGCTCAAACCACAGCCCGTGTCGGACACGGACAACAGCGCGTGCGTCGGCGGCCCGGTGTCCGGACGATCGGCCGGTGGCCGGGCAGGGCGAACCGACACGCAAAGATCGCCGCCTTCGGGCATGGCCTCGCGCGCGTTGATGACAAGGTTGAGCACGATCTGGGTGAGTTGATCCCGATCGATGCGCACCGGTGCGGTGTCCTCCGTATCAACGTGCAGGCGAATCTCGCGCAGGAACTCCTCGTCCAACGAATCGAGAATCAGCCGAACGGTCTCGGGCAGCGAGAGCACCTCCGGCCGACCCGGCCCGCGGCTGGCAAACGACAGGAGCTTGCGCGACAACCGGGCCGCCTGCCAACTCGCCTGCAACGCTCGCTCCAGTCTGCGGCGAGCGAGCCCTTCCCCCAGTTTCTCGCGCATGAGGGAGAGGCTGCCGATCGCACTGGTCAGCAGGTTGTTGAAGTCGTGCGCCACGCCGCGGGCAAACGTGACCGTGGCCTCCATCGTCTCCGCCTGGCGAACCTTGCGTTCGAGCCGTGCCCGCTCGGTTACGTCACGCAGAATGATCGCAACACATCGACGACTTCCGAAAACGACGGGATAGGCGATCAGATCGACCAGGGCCGCCTCGTCCGCCTCTTCTTCTCGGGGCAGCGGCACGTCACTTCGGCGAACCTGACCATCGTCCCGCAGCACCTGGGAGATCAACGCCTTCCAGTCGAGGTCCGCCTCCGACCAATGCGGCCAGACCTCGGTGATCGCCCGGCCCATGCTGCCGGGAACGGCCGGACCCAGCAGATGAGTGTCACCGTCATGGCACTCAAGAACCCGGCCCTCCCCGTCGCACAGGATGGCCGCGTCCCGCAGGTTCTCAAACAGGGACCGGTACTTCGCCTCCGACATCCGCAGATCCGCCTCGGCGACCAGCAGCGAATCGGCCATGTGGTTGAGGGCCCGCCCCAGGGCCCCCAGTTCGGCCGGTCCCGGGCGCTGCACCCGGTGGTCCAGGCGGCCCTGCCCGAACTCCAGCGTGGCCCGGTGCAGGTCGCGAAGGGGCAGCATGATCCAGCGCCGGATCAGGGCCACGCCCACGGCGACCAGGGCAGCGCCGGACACACCGATCAAAAGGGAAAGCCACAGAATCTGCGTCTGCGTGGCGACGAGCTTGCCCAGCGATGCATTCCGGTTCGAGTCCATCAGGCCGGTCAGGGCACGCAGCGAGTCTTCCAGATCGGGCAGCGTGTCCTGCGCAATCGTGGCATACAGAGTCTCGGCCTCCGGCGCCTGACCGGCGCGAAGCGCCGCCACACACCGCCCGGACGCGTCCTCGAACTGTTCCGTCAGCTCGGCGAGCCGGGCCGCGGCCGGCGTCTCCGGAACATAGCGGCTCGCTTCCTCCAGACGACCGGCCAGCGACATCCACCGGTCGAGCCGACCCGACTCCACCGGCCAACGCCCCTCGACCGCGCCGCGCAGATCCAGCTCGTAATCACGCAGGTCAATGCTCAGCCCGGCCAGCCAGTGCGCCTGGTCGAGCGACCGCTGAAACTCGATCATCGCATCGTCCACGTGGAGCTGGATTCCGTAGATGGTGCCGAAGGTGGCCGCGAGGGCAAAGGCCGCGAAGGCCGTCAGCAGGTAGGTCAGGCGCCGCTGCAGACTCATTCTCTCGGCTCCCGGCGCCGCGCGTCAGTTCCCGACGTCGGCCTGGTACTTCCAGTCCCAGGACTCCGCCTCGGGCCGGCGGCTTCTGAGCACGTGCCCGCCCACAAAGGCCACGCAAGCCTGGCCGGCATGCCGCGCCGCGGGCATCCAGTACCGCCCGTCCGCGTACGGATCGTCCACGTCCGGCAGAGGTGGGGCCACGTAGAAGGGAGCCACGCCGCGCGATGCGGCCAGTCGGCCGTCCACGTCCAGGGCCAGAGGCACGTGGGGATGGTTGAGCACGTTGGCCCGGACATGGGTGGCGGCCACCGGGGACAGCACAGGTCTGCCCATGAATAAAACAACCGCCTGGTGCAGCCGCTTGTTCAGGGCCACCGATACGTTCGGCAGCGGATCGACGGCACCCGTTCCGCAGGGCAACCCCCGACTCTTACGCAGCCGGGCAGGCCCCGCCGGGCACAGCATCAATTCCTTTTGGGCGGACAGAACCGCCGTATTCTGGTCCGGCACGTCCCAGAACTCGTCAATGCCATAAAGGCTTTCCTGGAAATCATCAATCGAGAAGTGGGACCGGCCGGACTGATCACTATCGCCTCGGCCGCCCGGCCGCTCGCCCTGCGCAAAAAGTTGGAATTGAAACGAAACGCTTCGCAGGTTCGAGGAGCACTGAAGCGTCTTCATCTGCCCTCGCACCTTGCCGAGCGCCGGCAGCAGGATGCCCAGCAGCAGCGTGATGATGGCGACCACTGCCAGAAGCTCGAGGAGCGTGAACGCCCTTTCGCCCGGACGGACGGCCGGCCACGCCCGGAGAGCGGCGCAGATTGACCTGCCACGTGTGGCTGTGTCCCGATCCATGTCCCGTCATCCCCCGCCCGGCCCGGTCATCACGTCGATGAGCCGAACGGCGTCCTGTGCATCCACGTCCCCATCCAAATCAGCGTCCGCCAGCCCGCAGAGCAGCGGACCGTACGGTACGAACTCCCCGGACAGGCACGTCTGCAGCCATGCGAAATCCGCAAGGTCCACAGATCCGCTGTCGTCCAGGTCGTTCGGCTTGCTGACCAGCCATTCGTCCAGTATATCCACACCTCCGTTGTGGTTCACGTCAAACACGCGGAAATCCGGGCCGAATCCGGGAATGCTCACACGCCCGTCCACCAGACCGTCATCCGCGTCGTGGGCAGCCGTGAATTGGCTGATCAGCAGCTTGTCGCCCTCGTCGGCCGTCTCATCGCCGTCGACGTCACCTCGCACCGGCCCCGGCCAGACATCCGTCCAGACGAAAAGGGCCCCGTCCGGGTCGGGGGCCGTGTAGCTGGTGCCCAGGAGGGCATACATTCGCCACTCCGTCGGGTTCAGATGGTCCTTCGGCCCGTCCGGGTCCCACTGCGCCCAGTCGATGATCAGTTCCTCCTCCGGCCACCCCGTGGGAAACTGGGTCAGGAACACGGCACTATCGTGCAAATCCAGCAACGCTTCCTTCACGGAATACTGGTCTGACGGATCGCCGTTTGACGGTTCCGGTGGCTGCCCCATCATCAGTGCGGCCCCCTGATTCTTGCGCGGAAAAACGAGTGACACGGTGGTGACATCATTCGCCGCATCATGGGCAAACCGCAGCGGACAGCGCGGGGCGTACTCGCCCGGCACGGCCCCGCCCATGGCAAGGCTGAACGGCTCGTATCCGTGCGCGCGGTGAAACCACGCGGCCTGGATGTTCCAGACTTCATCCGCCTCAAAGACCAGGTCTCCGTCCCCGACAATTTCCACGATGTCGCCCGGACCAAAGAGATGTCCCAGCAGGGCCAGGTGGAATTCCTCGCCGCTGCGCTCCACAAACGGAGGTGTGGTGAAATCGCCGTCAAATGCGGACGCGTCCGCCGCCATCCGATCCGGAGCATGCGGCAGACTCACCCACCCGCCGAACCGGGCTGCATTCCCAAAGTATCGGTATTCCGGGGCCTCCAACTCGCCCCCCGTTCCCGCCTCCTCATCCACGTCAACGTCGATGAACCCGAATATGGGGTGATTCCCGTATCGGAAGGGGTCGAACGACTGCGGATCCACGTCGCCCGGCGGGTTCACCAGCCCATCCAGCACAACGTCCAACCGAAAGAACTCACCGCTGTTCTGGTAGATCCCCGTGAACACGTCGATCTGCGGCGCAACCGGCTTCCAGATTCCAATGGTCATCTCGCGAAGATCGATCAGGCGGTGCTGACCCGGGTCGATCGGGCCGTCCCCGCCTGGATCGGTCCGACGCACTCCAGCATCGCCCCGGGCGTCGACATGGATCACGAAACTCGGGTCTATCACCCCCGGCGGACCCTCGCCAGACCACGCGCACAGCAGCAGCAACGGGATCACGGCCAAGCATTTCATCTGGCAGTGCGGGCGACGCGTGCAGACAGATTGGAAAGCTCGTGAAATGCGAGATCTCACGGAGTCTGCCCCTCCGCCCAAGTGAAACCGGCTGAAACGCTCAACCCCACGTGACAGGATGACGCTGTTCATTCTAGCGGTTCAACCCCCGCTGGATCAATCTCAGGCCGGACGGAAGCAATGCGGACATGCCGCCGGCAGCAGGCTGCGGGTACCCGCAATCACGCGGCGTGGGCCACCCTCAGCAACGCCACGGGGACTGTATCGCTTCCACAACAGGTTACCTTTCGCCTGTCCGCGACGGCAACAGAAGCGTGTGCTTCTCGCCGCCGATTGGCACTTTTCTGTACGCTTCGCGCGGAAGCGTCCGGCCGCGCGAGCCGGTTCGTTCCCTTCTCGCAGAGACCTCATAAGAACGGTCTTAACATGCCACTGTCGGTCTGAACGTCCGGGTACTATGAATACCACGTGCGAGTGAGGGACACCATCATGTCGTATGGCAATCACATGCTGTTCCGCCTTGGGTCTTTCGGGAGGGGCATCGGACAGCTCGTGCGATTCGCAAGAAGCGATCTGTTGAGTTCTCGTACCTTTCCTCGTCCTTTATGCTGCCTGTGTGCCGTTCGCGCAGGGGAGTCCGCCGCGCACGACCCGGCCAAGGACGCCGTTTCGCATGAGGAAGGCGCGGGGATTCGTAGCGCCATGTCCGGCTTCGACACGAACATCGCGTCCCTCGTGGACGTGGACCTGGGACCGTCGTCCCACTCTGTGCCGAATGACAAGATCTGTACGAACAACCGAATCCCGCCGCGGGGATATACGCCGGAACCCTTCTCGAGCTTTGGGGGGAGACCCGTCGGGGCTTTCTGTGCCGATGGGCAATATCGGGACGCTGCTGCCTACAACATCCCCGCGGCGGCGACCTCGGTTGAGGTCGCTTTGTATTACCAGAACATGAGCTGGGAATCCGTGGAGTTCCTGCGCGATCAGAACAACACGAACAACAACGGCGAGTGCCCACCGGAGCGGTTCGACGCCAACGAACGCGACGAGGACTTCGAAGAGGACCTGGCCGGTCTGGGAGGATTCAAGATCGTTTTTGGGCGGTCCATGCCGCCTGCTCCAGAAGAATTCTGCTCTGGCTCGGCGGATTCCAGGCTCAGTGGCCGTTCGGAATTCGCCCCCCAGGCTTCCCCTTGGTGATTCCCGGCGTGGCCGGTTGGCTTGCTTGTGTCCCGGTGAGTCAACACACGGTCCACGCCGGGGTCACCAACCCTTTCTCACCAATTGCGAATCCCGGCGCGCCAGAATTCCGAATGGACCACCCGCATCGACGGCCGGACGATGCTGGTGTATGCTTGCCACACGAGGATCGCCCGGCGTGGCCGGGCCCGCTCGACGCATCGATGGGAACTCGCAGCCATGGCGAAGGAAGCCGTCGAAACCGGACCGGCCAAGCCCGACTGGCAGCGGCGTCTGGCCCAGGTCGTGCAAACCATGCGGGAGATGAGCCTGCATACGGACCCGCAGGCCATGGTGGAGGCCTACCGCAAGCGGGTGGCCGACCTGCTCCACTTCGACCGCAGCATTTCCCTGAGCCGCCGCGACCTGGCACCCCCGAAGTTTCGCATCACGCGCAGCACAACCTGGGCGCACGACGTGAACCCCTGGAAGGAAAAGGACCGGCTCCCGCTGCTGGAAGGTGGGCTGCTGGGAGAGCTCCTCTACGGCGACGAGCCGCGTATTCTCGACGACTTCACCGTATCCCCCGACGACCCCGCCGCAGAGTACCTCACCGGGCAGCGTTCGCTGGTCGCCCTGCCGCTGTACGACAAGGGCGTGGCGTTGAACATGGTAGTCCTGACGCGGGCCCAGCCGTGCGGCTTTGACCGGCACAAGTTGGCCGACGACGTCTGGCGGGCGAACCTGTTTGGCCGGGCCGCCCAGAGCCTGGTGCTCTCCTCGCAGGTACGTGAGGCGTACGAAGCGCTGGACAAGGAGTTGCGGGTCGTCGGTGACATCCAGCGAAAGCTGCTGCCCCCGGCATTGCCGAAAATCGAGACGATGGACCTGGCCGTCCATTATGAGACGTCCAAATCGGCCGGGGGTGACTACTACGACTTCTTCCCGCTGCCGGACGGGCGATGGGGCATCCTCGTGGCGGACGTCAGCGGGCACGGCACGCCTGCGGCCGTGGTGATGGCGATCACCCACAGCATCACGCATTCATTTCCCGGCCTGCCGGAGCGTCCGGGCGTTACGCTGGGCTACATTAATCGCCGGCTGAGCGAACGCTACACGACGGGCATGGGCACGTTCGTCACCGCGTTCTACGGCGTGTACGATCCGCGAAGCCGCGATTTGGTCTACTCGAACGCCGGGCACCCGCCACCCCGGGTCAAGCGCTGCGCCGACGGCAGCGTGCTCTCCCTGCAAGGCGCGAGCGGCCTGCCGTTGGGCCTCGATGCGGACGCGGAATTCGGTGAAGCGTCGCACACGCTGGTACGCGGCGACCAAGTGGTGTTCTTCACAGACGGCATTACCGAAACGTTCAATCCCGCCCACGACATGTTCGGGCTGGAAGGCGTGGATCGAGCGATCGAACTGTGCCGGGCGGATGTCAACGAGTTGATTCGGGCGATTCTGACCGCGGTGAACGAGTTCGCGGCCGGCCGGCCCGCGGACGACGATCGCACGCTGCTGGTCGGCAAAATAAGGTGAGTGGAGGTCTTTTCATGGGGACGCAACGCGTGATTCGAACAGTTCTGGCGTCTGGACTGCTGTGCGCCGCCGGGTGCCTGGACCCGCGGGCGGCGGATGTGACGCCGGCCGAAGCCGACCCGGCCCTGCAGTCGCTCGACTGGATGGTGGGCTCATGGGCCGGTCAGGATGAAGATGGCGGCCGGCAGGAGGAGCATTGGATCGCCGCCGCGGGCGGGACCATGCTGGGCCTGAACCGCGTCGTGGCCAACGGGCGGACGGTGTTCTTCGAGTACCTGCGGATCGAGCAGCGAGACGACGGCATCTACTACATCGCCAATTCCCGCGGCCGCGGGGAGTCGGAGTTCAAACTGGTCGCCCAGGAGGACCGGCGAGCCGTGTTTGAGGATCCCGACCACGATTACCCCGTGCGCATTCTCTACTGGCGCGCCGGAGACGTACTGGCCGCCCGGCTGGAGGGCGAAGTCCGCGGCCGCCGCCGGGCCGAGAAGTTCGAATGGCACCGGGTGTCGCGGTGAGGGTGCCTCGCGGTGCGGCTTCACCAATCGCACCGGACCGAGGTGCAACGAGCGACAACACGAGAGAGGAGGCAGACATGGCAGGGATCCCACCGATGGAACATCACGAGCAGCATTTCGCACCACCCCTGACCCCGACGGCATACCCGGCACCGGCCCAGCCCACATCATGGCCCAAGGTGCTTGGCATCATCTGCATCGTGTTCGGCGGGCTGGGCATACTGGGCGGTGTCTGGGGGATCCTTTCACCCGTGTTCAACGAATGGTTGGCCTCGCTCATGCCGCCGCAGCAGCAGGCAGCGATGGAGGAGGCTGCGAAAGTGAATCCGTATCCGGTGGCGACTTCTCTCTTCATGCTCGCGATAGCGGCTCTGTTGCTGGCCGGGGGCATCGGCCTCGTTCGATGCCACGGCCACGCCATCGGGTTGCTGAGGGGGTGGGCCGTAATCAAGATTTTCTGGGTGATCGTTGGGACGTTCGTCGGGCTGCACATGACGCGGGAATTGATGGAAGAGATGCAGAAACAGACGGGCAGCGGCCCGGTGCCGGGAATGGAAGCGATCATGACAGCCGGCTTCGTGTTCGGCGTGGTTGTGGGCATTCTCTGGGGTTGTGCGCTGCCCGTGTTCGTGCTCATCTGGTTCAGCCGACGGAAGATCCGCAACGAGGTGGCGTCATGGGCGTAAGGTCGCCACGGATCCTGACGGGACCGGGTGATTGCTGGTGTGCGTCGGT
>JAFGJQ010000328.1 GCA_016929015.1 Phycisphaerae bacterium | reverse complement strand
GTCCGTCTTGCCCGCCGCCGTTATCCGGAGCACACGTTCCTGACGCTCGACGAGTTCCAAGACGGCCGGACGCTGCCGGGCTTCGACGTGATCGTGGCGCTGGCCGTCATCGAGCACGTGGACGACCCGGGTGACTGGCTGGCCCGCCTGGCCGCCCACCTGAATCCCGGCGGCCGGATCGTGCTGACCACTCCCCATCCCGCGTGGCGCCGTGTTCACGATCTGGGCGCCGCCGTGGGTCTGTTCAGCCGCGAGGCTGCCGAGGAGCACCATGCTCTTCTCGACGAACCGGCGCTGCGCGAACTGGCGACAAACGCCGGGCTTGATCTGATCCACTCACGCCGATTCCTGCTCGGTGCGAATCAACTGTTTGTTCTGCGCCCGGCCCAATCGGACTCGCCCACTCGCAGTGCCGCACGCACGCCGCCGCCGCGGCTTGCGGCCGCGTTCGGGCGGTTCGGATTGCTCGCCGTGGTCAGCGCGCTGCTCAGCTTCGGACTGACCATCGGGCTGCACGAACTGGCCGGCGTGCCTGCATACGCGGCCTACGCCGTTGCATTAGTCGTCACGTTTCTCGTGAATTTCGCGGCCATGCGATACGCCGTTTTCGTGGCGCACACCGGTTCCGCCCGCGGTCAGCTTGCCCTACACGGCCTGACCGCGATCAGTTTCCGCGCCGGCGAGTACGCGGCGTTTCTGCTGCTTCACTCGTGCCTCGGCCTGCACTACGTTCTCGCGATGGTGGCCATCCAGGGCCTGAGCTTCCTCGGGAAGTTCTTCGTCTACCGAAACGTCGTGTTCCGCCTCCCTGCCCAACATCCCTGCCCCGGCCCCGCCACCGCC
Source organism: Phycisphaerae bacterium (assembly GCA_016929015.1). Classification (GTDB taxonomy): domain Bacteria; phylum Planctomycetota; class Phycisphaerae; order UBA1845; family UBA1845; genus JAFGJQ01. The sequence goes on along the minus strand of JAFGJQ010000328.1, from coordinate 8,413 downwards.
TGAGGTGATTCAAGCAGGACAGTGTTAGCCAAGCGCTTGCTTTGAGCGGCCGGTTCTGTCCGGGTTCACAGACCGGCCGCCGGCGGACTGTTGACCTCCCCGGGCCAGAACCGAGTTGCCATCGAGGCGGTCCAGAGGTTCCTTGCCCCGTTCACGGGGCGTTCCCGCGAAGCGTGCCCGTAGGCCGGCCGTTTACGGCCGGTTGGTTGGACGCATAAATCATTCCATTCCCCTTGCTCATGGGGAGCCCATTTCAACGGGCTTTCCCGCGGCTGTCGCCACGCGCGGCGCGGCGGCGGGGTGGCCGGAGCGGAAGGCGAAATCCGCGTTGATGAAAAGCTGGTCCAGCGCGGCCGCGACGGAATGCGGGAAATCCGCGAACCACTCAGGTCCCAGCGACAGTCCGCCGCCGGCATTGTTGAACCGCTGGACGGAACCGTCGCGATACAGCACCTGTGCGCGCCGGGCCTTGTGGTTTGCCCGGCGCATCCCGTACTCCGCGGGTCCGAACGTGTTGCGGTCCAGCGCCAGCGCCTCCACCGGCACGCGATTCCCGTCAACCACGTTGACGCCGAGCCGGCCCAGCCGGCCCGACGCGGCGGATTCGGGCAGCATGTCCAGGTGTCGATAGAAGTACGAGCTGTAGGCGTCGAACTCCGTGTTGACACGCGGCAGCTCTTTCACCTGGTCCGACGAATCGTCGCCGGGGCAGAAGAAGATCTGCGGCACGGGTGCAACGGTCTTGAGCAGCAGTCCCAGCCCGGTGTGCCGGCGCGGATGGCTGGACGCGGTCGCCTCCCCGATCCAGATCTGGTTCGTCCCGAACGGCGCCGCGGCGAAATCGAACGGATGGTCCGCATCCGGGCCGCGCGGGATGAAGCCGTCGTTATCCTCCGCGTACAGGTAGACCCCCGTGCACAACTGCCGCAGATTGCTCGCGCAGACGGCAAACTTCGCGGCGTCACGCGCCCGCCGAAGGGAACCCGCCAGCATGCTCAGCAGCAGCGCGATCACCGACACCACGATCAAAAGTTCGATCAAAGAGAAGGCCGGGGATGCCGTGGGACTCCGTTCTCGCATCGCGATCGCTCCGTCGTGCCGCCTGGGCGGCTTCCGCTCGGCTTGTCAGCATGGGGTGCGGACGGCCGGAAGGCAAGCCCGGTCGTCTACCGTGCCGATTCGCACACGGGTAGAATCGCCACGAACTACCGGCGTGACGGGTTAGGCCTTGGGCGGGCCCGGTGTCGCGGCCGGAGTGAGCGTGGAACGAACAGCATGAAACCGCCGCAATTAGGTCCAACTCCGTCGAGCCGTTCCCTTCGGGACGCCGTCGCGCTGAGCCCCGACAAAATTCTCAACCCGCAGGGCCTGGCCCTCCACGGCGGATTCATCACGGAATCGCCGGTGCTGGTGATTCTGGCCGCCGGCAAGGGAACGCGCTTCGGCAAGGACCCCAAGTGCATTCAGCCCGTCCACGGCACGCCGCTGGCCCGTCACTCCATTGATGCGTTCGGCCGCGTCAGCCCGTCGCCGGTCATCTGCCTCGTCGGCTATCGCCACGAGGACGTGTCGGCCGCCCTGGGCCCGGACAACGTATACGTTCGCTCGGACAACCCGGCGGGCGGCACGGCGTTCGCGGCGTATGAGGCGTTCAGCGTCGCCGAGCTGCAACAGGCCGACCCGCTGCTCATCATCACCATGGGAGATCGCATCGTGCCGCCGTCCGTGTTCCGCCGGTTGTGGGACACGCACCGCGCCGGAGGGGCCGAGGCGGATTTGACGTTTCTCAGTGCCCGCTACGAGCCGCCGAAGAACCGTGGCAAGGGTCGCGTTCTGCGGGGCGACAACGGGCGCGTGCTGCGCATCCTGGAAGAGCGGGACATCGCGGCGGAGGCCGACGGACCCGCCCGGCAGGCCCTGCTGGACCTGACGGAGGGAAACTGCCCGCTCTACGCGATTCGGGCGACCCGCCTGCTGCGACACCTCCAGAGCCTTACGAACGACAACGCCCAGGGCCAGTACTACCTGACCGACGTCGTCGAGGCCATCAGTCGGGCCGGAGGCGACATCCGCACCATCACCACCACGCCGGCCGATCCGGAGTACGACCTGCTCTGCTCCGACGTCACGCAACCGATGGATCTGGCCCTGCTGGAAGGCATGCTGGCCTCCGCCCGCGGGCTGCTGTTCCCGGAGGAGCTGGAGGTGGACGCGGCGGCCCGCGCCATCGCGGCGGACCGTCCGCCCGGCCAGGTCGCATCCATCACGCGCCAGTTGCAGGAGTTGGCGGCGGCCGTCTTGAAGGAGCGGCTTGCGTTCCGGCCCGATCAGCCCGTCGGAATCGGGATCGCCGGCGGTCGGCTGCGGATCGCGTTCATGCACCCGGACATGGTGCGGTTCTTCGGCCCGGCCTGGCAGATGCCCATCGGTGCGGGTAACGCCGCGGGCAACGCCGCGGGCAACGAGCAGATCGTAGTGTTGGCGCAAGAGGCGGACGACCGGCGAATCCACCTGTATCCGATGACGCCGGAATACCGCGAGAGCATCAACTACATCCCGTCCGACGACGACGTCATGTATCCCGGCGAGGGCATCTCCGATCTGCACGCCTACGAGGCATTCGGCACGCGCATGAGCGAAAGCGTGCTCCTTTCGCTCGGCTACTTCAGTGATGAGGAACTGGAACAAAGGCGAAAGAAGGGCTTGCCGCTGCCGCCGCCCTCACTGTGGGTGAGCAGCAACATGCGGCGCCCGTTTGCCCTGGTCGGCAACGCCATCGCATCCATGCGGACGCTTCGGACCGGCAACCTGGGCGCGAAGGTGCAGGAATGCCTCGGCCGCGACCATTTCCGCGGCCTGCGCCTGGTCTCCACGGGGAATATCCCGCAGGGCGGTTTCTCCAGTTCGTCCGCGGTGACGGTGGCCGTCAAGAATGCGATGAACGGGCTGTTCGACCTCGGCGTTCCGCCGGACCTGCTCGTGCATCTGGCCTGCCAGGCGGAGTACGGCACCGGCGTGCGGGCCGGCTCGCTGGACCAGGCCACCATCCAGAAGGGCCGCGCCGGGCAGGGTGCGCTCATTTCCTCCAACCCCCGGGACAACTACCGGATCATGGGCACCTACCCCGTGCCGACCGATCGCTTCCGCATCCTGTTTCCCTACAGCGTGGAGCGCGACAGGGCGGCCTGGCGATGGTCGTGGGGTGCCTATGGCGAGGGAACGGGCCCCGGCCCGCTGACGGCAGGCGAAATGCGAAAGATGACCGGCAAGGCCGCGGAGTTGGCGGCCATTCTGCTGAAACTGCCGCTGGACACCGACCTGTTCCACCCCATCGAGGGCGATCTGCTGGAAGACGGCCGGTTAAGCCGCGACAGCCGCGCCTGGATTTGCTCCGTTCTGCGACGCCTGCCGCTGCTGGCCCCGCAGGAGGATCTGCGACGGCAGGTGGATGCCCGTCGGGAATGGTACGTCGCCCAGCTTGCGGAAACCCTGCGACTGGACCCGCCGGAAGCCCGCGCCAAGGCGGACGCCGCGCTGGAATCACTCTTCGCCGGCTGGCGCAATCCCGTGCTGCGACGGACGACCGCCTCCGGCGCGGTGGTGGAGGAGCAGGGCGTTCCTCTGCGGGCGATGGTGGCGTACCTGTTCGGCGAAATGGCCAAAAACTTCCACCTGCTTCATCATCCGGACGAGTGGATCGACTGCGTCACGCGGTCCCAATGCGGCGACCGCAGCGTGGATATCGACCCCGATCGGCTCCCGAGCTGGGCGGAGATGGAGACGGAGCAGCCGTGGGAGCGTGACGCCGCGGGGCCCGCTCGTTTGAACCGATGGCTCGAGCAATTCGGCGCGTCGCCGGTTGATTTCAACCGCGGTCTGGACGACGAGTCGCTGTCAGAGCACGATCCGCCCGCGTTCGAGCGGCTGGAAGGGTCCGGCTTCTTCCGCGGCCTGGCCCTGATCGACCTGGCCGAGGCCATGCTGAAGCGAGCCTTCGGTTGCGATGCAGTGGCCGTCCGCGTCAATGCGGCCGGGCAGGGCGATTACTTCCAGGTTCACGTGGACGCGCAGCGGGCGGCCCCGGACGACGTCAAGCAGTTCATCCGCGCCGCGTTCTATCGCCGGTTCGGCCTGGCGCCGGTCCCGGAGTTCGTCGAACTCCATCCCGGCGGAGGCGCCGTGGGACTGCGCCTCAGCCGCTACGACGTGCTCCCTCAGTTGATCCGCCACTTGCAGGCAAGCACGGCCTGACGACTTTGGGCACCAATGTGCAGTCCGGAGATCTCACCGGTCCGCGACCAGCAGCTTCATGAGTTCGGCGGAGTTCTTCAGCCCATCCAGCCCCATGATTGTCTCGCGAATCCGGTGGCAGCGTGCGTCGGAGAACTTCCCACCGGCCAGGGCATTGAACTTTACCTCGATGTCCTCCATCGAGCCCGGGTCGCGGTAGTCGCCCTTGGGCACGTCCACCCGCTCGCTGAACGATTGCCCGCTCTTGAGCGTAATGGTCACCCGCGACGGCTGCTTGGCCGGGAACAGGGATTCAAACTCCGGGTTCGCCACCGCCTTCACGGCGTCCATCAATGGGTGCAGGGCCGGATCCTGGATGCGGGTGTTTTCAAACTGCCGCGGCGTGACCTGCCGATCCGCGACGGAGACGGCCAGGCAGTATGGCAGGCTGTGGTCGGCCGTCTCCTTCGACTTCGGCCGGTATTTGGCCGGGTCCGACAGAATGTCCGCCGCCCGGGCGATGGTCTCCACCCGGATTTCCTTCACGTCGGCGGGCTTGATGTCGTGTTCGTGCACCAGCTTCAGCGTGGCCGTCGTCGGTGAGTGCGAGAGCGCCTCGATCGGATAGAACTTCATGCCGCACTCGACGATCCTGTAACCCTTGCCGAGCCCGTCCGTCAGCCGGTCCAGGTGCCACTTCGGCCCATAGCAGTGGGTCAGGCCCTCCTTGCCGTCCACAACGTGCTCCGGGCCGGAGTAGCCCTTCTCCGCCAGCAAAGCGGCCTGAACCCCCGCCTGGGTGGCCATGGGGTCCACTGTGTTCTTCATCATGGTCAGCTTGCCGGCAGTCACGGCCCCCAGCGTGCATGAGTGCGACGCGCTGATGCCGATGGCGTGCTGCATCCGTGCCGCGTCCAGCCTCAGCATCCGGGCCGCGACCATCGGCGAGACGAACGCGGTGAGCGTGGCGTGGTGCCAGCCCTTTTCCCGAACGCCCGGCTCGCCCGCCTCGCAATAGCGCATCTCCATCTCGTAGGCCAGCACGATGCCGACGATCAGCTCCTGGCCGGACAGCCCCTTCCACTCCGCGATGCTGGTGGCCGCGGGAATGATGTCCGACGGATGGCACGGATCGGCCTTCCAGTAGATGTCGTTGTAGTCCATGGCGCGGATGGCCAGGGCGTTGAACAAGGCCGCGCTCACCACCGACGTGCGGTGCCCGCTGCCGATGCACGTGCAATGATCGGCCCCGCCCATCTCCATCAGGTGGTGCAGCAGCCGCTCGCAGTCCTCCTGCTGGTATCCGCCCAGGGCACAGCCGATGGAGTCGTAGAGGAATCGCTTGGCCGCATCGACGGCCGGCGCGTCCAGGTCCTCAAATCGCAGCCCGCTGGCCCACTCCGAAAGCGTTTGCGTGATGGTCATGGTGGTGTTCTTTCGCTTACCGATTCTTCGTCCGGCCACCCCGGTTGCCCCGGGCACGGTCGGGTGGCAAAGGGTCCCGCGGCAACCCGCTACGGCCGGCCGCACCGGGCGGCATTCTGGCGGGGTTTCCACGGAAGTTCAACAATGGGACTCGCGGCGGCCACAGCGACGCCGTGCGGATGTGCTCGCCCCTTCCATTTCGAAGGACTGATAACCACGAGATGGCGAGTATTCGAAAACGCGCGAAACGCCATCCCCCGGCCTGCCCTGCGGCGATTCACCGTAACACCATTGTGGGACACCGTTTAGGAAGGCGGTCGACCGTGCGTCGCTTCGGGATGCACTCTCGAAGCAGTACTGCAACACCACCCGGTAACGGCCGATAGAAACCGCATGCGGCTGCGCGGACCGGGCTTTTGGCCTGCGCGGTCGTCAAGGAGTCGAGACCGATGAACACTCGGACCGGGCTCTCCATTCCCGCCAGAATCGCACTGGCGGCCTTTCTGGCCGCTTCCACGTGCGGTCTGGTGTCCCTGGTGCTTTATCAGGTGGATCGCGACGCCGGGCGGACGCGCGAGTATCTCGGACGCATCCGCGTCTGGGCACAGATCGGTGCCCACCAGGTGGCCGAGGCAAATGGCACGTCTGTCATCGGGGGTCAGGACGAGCAGTCCGCGTCTGCAGACGCCACCCGCATGGCAGAGCAGTTCCGACGCTGGTCCTGGGCGATGCTCCAGAACCCGGAGGTCGTGGCGGCCCTCCTGGTGGATCGCGGAGGTCGGATCGTGGCACAGGCCCCGCAAGGGGTGGGCGTGGGGGGTCTGGACGAGCTTGGCGATCCGGATGCATCGACGGCCCGTCAGACGTTGCGGGTAGCGGGTGTGGATCGGGACGTGCATGTCATCGCCGCGCCCGTACGCAAGGGGCCGGAGGATGCGGCCATCGGTCACGTTGTGGTGCTGGCGCTGGCGGACGGCATTCCGATGGCCGCCGGGGGGATCATACGCTTTTTGCTCGTGACCGGTGCGGCGGCGGTGATGACGGCGCTGGCGGTTCTGGGGTGGGCGCGTCGATCCCTGGGTCGGCCGCTGTCCGCGCTGATTCGCCATTCGGCGGACCCGGACGAGGATGGTGCAAAGGGCCTGCCGACCTCGCGCAGCGATGAGCTGGGCGAGCTCGCGCGTGCCGTTCAGGAACTGGCGGATCGGCTCCGGCACGCGGAGTCGCGGGCGGATGCACTGGAGAGCACGTTGCAGACCCGGGTGGCAACCCGGACCCGCCGCATCGAGGCGATGCTGAACCAGGCCCGCAAGGAAACGTGGGTTGAGTCTCTGACGCAACTCTACAATCGGCGGTTTCTCGATGACCAACTGGAAAACCTGATCCGGGAGCAGCTCGCGGCGGGAGAGGATCTGGCGGTCATCGCACTGGACATCGACTACTTCAAGCAAGTCAACGACACGCTGGGCCATGCGGCCGGCGATGAGCTTCTGGTCTTTGTGGGAGAGCTGTTGCGGGCGACCCTGCGCAGCACCGACATCGGCGTTCGTCTGGGCGGCGACGAGTTCGTGGTATTGCTGTTCGGCGCTTCTCTGACCGACGCCGCGGGCCTGGCTGAGCGCCTGGTTCGCCTGTTTGGTCAGAGGGCAGGGCTGCTGAACGTGGGGGCGCCCGTGAGCATGAGCGGAGGCGTCGCTTCTCTGCGGGCCAGCCGCGTTCAGACCGGCCACGAACTGCTCCAGGTGGCAGACGCGGCGCTGTATCGGGCCAAACGCGGCGGCAAGGACGCCGTGGAAATCGCTTCCGCCAACCCCTGATTGCTCGTGCAGTTGCGACACACGCCTGCGCAAAGTACGCTTCCGCCACGGGTTCTCGTGTGAGCCCGGGGTTACCCCGGTTGGAGTCGTGCCGTGTTCTTTAGCCGCAAGCAGAAGGCCGTGGAGGTCCTGATCGCTCGATACCTCGAGTGCGTGGAGGAATGCATGGCCTGCCTGACCGCATGCCTTGAGTGTGCGCTGTCCGGCGCGCCGTATGATCAAGTCGTTGAGAAGGCCAAGGCCACCCACCGGGCGGAGTCTCGGGCGGACGACACGCGACGCGAGGCGGCCATCCTGCTGTACGGCAAGGCCCTCTTTCCGGAGTCACGCAGTGATCTGCTCCGCATGCTGGAGGGCGTGGACCGCGTGGCCAACGCGGCCGATTCCGTCGCCCGCCGCATCCGGTTCGAGCGAACGGAGGTCCCTGCCGATCTTCGAAACGATTATCAGGAGCTTCTCATCCGCGTTGAGGCGTGCGCTCGGGAAATGGTGAAAGCCGTCCGCATGCTCTTCGAAAACTACAACGCCGCCGTGCACATTTCCGACCGCGTGGGCGACCTGGAAAGCCGCGCGGACGAAGCGGAATTCCGCATCATCGAACGCGTCTTTGCCTCCGACCTCGAAACCGGCCACAAAATCCTCCTGCGCGACCTGGCCGTCAAGATCGGCGACATCGCCGACCGGGCCGAAAACGCGGCGGATCACGTCCGGATCACGGCCATCAAGAGGACGGTGTGACATGCTCGCTCTGAGCGGCGGGGCGTTTCTCGGCTGGGCCCTGGGGGCCAACGACGCGGCCAACGTGTTCGGGGCCGCGGTGGCCGCACGGGTTGTCCGCTTCTCGACGGCCGCCATCATCTGTGCGGTGTGCGTGGTTTTGGGAGCGTGGCTGGAGGGCCGGCCGGGCATCGAGACGCTGGGGGCCTTCGCTCCGGACGACC
>JAFGJQ010000327.1 GCA_016929015.1 Phycisphaerae bacterium | reverse complement strand
CACGTCTACGGCGGCTTCGCGGGCACGGAGACGCAGTTGTCTGAGCGCGACTGGGTCGCCAACGTGACGATTCTGGACGGTCAGGCCGACGGCCGCGTGGTCACGGTCAGTGCGGGCCACGAGATCAGCACGATCGACGGCTTCACCATTCGTAATGGCAGCAGTCCCAATGGCGGCGGGATCTACTGCCTTTACGCTGCCCCGACGATCGCCAACAACACGATCACGGGAAACTCCTCTTACTACGGCGGCGGGATCTACTGCTATTACGCCTCTCCGACGATCGACAACAACACGATCACGGGCAACTCCGCTTCCTACTACGGCGGCGGAGTCTACTGCTCTTACGCCTCTCCGACGATCGCCAACAACACGATCACAGGCAACTTCGTACTGTTCAATGGCGGCGGCGGAATCTACTGCTCTAGCTCCTCCCCGACGATCGCCAACAACACGATCACGGGAAACCACGGTGGCTACCGCGGCGGCGGGATCTACAGCGGCTCTGACTGCTCCCCGACGATCGCCAACAACACGATCACGGAAAACTCCGCTTCCTCCTCCGGCGGCGGGATCTACTGCGGAGGTTCGTCCCCGACGATCGCCAACACGATCGTTGCGTTCAACTCGTCGGGCATCTACAAGGAAGGATCGGGCACGCCGGTCCTGCGATACAACTGCGTGTACGGCAATACGGCCTACAACTACTCCGGCTTGACCGATCCGACGGGCACGGGTGGGAACATCTCGACCGATCCGCTGTTCGTGCAGACGCCCAGTCCCGGCCCGGACAGCGTGTGGGGCACGGCCGACGACGAGCCGGGCGACGTCCATCTGCTGGCGGACTCGCCCTGCGTCGACGCGGGTGACAACGCGTACGCTATTGGGGACTACGATCTGGACGGCAACCCGCGCGTGGTGGATGGAGATGCGGACGACGTAGCGGTCGTGGATATGGGCGCGTACGAGTACGAGTACTCCCCGGTCATAGGGGCTGCGGATTTCGACGCCGATGGTGACGTGGACCTCGCGGACTTCGCCCAGTTTGCCCGGTGCTTCGGCGGCCCGGAAAACCCGCCGGCGTCCCAGTGTGAGGTCGACGCCGATCTGGATAACGACGATGACGTGGACGCGGATGACTTCGTGATCTTCGAGCAAAACCTGGCGGCGAGCGGGCCAAGCGCATAGCGCGCCTGACATTCCCCTCACACCGCGTTGGTCTTTTTCATCGCCCCGCTCGCCGACCCCCGACGGGCGGGGCGATGCTTTGCTTGCTCCGCCCTGCAGATGCACCATCACGCCGGCTGCCCGGCTCCCTGGGCGGTCTGTTACTCAGAGATATCCGGCAGGTACGCGCCCCAGTGGCGGAGGCGGTCGCGGAGCGGCTGGATGGGGACGGCGCGGACGTGGCCGGCGTGGTCGCGGGCGGCGGTGGCGGCGGCGCAGCCGGCGGCTTCGCCCAGGGCCAGGCAGTTCGGCATCGTGCGGATGGAGCCCTGCACGGGGCGGTCCGTGCTGATGCACCGGCCGGCCACCAGCAGGTTGTTCAGGCCGCGGGGGATCAGGCAGCGGTACGGCACGCCGTGCGACTCGCCGGGGCCATACTGGTGAATGCGGTCCGACCAATCCACCGGCCCTCCGAGCGTGCGTTCCCATTCCTTCTTCGACAGGTGGATGTCAATGTAGTACGCGTTGCGGGCGATTTCGTCGGGGAAGGAACGCCGCGACAGGTAATCGTCCAGGGTCAGCACGTAATCCCCGGTGATTCGCCGCGATTCCCGCACGCCGATCTGCACGCCGGTGCTTACCAGGTACGCCCGCTCGCAGCCGGGCAGGTACTTGCGGATGAACTCCGTGAGATGTGCGACTAGCCGTCGTCCTTCCGCCTGAGCTTTCGAGAGCTGCTCGGCGTCCGTCGCGTCCACGTCGAACACGTGGCTGAAGTTCAGCCCGATGGTGCTGTCCGACTGGTACGCCACGTTGGCGGCCTCTTCCGCGATGTTCAGATCGCCCGCGGCCTTCGCCCGCGCAATGACCTCCTTGAGCAACAGGTTTCTCGCGTTGTCCGCCCAGAGGAACGCCTGCAGCCGCGGCTGGTCGATCCCCGCCAGCACAAAGCACATCGTACACGGCTGCAATTCGCCGGTCTGCGGGTCACCTTTCTCGAACGCGGCCCCCGCGGCCACGGCCACGTCGGCATCGCCGGTGCAGTCCACAACCACACGGGCGCGCACACGCTGCAATCCGGACTTGCTGTGCAGAATGGCCGCCGGCACCACGCCGTCCACCGGTGATTCCACGTCGATGAACTGCGTCAGGAACAGCACGCGGGCCCCGGCCGCCTCCACGCGGCGGTCGTAAATCGCCTTGAGCCGTTCCGGGTCGATGGGCACCCAGTCCAGCGCACTGCGCTCCAGGTGGGGCATCCCCGCCTTCATTTCTTCGAGGACTTCCAGTGCGATGCCGCGGATGATGGGTTTCTGCCGGTCCGTGTACGGGCAGAAGGCCGGCACCAGACCGGCCGTTCCCATGCCGCCGAGGAAGCCGAACTGCTCGACCAGCAGCGTGCGGGCACCCTCACGGGCGGCCGCGATGGCCGCGGCGCAGCCGGCCGGTCCACCCCCGAGCACAAGCACGTCCACGTCATGCGCGACGGGCAGGCCGGCCCACGCGGCCCGAATTTCCGTGGGAACGTTTCGCTCGGCGGGCTGGCTCATGACGCTTCCGGTTCAATGTTCTCGGCCGCAGCACGTGGGGGTCTTCACGTCGAGCCCGAAACGCTCGCAGTATCGCCGGAACAAGGTCCGCGCGGCGGGATACGCGGAATTCGGGCTGAGAAAATGCGAGAACTCAAACGTGATCAGCTTGTCCACGCCGGCCTCGCGGGCGGCGTCGATCTTGAATTCCAGCTTTCGCCAGTCAATGGGCGGGAACTTGATGGGCATGTCCCGGTCAAACGTCTCCACGTTGGACCAGCAGGTCAGGCCGGCCTCGCGGGCGAGGCGCAGGTTCGTCATCAGGTAGTCCGGGGCGTCCAGAAAGTCCACGTGGCCGTCCTGAAACGCCACGATGTCGATGCAGGAGCGGATCTGCCCGAAAATGGCACGCCACTCCTGCTCGTGCTGCTCTCGCGTGATGGGCTTCACGCCGGGCGGTGCCTTTGTGCCCGCGATGTACGGGGAGATCAGCGTAGGCAGTGCGGGCGTCAGGCTCTTGGCCAGGTCTCCCGCCGCCACGGTCAGCTCCACCTGCTCGGGGTTGTTACGGGACAGCTCGAACGTCAGGTACCAGCCGCCGAAGGCCGGATGCTGCCCGAACTGGTCGTTCACCTCGTGCATGAAATCGCGATTGATCGCCAACGCCTGTCTGGGGTTCTGGGCCCAGTCGCCGGGGTCGTAGATGCCCCACAGGAGCTTCATGCCGTTCTGCTGGGCCAGGTCCAGAAAAAGCAGGCCCAGGTTCCGGCGCACCGGAAGCATGGGTCGGTGCTGCCGGAGCGACCAGGAGTTGAAGACGGCCTGCTCTCGATAGCCCGATCGGATCAGAATGACCGTGTCGATGCCGATCTGGCGCATCACGTCAAAGTCGGCCGCCCATTCCTCCGGCCCCCAGTTCTGGCTGGGGATGTCGTGGGTGATCTCGTCGAGAAATGTTCCCGTGATTCGCATTCCTGGTCTGCTCCCGTCTGCGCGGTCGCCCGCCGCGACCGAGTGGCGATCATATCGCCGTACGGCCTGTCCGTCACGCTCGGTGCTCCGAGCGCACCGGCTCGCGCTCAGTCGGAAGACGGCGGGGGGCGGAACCGCTTCCAGTCCACCTTCAGTTTGCGCATTCGTGCCCGCAGCGTATGCGGGTTGACGCGGAGGAGCTTTGCGGCCCCAAACGGGCCCTCGATCCGACCATGCGTCATCTTCAGCGCCGTTTCGATGTGGTTGGCAATGGCGGCGTCCAGGGTTGGGAAGTCCGAGATCTGCTTCGTGGCCGGCGAAACGGGCGGCGGGACGGGTGTTGGGATGGGCGCCGGGATGGGCGCCGGGGCCGGGGTTGGTTCCGCGCGGGGTGTTTCCGCCGCCGCGCGGGGAGGGGCGGGCGCGCCCCACAACGCCTTGGCAATCTCCAGCCTCCGCCCATTGCCGAGAATGGCCGCCCGATTGATGACCGAAGCCAACTCTCGAATGTTGCCCGGCCAGTCATAGGCGAGCAGCACGTGGATGTCCTCGGGCGTCGGGGTGAGGATCGGCAGGCCGAACCGCTTGGCCGCCCGGAGGGCGAAGTGGGTAGCCAGCGCCGGCATGTCTTCCGGCCGATCGCGCAACGAAGGAAGCTCGATGGGAAAGACGGCCATTCGGTACCACAGGTCGGCCCGGAACGTGCCCTCGGCGACCATGGATTGCAGGTCGCGATGGGTTGCGGCGACGATCCGGACATCGACCTTCAACGGCTTCTCGCCGCCGACGCGTTCGAATGTTCCGTCCTGCAGAATGCGCAGCAGCCGGACCTGCGCGGCCAGGGGCAGCTCACCCACTTCGTCCAGAAACAGCGTGCCTTCGTCGGCCCGCTCGAACCAGCCCTTTCGCAACGCGACCGCGCCCGTGAAGCTGCCGCGCT
>JAFGJQ010000326.1 GCA_016929015.1 Phycisphaerae bacterium | reverse complement strand
GGACGGGCGAAGGCGGAGGAAGAGGAGGAGTCCGGGGACTGATCGCCCCGGCCATGATCGGGTGAAGCTGATCGTCGGACTCGGTAACCCCGGCCCACGCTACGAAAGCACGCGGCACAACGTGGGCTTTCGGGTGGCGGACGAGTTGGCGGGCCGGTGGGGAGTGAGCCTGGGCCGTGAGCAGTTTCACGGATGGGCCGGTTCCGGCGCGGTGGGTGCGGAGCGTGTGGTGCTGCTGAAGCCGACCACGTTCATGAACCGCAGCGGGCAGGCCGTTCAGGCCGCCGGGCGGTTCCACCGGCTGGAGTTGGCGGACCTGCTGGTGATCAGCGACGATTTTGCCCTGCCGCTGGGTCGGCTGCGGATGCGGGCCCGGGGCTCGGCGGGCAGCCACAACGGGCTGTCGGACATCGTGAATCGGCTGGGCTCGGAGGAGTTCGCCCGGCTGCGGATCGGCATCGGCGGGCCGGTCGGAGATCCGGCCCGATACGTTCTCGAACGTTTTGCGGATACAGAAGAACCGATCGTGCGTCAGGTGGTGCTTCGGGCCGCCGACGCGGTGGAATGCTGGCTGGCGAGAGGCGTCGAGGCGGCCATGAACGAGTACAACGGGCTGCCGGACCTGGGTGAGTCGGAACCGACTCCCTGACACCCGCCCGCCACCGAATCTGGAGGTGTGCGACGTTGAAGAAACAGTATGAAGCCATGTTCCTGTTTGACCCGGGGTTTGCCGGCGATCTCGCAAACGCCGAACAGGAAATCCGGCGCATCATGGATCGGGCCGAGGCGGAGATCGTCCTCTGCCGCCGCTGGGACGAGCGGAAGCTCGCCTACGAGATCGCCGGGCGGAAACGCGGGGTGTACGTGCTCACGTACTTCCTGGCGGATCCCTCCCGCATTCGCGGCATGGAGCGCGATGTCCAGCTCTCGGAGTCCGTTCTGCGGGTGCTTGTCCTGCGAGCGGACGGCCTGACGCGCGAACACATGGAGCAATTCATGCCGTCCGAGCGTCGGACGGAGAGCCACCCGGAGGCCGACGAAGGCGAGCGGCCTGTCCGCCGACCGCGGACCACAGTGGCCGTGGCGGACGGGGATGAGGAACCCGCTCCGGACGATCGCACCGACACCGCAACCGACAATGTGTGACCCGCGTGGACCCGAAACCCACGGTGGAGGGCTGTCATGGCCAATCTGAACCGAGTGATTCTGGCCGGGAACCTGACTCGCGATCCGCAGTTGTCGTACACCCCGAGCAACACGGCCGTCTGCAAGTTCGGGATGGCCATCAATCGCTCGTGGACCGACCGCAACAGCGGTGACCGGCGGGATGAGACGACCTTCGTCGATCTGACCGCGTTCGGTCGACAGGCGGAGGTGATCAACCAGTACCTGACCAAGGGGCGGGGAATTCTGGTGGAAGGTCGGCTGAACTACAGCCAGTGGACGAACCCGGAAGGCCAGAAGCGAAGCAAGCTGGATGTCGTGGTGGAGAACTTCCAGTTTCTCGGCGCGCGGCCGGAGGGGGCTTCCGGCGGGCGACCGGCCCCTGCGCGAGAGCCCGTCCGCCAGGCGGAACCGGACGAGGGCTGGTCGGACGACCCGGCGCCGCCCGCACCCGATCAGGACATTCCGTTCTGACGAGCGCAACGGCCCCGCCGGGACGCAGGCAACAGTTTTCTTTGGGCTGTGGTTTTCGCGAAGGCGGCGACGAGAATCACAGCAGTAACCGGGCCGCGGGCCGTCCTGTGGTTCGGGAGGTTGCCGCCACCGGGGCGATCCGCCCCGGTGATCACACGACAGAGAGTGTAACAGGTTGCGACGGTCGGGTCGGGTCGGTTGGGGGCTTGCCGGTCCGCCCGGTCGGCGAGTATGAACAAACAGACGGGGCCGGATCGCCGGGCCCCAGTGGAGTGCGTCATGAAACTGCTGCTGAAGAAGGACATCCCCACGCTGGGCATTGTGGGCGACATCATCAACGTGTCGCCGGGCTATGCCCGCAACTATCTGCTGCCCAACGACCTGGCCATGGAGCCCACCGAATCGAACATGCGGGCCATCGCCAAGGAACGGGCGGCTGCGGAAGAGCGACGCCGCAAAGCGATGGACGAGCTGCGTGCGCGGGCAGAGAAGCTGGCGAAGGTGGAGGTGACCATCGCGGCGGCCGCCAACCCGGACGGACATCTGTACGGTTCCGTGACGGCTCGCGAGATTGCGGTGGCGCTGCGTGAACAGGGCCACGATGTGGACGTCGCGCACGTCAAGCTGTCGGAGCCGATCAAGCAGCTTGACAACGTTACGGTGCCCGTGGTCCTGGCCGAATCCATCAAGGCGGAAGTGAAGGTCTGGGTCGTTCGGTCCAGCGAAGGCGGCGAGGACGCAATCGAAGGCGAATCCGGCGAGACCGGCACGGAGGCCCCTTCGGATGGCGGAACAGAAGCCGGCTAGCCCCGGCGGACAGACGACCGAGGCGGTTCGCGTGCCGCCGCACGATCTCGAAGCCGAGCGCAACCTGCTCGGCTCGATGATGCTCAATCGCGACGCCATCGCGACGGTCATCCCCATCATCGGCCGCCAGGACGGGGAGTGGTTTTACCGCCCCGATCACTGCAGACTCTTTGAGGTCCTCGTCGACCTGTACGACGAGAACCGCCCCATGGACCTGGTGGTCATCAAGGACGAGCTGCAGCGGCGGGACCTGCTGGAGGGAATCGGCGGGGTCCCGGCCATCGTCCGCATGGCGGAGAGCGTCGGGGCGTGGGTGAACGCGGAGCACTACGCCCGGATCGTCCGGGACAAGGGGCTGCTGCGCGACGTGATCCGCGTGGCCGGCGAGATCGCGGAGGATGCGTACGCCGACAGCGACGACACGGCCGACCTGCTGGACAAGGCGGAGCAGCGGCTGTTTGACGTGACGGAGCGGCGGGTCAGCGGGCAGGCGATCAGCCTTTCCGAGTTGGTCCACCAGATTCACGATCAACTGCAATCCCGCGGCGACCATTACCTCAGCGGCCTTCCCACCGGGTTTCACGAGCTGGATGATCTGACCAGCGGGCTGCAGAACGGCGACTTCATCATCGTGGCCGGCCGGCCGTCCATGGGGAAGACGGCCTTTGGGCTGACCATCGCGGAGCACATGGCGGTCGAGGACCGCCGACCCGTGGTCTTCTTTTCACTGGAAATGTCACGCTTGCAGGTGGGGCACCGCATCTTGTGCAGCCGGTCGCGGATCGACTCCCACAAGGTCCGCCGCAACATGCTTACTGATGAGGAGACTCATCATCTGCTTCAGAAGTGTGATGAACTCACTGAGGCACCCCTGTACATCGACGACACGCCGGGCTTGAGCATTCTGGAACTGCGGGCGAAGGCCCGCCGCCTGCGGCAGCAGTTCAGCATCGAGGCCGTATTCGTCGACTATCTTCAGCTCATGCGCTGTCCGAGCAAGGAACGGGACGGACGCCAGCAGGAGATCGCCGAGATCAGCCGCGGGCTCAAGGCCCTGGGCCGTGAGTTGAACATCCCCATCGTGGCGATGGCGCAGCTCAACCGCGCCGCCGAGCAGCGGGAGGGGAATCGCCCGCGGATGAGCGACCTGCGGGAATCCGGCTCCCTCGAGCAGGACGCCGACGTCATTCTGCTCCTGCATCGTGAAGAGTACTACCACCGCGGGTCCGAAGAGATGGATCCGGACATCAAGGGCAAGGCGGAGTGCATTGTATCCAAGCAACGTAACGGCCCGGTCGGCACCATCGAGCTCCAGTTCAACAACCGCAGTACCCGGTTCGACAATCGCTCGCTTGAAGCGGAACCGTCCTACGTTCCCCCGTATCACGAGGAAGCCACCCCCTTCTGATTCGCCCCGGCCCGCCGGGTCCTTTGCCTCACTTCCCGATGCAGAACGACGAGAACACTGTCTCCAGCAGGTCTTCGGTGGTGACGGCCCCCGCGATGTCGTCCAACGCGCTCAACGCGGTCCGCAACTCGAAAGCCAGCAGTTCCGCTCGATCCAGCGTCTTCTCGCACGCGGCCGCCTCCGCGGACACGCGCTGCATTGCCTCCGCGGCGGCCTGAAGGCAGCGTCGTTGCCGTAAGGAAAGCACCACCGCCGTGTCCTCGCCCAAGGCGTCGTGATCGCCGAGGGCCCGAGCCAGCGCCCGTCGCAACTCGTCCAACCCGTGCCCGGTCAGCCCGCTGACGGCACACACTGCACGAAGGGCCTTTCCATTCGGGGTTGGCAGGCTCGCCAGCCGCTCGGCCAGCGCCGGTGCGTCCAGCAGGTCCACCTTGTTGGCTGCGATCACGCACGGCACGGACCGCGCCCCCGCCAGGCGATCAAGTGCACTCGGATCCACCGGGCCGGACACGTCCACCACCAGGCACAAGGCGTCCACCTGTTCCGCCCGGGCCAGCACGCGATCGCCCGCTCGGCGGATCAGTTCGTCGGCGTCCGCGTCGATGCCGGCGGCATCCAGCATCTGCGCCTCGAACGGTCCGAGATTCACGGGGGCGGTCAGGAAGTCTCGCGTGGTGCCGGCCATCGCCGAGCAGATGGCGCGATCCAGCCCGGAAAGCGCGTTGAGCAGCGTACTCTTGCCCGAATTGGGCCGGCCCAGCAGCAGAATCGTCGGCAGCACGTCAAATCGCTCGGCCTGCGCCGCATCACGCTGCAGGGCGTCCATTTCGCGGATGAGGGCTTCCGCCTCCGTCTTCAGACGGTCCAATGTGATGAACTCGATCGGCTCCTCCGCGAAGTCGATGTCGGCCTCCACGAGCGCCGTCAGTTCGGCCAGCCGCTGCCGCCACGCATGCACCTGCCTGGCCAGCGTTCCCTCGCCCATTCGCCGGGCCGCCCGAAGCTGCGTCTTGCTGCGGGCGTGAATCGTTGCTGCTACCGCCTCCGCCCGTGCGAGGTCCATCGTGCCGGACAGAAACGCCCGTGCGGTGAACTCGCCGGGCCGGGCCGGCCGGGCCCCCGCGGCCCGGGCGGCCTCCACGACAATTGCCAGCAGGGCCGGCGATCCGATCGTGTGCAATTCCAGACAGTCCTGGCCCGTATAGCTCCGCGGAGCGCGGAAGATCCAGGCTTCAGCGGGAACGAACAGGTCGTCGCCCACGAACATGCGTCCTTCCCGCCGGCGGAACCCGCGCTGCTCGGAGAGAGGCCGGTCGTCGTCGGCACGGAACATTCGGTCCCCGATGGCCAGGGCGTCCGGCCCGCTCAGGCGGACGATCCCCCGTGCCGCATGGCCGGGCGGCGACGCGACGGCCACAATCGTGTCGTTGACCTCCGGCAACATTTCGCTTCAGGATCCGCCTTTCCGCGGACACGATGCACGACCCCTCACGCCCGGGGCTGGAATCGGGTATAGTTTTCGCCCTGCGCAGCCGTACGGTACCGGTATCGCGTCATCCCGGTCAACGGGCGAGGATCATGCGGAGTATTCTGGAACAACTTGTGGCCGGCCGTGACCTGTCTCGGGCGGATTCCCGCCGGGCCTTCGAGTTCATCATGACCGGCCGCGTGCCGGAATCCATGATCGGGGCTTTTCTGGCCGCCCTGGCGACCAAGGGGGAGACCATCGACGAGATCGTCGGTGCGGCCCAGGCCATGCGCGAAGTCTGCACGCCGGTGCGCTGCAACCCGGACTGCATCGACACGTGCGGCACCGGCGGCGACGGCATCAGCACGTTCAACGTGTCCACCACGGCCGCGCTCATTGCGGCGGCGGCCGGGGCGGTGGTGGCCAAGCACGGCAACCGCACAAACACGCGCGTCAGCGGCAGTGCCGAGGTGCTGGCCGCGCTGGGCGTGAATATCGAGGCCGACGTGCCGACCGTCGAACGCTGCCTCGATCGGGTGGGCATCGGCTTCTTGTATGCTCGCAAGCTTCATCCGGCCATGGGATACGCGGCGCCCGTGCGGCAGGCGATGGGCATTCGGACCGTATTCAACGTGCTGGGACCGCTGACGAACCCGGCCGGCGCCCGACGACAGGTGGTGGGCGTGCCCCGCGCCGAGCAGACGGAGTCGCTGGCGCGGGTGCTCGGCGAGTTGGGGGCGGTTCATGCGTGGGTGGTCCACGGGCTGGACGGGTTGTGCGACATGACCATCACCGGCGAGACGCAGGTCAGCGAATGGAAGAACGGGGCGGTCCGCACGTTTCGTGTGCGTCCGGAGGATGCAGGGCTGGCGCGGGCCTCTCGGTCGATGCTGCTGGTGGACTCACCGGCCGCGAGTGCGGAGGCGGTGCGTGCGATTCTGGCCGGCGAGTCCGGCGCCCGGCGCGACCATGCGACTCTCAACGCCGCCGCGGCCCTGGTGGTTGCCGAGGTGGCATCGGACCTGACGGATGGCGTGGACCTCGCCCGGGAGGCATTGGACTCCGGGGCCGTCGCCGCGACGCTGGAGCGTCTGATTGAGGAATCAAACCGGCCCTGACGGCCGACGCGTCTGATGAACGGATGGAAGGACCGAATTCCCGTGCCCGAGGCAACCGGGTCATCCCCACTGCCGGACCGCTGGAACGACGCCACGCCGGCGATGCGCCAGTACCTTGAGCAGAAGCAACAGGCCGGCGATGCCCTTCTGCTGTTCCGCATGGGCGACTTCTACGAAACGTTCTACGAAGACGCCAAAACCGTCAGTCGGGTGCTCGGCATCGTGCTCACCGCGCGGTCCAAGGGCGAAAACGCCGTTCCGCTGGCGGGCATTCCGTACCACGCCCTGGACAGCTATCTGCACAAGCTGGTGGCGGCGGGCTACCGCGTGGCAATTTCCGAACAGGTGGAGGACCCCAGGCTCGCCAAGGGGGTGGTGCAGCGGGAGATTCTGCGGGTCGTCACGCCCGGCACGCTGACCGACGACACGCTGCTGGACGAAAAGAGTGACAGCATTCTTGCATCGCTCTGCGTCAGCGGCCGGCAGGCGGGGCTGGCCGTCGTGGAGCTGGCGTCCGGGCGGTTCCAGGTGTTCGAACTGCGTCCGGAGGACGTTGTGGACGAGTTGGTCCGGCACCGCCCGGCCGAAATCCTCATCGAGGAGGCCGGCATCGACGCCGCCGGTCAGCCGGCCGCGCGGCTGGCGGAGGAAGTCCGCTCGCTCTGCGGGACGGCCATCGTCCGCCGCAGCCCGCACGAGTTTGCCCCCTACAACGCCGAGCATGTTCTGCACGACCATTTCGGCGTGACCACGCTGGCGGGGTTCGGCTTTGACGGCATGACTCAGGGGCTCTGCGCCGCCGGCTGCGCCGTCGCCTACCTGCGGGAGACGCAGAAGACCTCGCTCGGCCACATCATTCGCGTGCAGCCGTACCGTCCGACGGATTTCCTCTGCCTGGACCACAGCACGTTCCGGTCGCTCGAGATCGAACGCACGCTCCGCGCCGGCGATCGTGAAGGGAGCCTGCTGCATGCGGTGGACCGGACCGTGCATCCGGCCGGCGCCCGCGGACTGCGGCGGTGGCTGTGCACGCCGCTGACCCAGGTTGAGGACATCGTCGCTCGGCAGGACGCCGTGGCCGCCCTCGCGGCGGACGATTCCGCACGGGCCGGCGTGCGCGGTGCGTTGCGATCCATGTCCGACGTGGAGCGTATCGCCGCCCGCATCGCCCTGCGCCGCGCCACGCCGCGTGATCTAGCCGGCCTGGCGCGGACGCTTGGACAATTGCCCGCCCTGCGCGGACGGCTGGAGGGCTTTTCCGCACCCCAACTGGCGAACCTGCGTGACACGCTGGGCGGGCTGGAGGATCTGGCCGATCTCCTGGACAAGGCCATCCGCCCTGACGCGCCGCTGACCGTGCGCGAAGGCGGCATCATCGCCGACAGCTACGACGCCGAGCTGGACCGGCTGCGGGCCATCGGCCGCGACGGGCAGAGTTGGCTGGCCGACTATCAGCGCCGCGAGGCCCAGTCTGCCGGCATCCCGTCGTTGAAGGTGGGGTTCAACAAGGTCTTCGGCTACTACATCGAAATTACCAACACGTTCCGCGACCGCGCACCGGCACACTACGTGCGGAAGCAGACCGTCAAGAATGCCGAGCGCTACATCACCGACGAGCTCAAGACGTACGAGACGGAAGTTCTTTCCGCCGAGGAGCGGGCCCACGAGCGGGAGTTTCAGTTGTTCGAGCAGGTGCGCGACGCCGCCGCGGAGCAGCTACCGGGCCTTCAGCGCGTGGCCGACGCCATCGGCCGGCTGGACGTGTTCGCCGGGCTGGCCGAGGTGGCGGTGCAGCAGCACTACGTCCGACCGGAGTTGGCGGACGGGCGGCGATTGGAAATCCGCGACGGCCGCCACCCTGTGCTGGAGCAGACGCTGCGCGACGGGTTTGTGCCGAACGATTGCTGCCTGGATGCCAACGACGCCCGCGTGCTGGTCATCACCGGGCCGAACATGGCCGGCAAGAGCACGTACATCCGCCAGACCGCACTGCTGGTGCTGCTGGCCCAGACCGGCTCGTTCGTCCCCGCCGCCGCCATGCGATTCGCACCCGTCGATCGCATCTTTGCCCGCGTCGGGGCGTCGGATGAGATCACTCGCGGCCAGTCCACGTTCATGGTGGAAATGACGGAAGCGGCCAATATCCTCAACAACGCCACGGAACGATCGCTGGTTGTGCTCGATGAGATCGGACGCGGCACGAGCACGTTTGACGGCCTGTCGCTGGCGTGGGCCATCACGGAGCACCTGGCCAACGTCGTTTGCTGCCGCACGTTGGTCGCTACGCACTACCATGAACTGACGGAGTTGGCCGACCTTCTGGCCGGCGTGAAGAACTGCAACGTGGCCGTGCGCGAGTGGCCCGGCGACGGTCACCGTGACGACGGCATCATCTTCCTCCACAAGATCGTCCCCGGCGGTACGGACAAGAGCTACGGTGTGCACGTCGCCCGGCTGGCCGGCGTGCCCCGGCCGGTTGTGGAGCGCAGCCGGGAGATCCTGGACGAGCTTCAGAAGGGGTTTTCGCGTGAGTCGCACACCACCGGGCTTTCCCGCCGCCGCACCCGCCGGGCGCAGCAGCTCGAGTTGTTCGAGGATCCGCTCGAGGTTTTCGCCCGGCAGCTTCGGGCGGTTGACGTGAACGAACTCACACCGCTGGATGCGTTGCAGAAGATCAAGGAGTGGCAGGAGACGCTCGGCCGGTAGCGTTTGCGGGCGCGGATTTACTGGTTCTCCGGGGATCTCTGAAACCGCTGGATTTGCTCCAACGGCAGGATGCCGCTGGACGCCCCCGCGTCCTGAATGCAATGGGCGGCCACCGCGTTGCCCAGGCGGAGCGAGTCTTCCAGCGGAAGATCCTGGGCCAGGCCCGCCAGCAGGCCGGCGCACCAGCAGTCACCCGCACCAGTCGTGTCGACCACGTGTGCGACGCGATAGGCCGGAATCGTCCCCTCCCTGCCGCCGGCCGTGCGGTAGTAGACGCCCTCTGTATCGAGCTTGATCACCGCGTGTCGGCATCCGCCCGCCAGAATGGCCTCGGCCGCGCGGGTCGGATCGTCGTGGCCGGTGAAGGCTGCCGCTTCCAGCCGGGAGGGAACGAAATAGTCAAGGTGCGGCAGGCACGGCTCAAGGGCTGTTCGCCAGGCCGCGGCGGACGCGGCATCGGTCAGGCTGGTGTCCAACAGGGTGATCGCACCGGCATTTCGTGCGTCGGCCAGCATCCTGGCCGTGGGCGGGCCGTCGAATTGGGGCATGAGCATGGTGCCGGTGACCAGGCAGAGGTCTGCCCGGGACACGTGGGCCCGATTGATCTCCTCTTGCCGCAGGGTGCCGTTGGTGCCTACGGTGTGAAGGAAGCTCCGCTGCCCGTCCGAATGGACACAGACGAAGCTGAATGGCGTATGTGTGTCAGCGGAGCGGATGACGCCAGAGGTGTCCACACTATGCCGGTGCAGTTCGTCCAGCACGAATTGGCCGTGCTGGTCTTCGCCGATTTTCGTGACCACGGAAACGGCGAACCCCATCTTGGCCAGGGCGATGGAACTGTTGACGGCGTTGCCGCCGGTGGTGAGCTTGAGGGAATCGAAGAGGCGCAGTCCGCCGGGCGGGGGGTATTCGTCGATGCAGCGGGCCACGGCATCCACCGTGCAGATGCCGACGACGCAGATGCTCTTTTTCTGAACGTCCGGTCCGAGACGCGCCGCCGCCATGGCACGGGCCCTCGTCTTGATTCAGGGGGAAGGGGTCCGTACGATCGCACGACACCCGAGCCCGCAAGAGGACAGAATACATGAAACGATCCGAAGTGAACAGGCAGATCCAAAGCGCACTGGATTTCGCCGAGTCGCTCCAGTTCAAGCTTCCTCCGTTCGCCCGCTGGACCCCGCAGGAGTGGGCCTGCCGGGGCCACGAGGCCGATGAGATCCGTCACAATCGGCTCGGCTGGGACATCACGGATTTCGGCGGCGGCGATTTTCGCCGGCAGGGCCTGACGTTGTTCACCATCCGGAACGGCAACCCCAAAGGCCCGGCGGACTCCGGCCGGCCTGCCAAGACGTACTGTGAGAAGCTGCTCATCGCCGACGAGGATCAAGTCACGCCGATGCACTTCCACTGGTCGAAGATGGAAGACATCATCAACCGGGGCGGGGGCATTCTGGTGATCGAGGTACACCGGGCGACCCGGGACGAAACGCTCTCGCCCGAGCCCGTGCCGGTGTCCGTCGACGGCGTGGTTCGCACGGTCCCGGCCGGCACGCAGATCGAACTGCATCCCGGCGAGTCAATCACGCTCCCGCCGTATCTGTACCACGCCTTCTGGGCGAAGAAGGGCCACGGGCGCGTCCTTTCCGGCGAAGTCAGCGCCGTCAACGACGACGAGCGGGACAATCGCTTCCTGGAGCCGCTGGGACGTTTCCCCGCCATCGAGGAGGACGAGCCGCCGCGCTTTCTGCTCTGCAACGAGTACCCGGCCGCCCGGTGAACGACCCTGGCGAGCCACGTCCGCGGAGATACCCCACGTTCACGCGGCTCCGGTCGCGACGCGTGGCTCGGGCGGTTTGCGCGGGGCAATGCGCCCCGAATTCGACTAACTTGGCCTCGCCTTACGTTGTCAACAGGATGACCGTGCGAGGCGGTCGGGAAGGCCGGACCGGTTGGCGTGATTCTGCCCGTGTGGTACTCGCCCGCCGGCCGGGACGCACCGGCCCGTCGGCGAATGGGGTGCTCCAGGGGTTCTCGCACGGCGAGTAAGGCACTTTGGCGCGGGAATTTCCGGTTTTTTCGACAAGGAATTGACCCTGTGCTGCGTCTGTGGCATACTTCTCCCCACGCGGTCATGAAAGTTCCGGGTGAGGTGTGGCTTGGCGTTCTGCAGCCACACACCGGCCTGAGTATTGCATTACAAACAAAAGGAGGAATGAGCCAATGCAACGACTGTTCTGTGTACTGGCATTGATGGCCCTGGGTGTGTTTGTCGTGGCCGGCAGCGGCTGCGCCGCCCGCCCCGCCGGTGGCGGCGGTGGAGGCACGAACACCAACGACAACAATGTCAATGACAACAACGTGAACGACAACAATGTCAACGACAACAATGTCAACGACAACAACGTCAATGACAACAATGTCAACGACAACAACGTGAACGACAATGAGGCACCCGCGCTGGTCAAGACGCAGATCAGCCTGGGTAACACGTCCGGCGGGCTGCATCGCATTGAGGCGGGCGACGATCTTGTCGTGTTTGCCTCGCCGGACTCCATCGAGTACATCGTGCCGACCGAGTACGACGACACGATCACGGAAGGCACGCCGATTCCCGGCGCGGCCACGCTGTACGAGACCCGGACCTGGAAGGTCGAAGGCAAGAAGGTTGCGCTGACCACGAGCGCCGGGCGCGTGGCGATCTATGACACCGTGGCCGGCGGGAACCCCGTGG
This sequence comes from Phycisphaerae bacterium, assembly GCA_016929015.1. Classification (GTDB taxonomy): domain Bacteria; phylum Planctomycetota; class Phycisphaerae; order UBA1845; family UBA1845; genus JAFGJQ01. The sequence goes on along the minus strand of JAFGJQ010000326.1, from coordinate 6,944 downwards.
AAGTTTCGGGCGTCACGCTGGCGGCGCTGCCGGTCGAGCCGTACGTGGCGGGGCACATGGCGTCTGCCGGTGACTACTTCGGCGTCATCTGCGATCCGAACGAGGTGAACGACGGCAACCCGGTGAAGGTGATTGACGTCAGCGGCGACACTCCGGCCGTCATCAGTTTCCCGACGCCGGCCAGCGCCATGCAGACGGACACGCCGGAACAGATTGTCGTGGATGACAGTCCGGCACGGGTGGCGGTGGTGTGGTACAACTACATTTACGTTTGGGACATTACGGCTCCTGCCGACCCGGCTCTCGAATTCGAGTTCAACCTCGGGAGTGCCTTGGGAGATCTGGACCGCAGCGTACAGATCGCCTTGGACGGCGATTACATCATTTTCCGAGGCGACCGTTTGGAAGGGGTTGTCGGGCTGCTGAACATTGCTGACGGCACGGTGACCGAACTGGACAACAAGGCCCCGAACTCGCCCAACGAGCAGGTGGCCCTGGCCGCCGGTAGCTTCGGCTATTTCGCCGCTGAGGAGTCCGTGGACCAGATCTTCACCGGCGGATACGTCGTCCGCACGACCATCGGCACCACGGATGACCCCACCGCGCTGGTCGCTCCGAACCGCCTGGACGAGCCGGTCGATGTCGAGAGCGATGATTGCATCTCCACGCCGGGCAAGTACGGCTACGGGTCGAGCATTGCGATCACGCCGGACGGCGCACGCTGGTTCATCGCCGGTATCGATGCCGTCGATCGGGACATCGAGTTTCTCCAGATGAGCACGGGCGGTGCTTTTGAACTGTTCGAGGAAACGGAGACCGCGGCGGAAGGTCGCAGCCAGAGCGGCTACATCATGGCCAGCGACGTGAGCGCCAGTGCGAATACTGTGGCGTTCTGGACCCTTCGCCAGTTCCCGGATTCCGGCTGCATTACGGACGATGACTGGGCCGTCGGCTTCATCGTTCTGGATCGATTGGAGGACTAGCGTCTTCCAGCCGCGGCCGCTCCATGACCCAGCGGCGCGGCGATGAACACAACACAAACGGGCGGGCGTCTCTTAGCCTGGGAGGCGCCCGCCCGTTCGCTGCGCGAGCGGCGATGCGAGGACGGAATGGACGGTCGATTCTCTTGCCGGCCGCGCGGTTCGGGGCACCTCGCGGTGACGCCCTTGCCAGTCGCTTGCCCTTCACCTCCATCAGGTTGGGCGGGGGACTTGCACCCCCAAGTCACCGGGTCATGCCCGGCACACGACTTGAGAAGAGGTGCCGGGACGGGCCCGGCACCCCTGGAAGACTTGACCGTGGAAGCCTTATGGGCAGGTGCACGGTGGAGCAGCCAACGGCAGAGCCGTGCCGCTGAAGCTGTTCGTCAGCCATGAACGGTCGTTCGCATTGATCCTGCCCATGTTGGCCGGACCGGTGATCCGGATGTCGTAGATCGCGGCCTGGGCCGCCGTCGGCGTGTTCGTGTAGTTCGCCACGAGCGCGGAACGATCATTGGCGTTCACATTCTGCCAGTTGGCGATCACACCGTCCGTTCGGACGTTGCCGAACGATGCCGCGAAATCCACATCGCGGTCACCGCTCAGAGAATTCGGCGGATTCAACGTGTCCTTCACGGTTGAACAGATGCAGACGGTGTAGTGATTGTGGACCGATCCTCCCGACTCCCCATTCTGAATGGCGCCCAAGGGCCACGTCAGGGTGGCAGTGATGCCGTCGGGACTCAGCGTGGCCGTCGTCGGCGGCGGGGTCCCAAGGGGACAGACAATGACGGAAGCCGGGCTGAATGTCGCCGGATCCGCGGCGTGGCTGAACGTGAATGTCAGTTCCGTGACGGAGCCTTCCCTCGTCTCGATCGGTGCTCGCGTTAGTGGTGCCTGAGGAAACTTCACGTCCAGCTTGCCAAGGGCTGCGCCGTGGTACTTCCAACTGCACCAGTCGCCGACAATCTCGAACGTTTGTCTTTCCTCCCCGTCTGCTGCCGTCGTTGGTTCTTCGAACGGCTCGGCGTTTACTGGCGTACATGTCTGGGGCAGGATATCGGGTTCTTCCGCCGCCTGCCTGAAGAGCGGGTCGTTGGGTGCCTCATTCTGCACATGGGGACCCACTTCGTCGAGAATGCCTGCCGTGCCCGCCGTCATGGGTGTCAAAGTTGTAGCACGTCCCGTAACACCCGCGACCAGCGCAGCGGCAATCGCGACCATGAGAACTGTCTTCATTTGGGTTTCCTCCTTTGCTGTCAAAGGCTCGTGCGGACGTGTGAGATTGCACGCATCGTAAACAACAAGACGTGCAGGATAACACCGCTTGCTCGGTGGTGCAACGGTTTTCGCATCGTTGATTGAAGTGCCACCGCCCGTCGCTGAAGAGGCGTGATTGCAGCAGGGCTGAATTCCAAAGACAAGGATGCCGGGACGAACCCGGCACCCCTGCGAGACGTTATGGAGGGGGAATCACGGGCAGAAGCACGGCGGAGGAACCTGTGGCAAAGCCGCGCCCGCCGGCGTGTAACTGCTCACCAGCCATGCCCGGTCGTTCGCATTGATCTTGCCGATGTTGGCCACACCGCTGATGCGGATGTCGAAGGTTGTCGCCTGAGCCGCCGTCGGCGTCGGCGTGTAGTTATTCGTCAGCGAGGAACGATCATTGGCGTTCACGTTCTGCCAGTTGCCGATCACGCCGCTCGTCCGCACGTTGCCAAACGACGCCACGAAATCCACGTCCCGGTCGCCCGTCAGCGGGGTTCCTGATGTATCGGTCACGGATGTATGGATGCAGACGACGTAATGATCGTGCACAGACAGTCCCAGTTCTCCGTTTGGAATGTCGCCCGGGAGCCACGTCAGCGTCGCCTGCATGCCGGTGCCGTCGAGCAAGACCGTAGTCGGAGGTGGGGGCCAGGTGTTGTGCCCGCAGATGGAAACGGCCGCCGGCGTGAATGTTGCGGGATCCACGGGGTTGTCGAAACCGAATGTGAGTTCTGTGACGGAGCCTTCCCTCGTTTCGATCGGTGCCTGCGGTTGTGGCGTCTGGGGGAATCGTACGGCCAGTTTGCCCAAGGCCGTACCGTGGTACTTCCAACTGTACCAGTCGCTGTTGATCATCAACGGGTGTCTGTGTTCCTTGTCTGCTGCCGTCGATGGTTCCTCGAACGGCCCTACCTTCTCGGGCGTCGATGTCTGAGTCGCTCCATCGGGTTCTTCCGCCGCCTGCTGGAAGGGCAGGTCGTTGGGTGCCTCATTCTGCACCTGGGGTTCCACGTCGTCGAGGATGCCCGCCGCAGGCAATGCCGATTCGCCGGCACCGGCCGCAATGCCCGTGACCAGCGTAGCAGCGACCGCGATCATGAGAGCTGTCTTCATCTGGGTTTCCTCCTTTGCTGTCAAAAACTCGCGCGGACGTGTCGTATTGCACGCATCGTGAACAGGAACAAGCGCAAGATAGCACCGCTTGCTCGGTTGCTCAACGATCTTCGCACAGCCGAATGACGTAGCAACGCACCTCATTGAAGACGAGTGGTTGCAGCAGGGCTGGATTTCCCAAGAAAGGGGGTGCCGGGGCGAACCCGACACCCCCTGAAGAGTATCACTGCAGAAGAGTCACGGGCAGGTGGGCGCCGCCTGAATCAGGCCCACAGTGCTATAGCTGCCCACCAGCCACGACCGGTCGTTGGCATTGATCCTGCCCATGTTGGCCGGGCCCGTGATCCGGATGTCGTACTGCGTCGCCTGCGCTGCCGTCGGCGTCGACGTGTAGTTGTCGATCAACCGGGACAGGTCGTTGGCATTCACGTTCTGCCAGTTGCCCAGCACGCCGTCCGTCCGGACGTTGCCGAATGACGCGGCGAAGTCGAAGTCACGGTCACCGATCAGCGCACCGCCGTCCAGACTCTGGACGGTGTCCGAGATCACCACGGTGTAATGATCGTGCTGCGAGGCCTTGTTGAAGCCGTTCGGGACGGCGCCCGCCGCCCACGTCAGCGTGGCGAGAGTGTTGGTCCCGTCCAGAGCCGCCATCGCCGGAGGGGGCGGTGAGTTCATGTGGCCGCAGATGGTGATGGCAGACGGACCGAACGTCACCGGATCCACGGGGTAGCTGAAGCTGAACGTCAGCTTGGTCACCGAGCCTTCACGCGTTTCGATCGGAGCCCGCGCCTGCGGAGCCAGCGGGATCGGAAGGCCGATTTCGCCGAGCGCAGTCCCGTGGTACTTCCAGCTCTTCACGTCGTCGTTGAGCTGTGTGTGGTCGGGTGGGGACATCAACGTGTAGGTCGGCGAACCGGCCAGCATGTTCGCCGTCGACACGGTGTACGGCGGAGCCGACGGCTGGGAGGCCGGGTCGATCAGGTTCGCAAAACCATTTGAAATTCGGAACACGTACTCTCTACCAGTGAGACCCGCAGTGTCCAAGACGATCGTGGCGATCGTTGTCTCAGGGAGACCGATGCCCGCCACAACGGGACCCGTCGGATAGGCCGGGCTGGTTCCGGTGTAGCCGATGGTGTTCTGGCCGCCGCCGACCTGAAGCAGCTTGTTGCCGCTCAGCGTCCCGCCGAAGCCCATCGGATTCGTCAGGCCCTCATTCTTCACGAACGACGTCAGCGTGCTCGTGAACTGGTTGGACACCAGCGGCACGCCGGGCGGGGTCTCGAAGTCGAAGCCGAACAGGGCCAGTCCGCCTTCGCCCGCCGTTGGAGTGACCAACGCCCGGACTTCCAGCGTCAGCGTGCCCGCCGTGTAAAACCCCGACGAATTGCCTGCCGTATCGACGAGGCGAAACTCCATGTCCCCCGCCTGAGCCACCGTGCCCGCACCCAACATGACACAGAGCGTTGTCAACAGAATCCTCTTCATGATTCGTCCTCCGGAAAACCCCATCGCCAGCATATGCGTGCCTCGGATGCACACCACGGGCATCCAGTGCATTCTAGCGGATGTCCGTTCTGTCTTTCAAGAACGTTGCAGTGTGATATCGGCTGGTCGCGGGGGCGGAGAAGGTGGGAATATGAGGGAAACGTGCGGAAACGAAGAAGGGGTGCCGGGACGAACCCGGCACCCCTGGAAGATGTCATCGCGGAAGAGTTACGGGCAGGTGCACGGCGGAGGAAGCTGGATCAGAGCCACCGTGCTATAGCTGCTCACCAACCACGCGCGATCATTCGCGTTGATCTTGCCGATGTTGGCCGGACCGGTGATCCGGATATCGTAGATCACGGCCTGAGCCGGAGTCGGCGTAGGCGTGTAATTGGTTACGAGTCGTGACCGGTCATTGGCGTTCACGTTCTGCCAGTTGCCAATCACACCGTCCGTTCGGACGTTGCCGAAGGACGCGGCGAAATCGACGTCGCGGTCGCCGACCAACGCGTTTCCCGCCAAATCCGTCACCGCGCTGGCGATGCAGATGGCGTAATGGTCGTGCAGGCTGAGCTGCATGAACCCGTTTGGCAGCGCGTTGGCAGGCCAGATCAGTGTCGCCTGCGTACCGCTGGCATCCAGTGTGGCCGTGGACGGCCCCGGCGGGATACTGTTGTACCCACAGACGGTGACAACCGCCGGCGTGAATGTCGCCGGATTGATGGGCTCACTGAACGTGAAAGTCAGTTCCGTGACCGAGCCTTCACGCGTTTCGATGGGGGCTCGTGTCTGCGGGGTCTGCGGGAACACCTGAGCCAGCTTGCCCAGCGCCGTTCCATGGTACTTCCAACTGTACCAGTCGCCCACGATTTCCGGCGGGGTGGTGTCCTCCTCGATGAGCAACAGGTAGTCCTCGGTTTCACCATCTTCGAAGATGCCGGAGCCGTCCCAGATCGTGCCTGCGCCGATCGGCCGCTCGGTAATGGAGAACCGCGCCCAGACGAAGCCGGGGTTGGGACCGATCAGGAAGGACGGGGGCAGCAGCCCGGAGAGAGGTCCGGCGTATCCCGCCGGGACGGGGAAGTCCACCAGAACGTGTTCCGGCGTCACCGTGCCGTCCGGGCACGAAGACATGCCACCCCACACACCATCCTGATTCCAATCCATCAGGACGTTCACGTACGCCTGGAGCTGACTCGCCATGTTGTTGACCACGTCGATGTCGACGTTGCCGCCCCAGATGCCGGGCTGACAGGTCAGGCCCAGCGGGGTGCCGGCGCTCATCGGGCAAGGCACCTCCACACCGCCCTGGATGGTGAACGGCTCGGGAATGATGAGCCCGGCGTCGCCGTCCCGGAAGCATTCATCGTTGTCATAGGGCCCGAACATCGGGCACAGGCCGCCGTTGCCGTCGATCTCGGGATCCCAACTCAAGGCGGTCAAGATCCCGAAGCGAGCCGTGCCAAGCGCGTGCTGGATGTAGCTGCCGATCGGGCCGACGTTCATGCACGTCGGGAACTGCCCGATCACGCCGGTGGAGTACGCTAGTGCTTCCTCCGGCGCATCGCCGTAGTCAAACCGCGGCTCGTGGTCCTCCTCGATCAGCAACAGGTAGTCTTCCGTTTCTCCGTCCTCAAACACACCCGAACCATCCCAATTGGAGACCATACCGACTGGTCGCTCCGTGATGGAGAACCGCGCCCAGACGAAGCCTGGATTGGGACCGATCACGAAGGATGGAGGCGCCAACGCGGAAAGCGGCCCGCTGAACCCGGCCGGGACGATGAAGTCCACGAGAACGTGTTCCGGGACAATGGTGCCGCCCGGGCACGACGACGTGCCGCCCCACATACCATTCTGGTCCCAGTCGATCAGAACGTTGACAAAGCCATCCACGGGCATGTTGTTGATCACGAAGATGTCGATGTTGCCGCCCCAGACGCCGGGCTGGCAGATGAAACCCAGCGGGGTGCCGGCGCTCATCGGGCAGGGCACCTCTACGCCGCCCTGGATGGTGAACGGCTCGGGCATGATGAGCCCGGCGTCGCCGTCCTGGAAGCATTCGTCGTTGTCATAGGGTCCGAACATCGG
>JAFGJQ010000325.1 GCA_016929015.1 Phycisphaerae bacterium | reverse complement strand
TGCGCGGCCATACGATGGGGCACTACCTCTCCGCCTGTGCACTGATGTACGCGAGCACGGGCGACGAGCGGCTCAAGGCCCGCGTCGATGGAATCGTGGCCGATCTGGCCAAGTGCCAGAAGGCCCTCGGCGCGAGCGGCTATCTCAGTGCCTACCCTGAGTCCTTCATCGACCGCGTCGAGGCCCGCCGGCAGGTCTGGGCGCCGTACTACACCCTGCACAAGATCATGGCCGGCCTGCTGGACTCATACGTCCACGCCGGCAACCGCCAGGCCCTGGAGATTCTCGAAGGCATGGCCCGCTGGTGCCAGAGCCGCTGCGACAGGCTCTCCGAGGAGCACATGCAAGAGATGCTCAATAGCACCGAGCAGGGCGGCATGAACGACGTGCTCGCCAACCTCTACGCGGTCACCCGCAATCCGGAGCACCTGGCCCTGTCCCGACGATTCGTGCAGCGGACGTACAACGGTCCGCTGGCGGCCGGTCGGGACCAGCTCAAAGGCCAGCACGTCAACTCGTTCATTCCGAATATCATCGGCACTGCCCGGCAGTACGAAGTGACCGGAAACGTCGAGGACCGCGAGGTCGCCCACTACTTCTGGCACCAGGTCGTCGGCCATCGCTGCTACTGCACCGGCGGCACCAGCAACGACGAACACTGGCGGACCGACCCCGACCAACTCGCCCACGAGCTGGGCGACCACACGCAGGAGTCCTGCTGCACGTACAATCTGCTCAAGCTCACGCGGCACCTGTTCTCCTGGGACCCCAAGCCCGAGTACATGGACTACTATGAAAAGACCCTGTTTAACAGCATCCTGAGCACGCAGGACCCCAGGACCGGCCTGATGATGTACTTCGTCCCGCTGGCCCCCGGCCGCTGGAAGACCTACAACACGCCCACCGACTCCTTCTGGTGCTGCACCGGGACCGGCATGGAGAACCACGCCAAGTACGGCGACACGATCTACTACCAGGACGATGAAGGCGTCTTCGTGAATCTCTTCATCGCCTCGGAACTGAACTGGCGAGAGCGGGGTGTTCGCATCCGCCAGCAAACCCAGTGGCCCGATGAATCGACGACCTCGCTGACGATTCGCACGGACCGGCCGAAAGAGTTCTCGCTCCGCGTCCGCGTCCCCGGCTGGGCAGCCGAGCGGATCACGGTCAAACTGAACGGCGAGCCGCTCCACGTCGAGGTGAATCATTCGCGGTACATGGTCTTCCGTCGCACGTGGTCCGACGGTGACCGGCTGGACGTCGAGATGCCCATGAGCCTGCAAACCGCGCCGATGCCGGACGACAAGACGGTCGTTGCCTTCCTGTACGGCCCGCTCGTTTTGGCCGGCAAGCTGGGCGGCGAGGGACTGACCAACGACGTGGTCTACCTCAAGGACCAGTGGTACCGCTTCCCGCGGGACCAGGTCGCGGAGGCTCCCGTCCTGCTGGCGGCGGGCGACGATCTGACGCAATGTATCGAGAAGGTCTCGGACAATCCGCCGGTGTTCCGCACGGTCGGACAGGAAAAGAGCATTACTCTCGTGCCGTACCACCAACTCTTCGACGAGCGGTACGCGATCTACTGGCGGGCCTTCCGCAAGGGAAGTCCCGAGCACGATGCTCATCTCGCAGAGGAGAAGGCCCGGCGCGAGTTGCTGGCGAGGACGGTCGATCAAGTCGAGATTGGCGATCCGCGCTCGGAGCCCGCCCACAGCCGCAAGGGCGAGCGAACCACCTCCGGCCTGCACTTCGGCCGGAATTGGCGGCACGCCAGCGACGGCGGCTGGTTCTCCTACGACCTCAAGGTCCTGCCGGGAGTGGCGCAGGAGCTGCGCCTCGGCTTCTGGGGCAGCGACGCCGGCGGGCGCGAATTCGACATCCTCGTGGACGGCGTGAAGCTCGTCACGTTGAAGCTCGAAAACAATCGGCCCGGCACGTTCTACGACGAAACGTACCCGCTGCCGGCGAGCCTGCTGAAAGACAAGACCCAGGTGACAGTGAGGTTCCAGGTCCATCCGGGCATGACCGCCGGCGGGATTTACGGCTGTGCGATTCTGAAATCGAAGAGATAGGAATCGGTGTGCGGAGCACACCCTACCGCTGCCGCCGGGCAATAGGCAGCCCTCTGCCGCCTTGGCGACGGCTTGATCTGTTGGATGCAGAACCGATGTTACAGTCCGTTGCGGATGCTGAGAAGGGGCGTCAGCGGTAGGGTGGGCTCGGCCCACCGAGATCTTGTACAGGGTCAACGCACGCGCGTCATCTGCACGCGGTCCTCCATCACGACGCCGTCGGGCAGGGTGTATCTCTCCGTGACCGCCAGCCGGTCCTCGCCGACCCGGTTCGTGATGCGCACCGATGTGCCTCGTCCGGCGACGGACCATTCCCACTCGATGGTCTCCCGGTCCCCGTCGCGGGTGCCCGTGCCCCTGGCCACGCAACGCCAACTGTCGAACAGGTATGCGACGATCCGCCCGGTCGTCGGGTCGAAGGTGTGGAGTTCGATGTTCTCAAAAGGCAGGTTCCGCAGCTTCTCGATCTCTGCTTCGGGCGTGTGCTGGGTCTGGCTGAGGTATCGCATGTATTCGTCCGAGACTTCCGTTGCGTGCCCGTCCATCTTGCGGATCAGGAATTGGCCGCCCAGGCCGGGCTCCACGCGCATGTGTCCGCGACCCTTCACCCAGTTCTTGAACTGCCCGAGGTCGGACTCGGCCGCGGTGCCCCACGTACCGATGAGCCATTGGCTCCACTCGTCGTCGAGTACGTTCTTCGGCGGCGTCAGGGACGGCACGTTCGGTTCGGCGACGGTCTTCTCTCGGTCCATAACAGACTCCCCGGTTCTCTCCGTGTGCTTCGTCGCACAGGAGGATGCGCTCAGCAGGATTCCGATAACCCAGATAAACAGGATGAGGATGCACGTTGTCGGCACGCCTCCACATTGACGAGCTTGGACGCTCGATGACGGTGAGTGTCCTCCATGGTGCAGTCGGCATCTCAGGTCTTGACGCTGTCCCTGGGGGCTCTGCCCCCAGTCCCCCGGCATTTTTCGCTTTGAGCCAGCAGCATGGCAGGGAAAACACATCCGAAATCCGAGACTCGATCCCGCGGCGGTGGGAACGTGCGTCCGAAACAGGCACGAAGGGCCACAGCGTAGAGACGCAGAGCGGATCATCCGACCGGCGTCAGCGTTTCGATCATCGGGGTTTGGGCGATTGGGACTTGTTTCGGAATTTGGATTTACGTTCCTGCTCTCGCGGGGTCGAAATTCGGATTTCGCCATGCCATTGGCGCAAAGCGATAAATCTCGGGGGTTCGGGGGCAGAGCCCCTGAGCGTGCGGAATGACTCTCATGCGTGTGCATGTTTCTCATGGACCGATCCTCATGATGCTGCAGACGGTGTGCGGAGCACACCCTACCGCTGCCGCCCCGTCCGGGGACCCGCGCCGGAGCGACGATTCTTCTCTGTCGCCACGGTGCTCCATTTTGATGCGTTGCTGATTATAATGCACGGGTGGTCAAGATGGAACAATGCGCTGTTTGTCGTGTGCCCGTAAGGGCGCTCAGTAGCATGGGCATCCTGCCCGTGGTACTCACGGCCGGGACGGCCGTGCTACGAACGAAGACATAGCCTTATTAGCTCACGTGAGGTTCTCATGAAGACTATGGTTCATACCTGTGTTGTCTTCGGGGTCATCGTCGCGGCGGCAGCGGTAGGGCGGGCTCAGCCGCCCGCGCCCGAGGTCGATCCGAACGTTGTGCCGTTCTTACAGAAGCTGGGCAATCGCGGGATTCGCGTCCACGATCCGTCCACGATCGTCCGCTGCAAGGATGAGTACTGGATCTTCTGCACCGGGCGGGGCACGCCCAGCTTCCGGTCCAAGGATCTCGTCACGTGGGAGCGCGGGCCGCAGACGTTCACCAAGTCGCCCGAGTGGGTGGCCCAGGCGGTGCCGGGCAATCGCAGTGGACTGGACTTCTGGGCGCCGGACGTGATCCATTGCCGCGACAGGTACCTGCTGTACTTCTCCGTCTCGACCTTCGGCAAAAACACCTCCGCGATCGGGCTGGCAACGAACGTCACGCTCGACCCGTGCGATCCCGCGTACGAGTGGAAGGATGGCGGCATCGTGATCCAGTCGAGTCCGCGCGACGACTTCAACGCCATCGATCCGGCGGTGACCGTGGACGCGGAGGGCAACCTGTGGATGTCGTTCGGCTCGTTCTGGGGCGGCATCAAGCTGATCCAACTCGACCCCACGACCGGCAGGCGGATCGCGCCCGACTCGCCCATCCACGCGCTGGCGCACTACGATTCCATCGAGGCGCCGTTCATCTATCACCATGACGGCGTGTACTACCTGTTCCTGAACTGGGGCATGTGCTGCCGGGGTCTCAAGAGCACGTACAACATGCGGGTTGGGCGCAGTCCGAAGATCACCGGGCCCTACCTGGACCGGGACAACAAGGACATGCTCGAGGGCGGCGGCACGCTCCTGCTGGACACGGACGGCCCGTTCATCGGCCCCGGCCACGCGGGCATCCTGAAGGTGGGAGATCGGTACTGGCTCGGGATGCACTTCTACAACGGCGGCACCCGGCGCGGCGCGTCGATGTACGCGATCCGCCCGCTGACCTGGGGCGCGGACGGCTGGCCCGTCGTGGGCACGTTCAAATAGACGAGTGTAACATGTAGTTGACGCGTGGGTTGAGAACCCACCCTACGGACTGTTGCGTGGCATCGGCATCCTGCCGATGGCACATGGGCTGGAAGCCCATGCCACGGAACAGCGTTGTCTGCCCGACCTGCGTGTGATAGGGTGGGCGGCGTGGACAGGATTGGAACCCATATCGTGCGGGCGACAGCCGTGATTCTGTTGCTGACGGCGCTGCATCCTGCGGCGGCAGGGCTGGCTTCGGCAAAGCCTTCTCTGACGGTCTTCGCGGCGGCCGGCGCGACCGACGCGATTACGGCCTTGTGCGAGCAGTACGAGAAGCGCACCGGCATTCGCGTCGAGCGGGCGTTCGGCGCCAGCTCGACGCTGGCGCGCCAGATCGAGGCGGGGGCCCGGGCGGATGTCTATATCTCGGCGAATCCACAGTGGATGGACTACCTCGAGCAGCGCGACCTGCTCGCGTCCGGCAGCCGGCGGGATTGGGCGGCCAACCGCCTGGTTCTGATTGTGCCCGCTTCGGCTTTGCTCTCGATCCGGTTGGTTCCCGGCGTGGATCTGGCCACCGCGATCGAGGGGCGCATTGCAGTGGGGGACCCGGCCCATGTCCCCGCGGGAATGTATGCGAAACAGGCACTGGACCATCTCGGCGGCTGCGAGGCATTGAAGTCCCGAATCGTCCAGTGCAGCACGGTCCGCGAGGTGCTCGGACTCGTGGAGGCCGGTCAGGTCGCGGCGGGAATCGTCTACCGTTCCGATGCCTGGGTCTCGAAGCGGGTACGCGTGGCGGGCACCTTTCCGGAACCGTCCCACGAGCGGATCACTTTTCAGATTGCGATGGTGCGGCCGGTGCATCCGCAGGCCGAGGACCTCGTCCGGTTCCTGACGGGCCCGGAGGCCGTCGCAACCCTTTCATCCTACGGCTTCGGCGGTGGAGATAAGACCGCCGGGTGGCAGCCTCACGCGCAGCTTGGGGGTGGGGGCGCTCGATGGTTACCGACATCCGAAGAGTGGGCCACGATCCTCACGTCGATGAAAGTGGCCGCGGGTTGCGTGGCCGTGCTGGCGGTCCCTGGCATTCTGCTGGCGTACCTGCTGGCGCGAAAGGACTTCTGGGGCAAGGCGGCGGTCGAGACGCTCGTGCACGCGCCGCTCGTGATCCCGCCCGTGGTGACGGGGTATCTGCTGCTGGCGCTGCTGGGCAACCACGGGCTCGTGGGCGGATGGCTCCACCGAACCTTCGGCATCGAGCTGGCCTTCACGCTCCACGGAGCGGTCATTGCCGCCGCGGTGATGGCGCTGCCGCTGATGGTCCGTTCGGTGCGGGTGGCGATGGAGTTGGTGGATCGCCGGTTGGAGGAGGCTGCCCGGACGCTCGGGGCCGGACCGATTCGGACGTTTCTTTCGGTAACGGTGCCGCTGGCGTTGCCCGGCATCGTCAGTGGTCTGGTCCTGGCCTTCGCGCGGAGTCTCGGCGAGTTCGGCGCCACCGCGGTCTTCGTCGGCAGTATCGAAGGCCGGGCCAAGACGCTGCCCCTGGCCATCTACTCCCATCTGCAGACCGCTTCCGGCGAGGCATCCGTCGTTCGTCTGGCGGTCTTCTCGATTCTGCTTTCGCTGGCGGCGGTGGCGATTTCGGAGATCTCGGCCCGAAGGGCGAAAGGAGCCATGCGGGCAAACCATGCGACTTGAGATCGACATCGAGCTGAGCGCGGGCCGCTTCCGACTTCGATGCGACCGTCGCATCGAGGCCGACATGTTGGGGGTCTTCGGACCTTCCGGCGCCGGCAAGACCACGCTGCTCCATGTGCTCGCCGGCCTGCGGCGGCCGGATCGGGGCCGGATCGTCCTGGATGACGAGGTCCTGTTCGATGATTCCGCTCGAATCTGCGTGCCTGCCCATCGCCGGCGGATCGGCCTGGTATTTCAGGACATGCGCCTCTTCCCGCACCTGAGTGTCTGCGGCAATCTCCGCTTTGCACAGAAACGTGCCGGCGGCACCGATTTGGATTCGATCGTTGGCATGCTGGAGCTCGACGCGTTGATGGAACGCAGGGTCTCGACGCTCTCCGGCGGCGAGTGCCAACGAGTCGCCCTCGGTCGGGCGCTGCTCGCTGCCCCCCGATTGCTCCTGCTCGATGAGCCGGTCTCGGCGGTGGACGCCGGACGCAGGTCGCACCTGCTGCCCCTGTTGCGCCGGATCGCGCGCCAGTTCGACCTGCCGGTCGTCGTCGTCAGTCACGAGTTGCAGCAGCTTCTCTATCTGACGGATCAGTTGCTCCTGATGAGCAACGGCCGGTGCGTTGCGCAGGGCCATTTCCAGGCACTTCTGCACGAGCCCGGCGCTTTGAAGCTGCTCCACCCCGGCGGAATCGTCAACCTGCTGCGTCTGCGGATCGTG
>JAFGJQ010000324.1 GCA_016929015.1 Phycisphaerae bacterium | reverse complement strand
TGAGCGTCAGGGCTTGCGGATCACCGACCGGGACCCGGATCTCCCGCTCCAGGGAGACCTCCAGGGGGCCCGGGCCTCACCCAGGCCCCGTACGGGGTAACCACCGCTCGGCCGTCAGGTGGTACGTGCCGGGCGTGATTCCACTGACGGCGAATTGGCCCTTCTCGTTCGTCAGATCGCCGACCTCCGCCCAGGCCCCATCAGCTCCTTCGTCATCCAATCGTGTCAGCGTTACCGCCACGTGCTCGAGCGGTGTGGCCTGCGGGCCAAGCACCTGTCCGCGGATCAAGTTCGCTGCCCCAAGGTCAACCCGCAGTGAGGCGTCCTCGCCGGCAGCCACGTATACACTGTGTTTCAACAGCGTGGCCACAAAGCTGCGTGTTTCTGACCAACGCATGACACGAAACCTGTATCGCCCGGGTGCCGGCAATGGACCCACCCGGAAATCGTTCAATTCGTCCGGCTTGATGCGGAGGTAAACGTGAAGGCACTCGGATGGAAAGGTAGGTACGTCAAGCTCTGTTTGATTCTGATCGTAGGAAAGGCTGGCCAGGATCCGAGTTCCGTGACGTGGTTCCAGATCCAGACCTCGGACCGATCCGGTCAGGTACATGGGTGGGTTCAGTCGAAGTTCCAGCGATCCGCCACGCAGCGGGTCCAGGACATGCGTGGTCATCTGCAACCCGCGCTCGCGGTCCACGGCGAGCACGAGGTACGCACCACTCTTCAGCCCACGCAGGACGAAGCGTCCCTCCCGGTCAGTAGTGGCCATGCCACATCGGTAAGGACCCCTTCGGCGCCAATACCACGACGAGTCGTCGGAATTCGCCATCCAGTCGACATTGTCGGGCCCGCCGTAGAAGAGGTGGCCCTGGCTCGTGTCGACCACGTGGACCCCAACATCGGCAACCGGCCTGCCCTGGGAATCAATCACGCGACCGGCGAGCGCACTCCAGGTCATTGCGACGTACGCGTTCCGAAAGGTCCACGCGGCCAGCACAATCAGCAGGACGAAGATGGAAGCAACCAGGATGCGGCGTCTGCGTGACATGAGGCAGCCCTCGCGACAATCCCGTGCCGGCCGGGCCGCGGAGTCAAACCGCGAAGCCCGAACCGGCAGACGTGTCGAAGGTGCCTTCCCCCAATGGATATTAGCTCAGCTCTTTGCCGTGATACCGGCAAATCACGTGAAAACCGTGTCTTGCCAAAGCGCGAGCGAGTTCACGCAATGAGTAGTTGCACGCACAAGGTCGGCGAGGCGCGCGTACGCAGGCCTCCATGCGCAACGTCTACTCCAACGCCGCCGTTTGCTCCGTTGCGGCTGGTTCCAGCCGCTTGGCCAGCTCCGTCTGAAGCGCCTCGCCGCGCAAGTCGCGGGCCACCACCTTGCCATCCGCGTCGATCAGGAACATGGCCGGGATGCCGGATACGCCGTACCGCTTGGCCACCGGGTTCTCCTCGGCCGGCCCGAGCACCAGGTTCGGCCAGTTCATGCCGAACCTCTCGACCATCGCCTTGACCGATCGCTCGCTTGTGTCCAGGCTGATCCCCACGACAACAAACCGGCCGTCCTTGCCGAACCGGTCCACGGCCTTCTTGATGTTGGGCACTTCGGCCAGACAGGGAGTGCACCAGGTGGCCCAGAAGTCCAGGAGCACCACTTTTCCCTTCAATTCGCTGAGTTTGAAGGACTTGCCGTCCAGGGTGGTGCCTGTGAAATCCGGCGCTGCGTCTCCGAGGCGGATCCAGAGATACTTGTCGATCTTGAGCGTCAGGGCTTGCGGATCACCGACCGGGACCCGGATCTCCCGCTCCAGGGAGACCTCCAGGGGGCCCGGGCCTCACCCGGGCCCCGTTCGGGGCAACCACCGCTCGGCCGTCAGGTGATATGCGCCCGGTGGCACACCAGACAGCGCAAACCGCCCATCTTTGTCCGTCAGATCGCCCCGCGCAACCCAAGGGGGCTCGGCCATGCCCTCCGGTGGCCGGAGGGTCACCGCGACCCAATCCAGCGGCTTGCCCTCCGGCCCGATGACCTGCCCGACGACCTTTTCGCCCCGGGTCAGGTCCAGAACGAGTTCTGTCGTCTTTCCCGCCTCAAGCATGATGCCCTTCCGGACAACGTCGGCTGCGAAATTTCGGGGGGTAACGTAGCGAGCGACGTACAACTCGAAGCGCCCCCCGCACGGCAACGGCCCCACTTCGAACGTTCCGTTTGTATTGACGTCAATCATGCAATACGTGTTGAGCACACCCATCGGTCCGTCGCCGGAGGCTCCATACTCCCAATGCTGCCGAAGCTGGCCATACAAAATGGCCTCTGACTGCTTCGCCAAGGCGAGGCCTTTGATCTGACCTTTGGCGCACGTCGGCGGCCCCAGAGTGATCGTGGCCGCATCGCCGGGGTTGGGCTGGGTCAGTGCAGGAGACACGGCTACCCCGCGCTGCGGATGAACGGCCAGAACGCGATACGAGCCGGGCTTAAGTCCGTGCGCGACGAAACGGCCGTCCTTGTCCGTCGTACCCTCGAACGAACGGAGCCCGTTGCGTTTCGGAAACAAGAACCAGGTCTTCTCCGGGGGACCGTCCACGTAGACGCTCTCCGGATCATAGTAGAAGACGCGGGATTCCTTCGAGTGGAACACGTAGACGGCGGCCTCCGCCACAGGGCTTGCCGAGGTGTCTACCACGCGTCCCTCGAAGACGTTCAGCGGCTTCTCGACCGGCGCGGCGTCCTCCGCCCGAACGGCCGATGCGAAGCCCATTGTGGCGGCAGCCAGAACAACAGCAACGTGCCGAATGTGCGACATGACATTGTCCCCCGTGCGTGTTGGACTCTCTTGCCACTGGCGACCGTCACATTGTACCGGCGCCCCGCATTCCGGACGCATCCACAGTCCTTTGTCTGCTCTTGTTGTTCCGACCCGCCGGATTCATACGGAATCCAGCCGCCCGGAAGCCGTGCCGGCACCCCCCTTTCCGGGCCCCGACCCCTGGCAGGGGATTTTTGCGAGGGGTAGTCGAATCGGGATGAGGCGGTGTAGAATAGGCGAGCGAGGCTGGGACGGCGCGTTCGGGGCCGGCTCGAGCGGCTGACATCAGCGCGGTGATGACGGCCAGGCATGCCTCAGGAGAAAGACGCGCCGCGTCACTTGCGGTACAGAGAAGGATCGTACTCGTCGATGGCGTTGCACACTATCCGTAAGGGTCTGAACCTCCCCATCAGCGGTGAACCTCGGCAGGCAATCGAAAACGCGCGCCCCGTGCATCGCGTGGCGGTGGTGGGGTGCGACTATCCGAATCTCAAGCCGCGACTGCGCGTCACCGAGGGACAGCAGGTCAAACGCGGCCAGTGGCTGTTTGAGCATAAGAAGACCGAGGGCGTCGGATTTACGGCACCCGGTGCGGGGACCGTCGCGGCGATCCATCGCGGCCCGCGGCGTGTGCTGGAATCCGTCGTGATCGAGTTGAGCGAACGCGAGCGGGCGGGCGAACCGGCCAACGACGAGTTGGAACCTTTTGATGCCTACACCGGCTCGTCTGCCACGCGGTTGAGCCACGACCAGATTCGCGCGCTGTTGCTCGAGTCGGGCCTGTGGACGGCGTTGCGGACACGGCCGTTCGGGTACGTCGCGGACCCCACGACCATGCCGCACTCGATTTTCATCACCGCGATGGACACCAATCCGCTGGCGGCCGACGCGAACGTTGTGCTGGCGCCTCGCGAAGCGGATTTTGCCGAGGGACTGGCCGCCATCGCGAAGCTGACGGATGGGAAAACATACGTCTGCACCCGCTCGGAGACGCGCGTTCCGACGCCGGCGGGCGTTGATACGATCCAGGTGGAGCACTTCGCCGGCGTGCATCCGGCGGGAACGCCCGGGCTTCACATTCACGTGCTTGATCCGGTGAGTCGGGGCAAGACGGTCTGGTACATCAGTTATCAGGACGTTCTGGCCGTCGGAAAGCTGTTCGCCACGGGCCGGCTGGACGTGGAGCGGGTGGTGTCGCTGGCGGGGCCGGTGGTGCGTGACCCCCGCCTGCTGCGAACGCGGATCGGCGCTTCGCTGGATGAGCTGACGGCCGGAGAGATTACGGGCCCAGACTGCCGCGTCATCTCCGGTTCCGTGCTGTCCGGGCGGACGGCCGCCGGAGCGGCCCTCGGCTATCTGGGCCGGTATCATCAGCAGATCAGCGTGCTGGCGGAGGGACGGACGCGGGCGTTTCTGGGCTGGACCCGACCGGGGATCGGCCGGTTCTCGATCATCCCGGCGTACGTGGGCAGGTTGTTGGGCGGGCGGTACCGGGAGTTCACGACGACGACCAACGGCGGCAGCCGTGCCATCGTTTCCATCGGGATGTACGAGCGTGTGATGCCACTGGACATCGAGCCGGTCTTTCTGCTCAAGGCGCTGGTGATGCGCGACGTGGAGCGGGCGGAGCAGCTTGGAGCGCTCGAGCTGGAAGAGGAAGACCTCGCCCTGTGCTCGTTCGTCTGCCCGGGCAAGACGGACTACGCTCCCATTCTGCGCGACAATCTGGACATCCTGGAAAGGGAGGGATGAGCGCGGTGCTACGCAAACTGCTGGACAGCCAGAAGAAGCACTTCGATCCGGGCGGGCGGCTGCATCGCTTCCACCCGTTGTATGAGGCAGCGGACACGCTTCTGTACTCGTCCCCCACCGTCACGGAGCACCCTCCGCACGTCC
>JAFGJQ010000323.1 GCA_016929015.1 Phycisphaerae bacterium | reverse complement strand
GGCTGGGAGGTAACAAGCCACCGCGGCCGCCGCGGTCAGCAGCAGCGAGACGGCCGCGTAGGTCATCGGGTCCCACGCGTGGACGCCATACAGGAAGTAGTCATTCATCTCCCGCAACTCCGGGAGCAGCGTGCACAGGATCCAGGCGGGGACGGCGCTGACGCCGATGCCCAGCACCAATCCGATGCCGGTCAGCACGAGACCTCGCAGCAGGGTCATTCTCACGATGTCGGCGCGCCGGGCGCCAAGGGCCACGCGGATGCCGATCTCGCGCGTCCGGCGGCTCACCTCGTACGCCATGACGGCGGCGATGCCCGCCGCGGCGAAGAGCAGTCCCAGGAACCCCAGGATGTTCAAACCCCGCCCGATCACCCGCTGCGGGGCGAGCAAGTCCGAGACACGCTCGTCAACCGTGCGGAGGTCGCACTCCGACGGATTCAGCCCCAGCGGCGACAGCGCCTGCCGCACGGCCGAGGACAGCACCTTGGGGTCGCCTTTCGTACGAATCAGCAGGACAGGCTTCGTCCGCGGAGACTGCGCCACCGGCCAGTACATCGTCGGCCTGGGCTTCTCGCGAAGGGACCAGAGGCGGGCCATTTTGACCACGCCGACGACCTCGCGCACCTCCCCATACCCGCACTTCACTCGCTTGCCGATCGGATCCTGGTTCGGCCAGAACCGCCGCGCGAAGGCCTGGTTGACGATCATGACCGGCACGCCGCCTGGGCTGTCCCCGATGGAGAACTCGCGGCCTCGAATCATCAGCACACCCAGCATGGAGAAGTACCCGGGACTGACGACGTCGTAATCCAAGGAGATCCCCCACTGGCCCTCCATGACGCCCACCCCTTCGATCTCCTTGACGCCGGTCTTCTGGCTGCCCGTCGCCGACAGCGGCGCTTCGGAGGCCAGAGCGACCTCCTCCACGCCCGGCCACATCGCGGCACGTACGGCCAAATCCTCCAGAAGCGGGCGAATCCTCTCCTCCAGCGCACCCTGTTCCCTCGGATGGACCGCCACCGCGAGAATCCGGGCCGGGTCGAAACCTGTCGCGGCCCCGCTGAGCTTCTCCACACTCCGCACACACAACGCGCCAAATACCAGCACGATCAGCGAGCCGGCCACTTGCACGATCACCAGGAGGTTGCGAAAGCTCCAACGGCGGCTCAGGAGCTCGACGACGCCGGGCCCCTCGTTGAGCATGGATACGACGTTGACCCGCGAGGCGCGAAACGCCGGTGCCAGGCCGAATAACAAGGCCGTGCCCAACGACGCCAGGAGCGTAAACGCCAGAATCCGCGCGTCGACGCCGGCGGGCATATCGATTCCGCCGGTCAGAACGACCGTGCTGCGCAGCGCCTCGCTGAGCCACCAGGCGAACAGGACGCCGCAGGCTCCGCTTAGCAGAGCCAGCAGGACACTCTCGCAGAGAAGCTGACGCACCAGGGCGCCGCGACTGGCGCCGATGCCCAGCCGGATGGCGATCTCTTTCTGCCGAGTCGTGGCCCTTGCCAGGACCATGTTCGCCACGTTGGCGCAGGCGATCACCAGAACCAGCACGGCGGGGATCTGAAACAGTGCCAAAACCACCCATATGCCCTCGTCGCGCCAGACGCTGTACCCCTGGCTGCCGTCCGAGAGGACGATCCGACTGCGCGCATTCCGCGGTTCAACCTCGCGGAACTGCTCCGCCAGCACACACAGATTCGCCTCGGCCTGGCTGCGAGTCACGGCGGGCCTGAGCCGGCCCAGCAGCATCAGCCACGTCCGAACGGGATCCTCGACGGCAAAGCCGTTCATCTCCGCATAGGCGTGCAGCGGCACATAAACCGCCACGTTCACACCGGCAAAGGTCCCCGTGAATTCCGGCGGGGTCACACCGACGACGGTGAACGCACGGTCGTTCACGCGGATCGTCGCACCGAGGACATCGGGATCGCCCGCGAATTCCTGTCGCCAGAGCCGATCGCTGATGACAGCGACCGGTGAGCGGCCTGGCCCATCGTCCTCCGGAGAGAGCGTCCGTCCCCAGGCGGATTTGACGCCAAGCACCGAGAAGTAGTTCCCCGAAACACCCGCCCCCATGGCACGAGCGGAAGACTCCTCGACGGTCAAATCCACAGGATCCCCCGCACAGGCCATCAGACCGGAAAACGCCGCGGACGCGTCGCGAAAATGGGCATACAGCGGATAGTGAAAACTGCCGTACTTGTGAAGGCTGCCGTCGTCCGGGGTCCGATATCCCACCATGGCCAGTTCATGCGGCCTCTTCACCGGCAGCGGCCGGAACAAGGCCCGATCCAGAAAGCTGAAGACCGCCGCATTGATCCCGATGCCCAGGCCCAGTGTCAGCACGGCGAAGCTCGTGAACCGAGGATTCTTCGCCAGCATTCGCACGCCAAACCGAAGGTCGCTGAGCACAGTATGCATAGTCCCTCCTATTCACACCTCAACGCCGCCATCGGATCGACCCGCGCCGCCCGGCGAGCCGGGAGATAGCTGGCGAGTAGCGCCACGCCCGCCAGGGCCAACGACACGCACACGAACGTCAGCGGGTCCGTGCGGGTCACGCCATAGAGGAAACTGGAAATCACCCGGGTCAGGAACACCGCCCCGGCCAAGCCGAGAACGATGCCGATCATGCTGAGTCTGAGACCGCGTCCCACGATCGCCCGCAGGATGTCGGCCGGCGATCCGCCCAGGGCCATCCGAATTCCGATCTCATGAGTCTGTCGCGTCGTGCTGTACTGCAACAGGCCGTAGACGCCGACGGTCGCCAAGACCAACGCGATGCCGGCGAAAATCCCCAGCAGGAGCATGACGAAGCGACGTGGCGCCAGCATCTCCGACAGCGTCGCCTCCAGCGGCTCGATCGTCCGGATCACCTGGTCCTTCTCCAATTGGGCAACGATTTCCCGAATGGCGGGTGCCAGGTGCATTGGGTCGCCGTCCGTCCGCACGAGGACAGCCGCCCATTTCGAGTGCTCCGTGCCTCGTGTGTAGACGGTCCCCATAACCGGCCCCGGCGCGTCGAAGCAGCGAATCGTATCCACGACCCCGACAATGGTGTGCACTTTCCGTCCGGACGAGTCGTCCGTCAGGAACGTCTGGCCAAGGGGATCGCTGTCGGGGAAACACTCGCGCGCGAGGGTCTCATCGATCACGACAGCGTCCGGGTCCAGGTCGTCAAAGGTCCGCCCAGCGAGCCCGCGCATACCCACGGCATCGAAGAAACCCGGCGTCACCGATATCCAGCGGGCCGACCGGGGTTGCCCTGGCCCCGTCGATCCCGCAATGGTGAACTCCGTACTCCAGGGGTCGGGTGAACTGAAGATGTCGGCGGCATTGTGAGCGCCGATGTAAGCTCCCACCGAATGGACAGAAGGAAGGGTTCGGATCCGTTCGAGGAGAGAGTCGAAGAAGTTGTTGCATTGCTCGCTTTCCTCATACTTCGCCCACGGAAGGTCAATCCCCACGGTCAGCAGGTTCTGCGGCTGGAATCCCAGATCGACCGCCTGCAACGCCGCCAGTGTGCGAATCAACAGGGCCGCACCGATCAACAAAACGAGCGACAGGCCCAACTGGCTCACCACCAAGCCATCGTGAAGACGACGCCATCGGCGGCCGCCCGTCGTGCGTCCCGCCCCTTGCTTGAGGGTCTCGTGGACGCCGATATCGGAGGCCCTCCAGGCGGGCACCAGGCCGAACAGCAATCCCGTCAGCAGCGAAATGCCCAGGGTGAAGCCGAGGACCCGTAGATCGACGTTCGTCTCCTGCAATCGGGGGATGTCGGCCGGGCACAGGGCCACCAACCCCTTGACCGAGCAGAACGTCAGGATCAGGCCCAGGACCCCCGCTGCCAGACTGAGCAAAACGCTCTCGGTGAGCATCTGACGCATGAGACGCCCGCGTCCGGCCCCAAGCGCCATTCGCATAGCCATCTCGCGCTGCCGCACGGTAGCGCGGACCAGGAACAGATTGGCGACGTTGGCACAGGCAATCAACAGCACAAATCCGGCCGCGCCCAATAACAGCAGCGGCAACCTTCGATGATGGCGGACGAGTCCATCCAGAAACCGGTACACATCGACGACGTTGGGCGCCGCGTCGGCAGGCTCGGTCTGTCGGAGACGACTGGCCAGAACCGCCAGGTCCGCACGGGCCCGTTCCGGCGTGATGCCCTTCTTGAGACGGGCCATCGGGACGACGATGGAATCAAAATACTCCGGCGGACCTTCGGTGAAGACCATCGCTCGCCAGGACTGTACCGGCACATGAAAGGGAAAGCTGAAGCCGGGAGGCATCACGCCGACGATCGTATGTCCCCCGGACTCCAGGCCAAAGCCTTGATCTTCATTGCCCTTCAGGGAGGTGAGGTTCAGGTTCCGACCGATCGCGTTCGGGTCCGCACCCAGGTGATCCCGCCAGAAAGCGTGACTGACGACCACCACGCGCGGACTTTCTGGCTTCTCATCTTCCGGACGGAACCCGCGTCCCTGGATGGGCTGGACCCCCAACAGGGAGAAGAGGTTGGCCGTAACATCGCAGCTCGCGACCTGATGAGGAGTCTCTATGCCTCGGACGTACATGCGATTGCCGCGATACCCGGCGACGGATTCGAACACGCTGTTGTGTTCCCGAAGATACAGGAAATTCGGACGATACCTGAACTTCTCGGTATGGTCGATGCCCGACTGCCGGATCCATACCAACT
>JAFGJQ010000322.1 GCA_016929015.1 Phycisphaerae bacterium | reverse complement strand
GGCTCACGCCACTGGCTATGCCCTGACGCCCCGATGGGGCTTGGCCGGTCTATCCTCGCGCTGGCCGTGCGGCCGAGAGAAGCGCCGTCGAGCGGGAAGCGCGTTGAAACGGGCTGGGGCGGTGAGGGACGGAGGGGTGGTGTGGGGGTGCGGTCAACCGGCCGTAAACGGCCGGCCTACAAGCCCGCCTGCGGCAGGGAAGGCCCGTGAACGGGCCTGAACGCAGCGCGAGGGACTCGTTCTGTCCCTCCGGGCCGAAACAAGATCGGGGGCGCTGCAAGCCACGAGTGCCACGGAGTGGCGCCCCGATGGGGCTCGGCCGCTTTGTCCTCACCCCGGCACTCCCGGTCTCTCTCCCGCCGCGACCAAAGCCCGCGCCTCAAGCAGTCATCGCCGGCCACCGCCGGCGTCCTTCACTTCGTGCCTTTGTGCCTTCGTGCCTCCGTGCCTGTTTCTGCTTTTCTGCGTTTCCCGGTTTTTGCGTTTCCCCGCCCCCGGCCTTCTGCCTCTCTCCTACAGTCCCCAGCCCACAGCCTCCTCTCGCCGTTCGCAATTCGCAATTCCTTCCGCGTCCACCCGCCATGTTCCATCTCCACAAGGCCCCGCGCGCAGTCCGCGCCCCCGTGCGGGAGAACTGCCATGCCTCCTCTGCTTCCCGGACAGCGTACCGCCTGCCCGGCGGCCCCACACCTTCGTCGCTTCGTCGCTCCGTGGCTTCGTCGCTCGATTCCCGCTTCCCCCTCCTCCCTCAACCCCCCAGCCCAAAATGAAGAATGCACAATGAAGAATGAACAATGCAACCCCGCGCGCACCCGTTCGCCACGCCCAACTCCTCACGCAACCGCCCGCCATGCTTGTACGATGGAGCACCCCGTGTGCAGTGACGGACAGCGCCATCCTCAAAGACCGGCTGGAATCCCGGCCCCGACATGTCGGGAGGACGGTCCCACATGGCAAATCCCGTCCCACACGGGAAAGCCGGTCCCTCAGAGTGGCAAGCCCTACAGCCCACAGTCCACAGCCTCTTCCGCGCGGCACGGGGGGTGGAAAGGGGCGGTCGCGCCCTTACAATGCGTGCGTCGTGAGGCCGTTTGACGCAGCGAGCCGGCCGGGGAGTGTGAATCGCGCAGCACCGCGGAGAAGTGAAGGGAATTGGCTCTCATGCAACGTCAGCTTATCGAATGCGTGCCGAACTTCAGCGAGGGACGCGATCCGTACGTCATCCGGCAGATCACGGACCAGGTGGAGACGGTGGAGGGCGTGAAGCTGCTGGACGTCGACCCGGGCAAGGCGACCAATCGCACGGTGGTCACGTTTGTGGGCACGCCGGCAGAGGTGGTGGAGGCCGCGGTGCGGGCGGTGCGGAAGGCGTCGGAGCTGATCGACATGCGCAAGCACCACGGCGAGCACCCGCGGTTCGGGGCGTGCGACGTGTGTCCACTGGTGCCGGTGTCCAACATCACGATGGAAGAGACGGTCCAGTACGCGCGCACGCTGGCCCGGCGCCTGGGTGAAGAGCTGGGGCTGACGATCTATTGCTACGAGAGCGCGGCGTTCCGCGACGAGCGGCGGAACCTGGCCACCGTCCGGGCGGGCGAGTACGAGGGTCTGAAGGACAAACTGGCGAAGCCCGAATGGAAGCCGGACTTCGGGCCGGCAACGTTCAACGCGAAATCCGGGGCGACGGCCGTCGGGGCGCGGGATTTCCTGGTTGCGTACAACGTGAACCTGAACACAACGAGCACCCGCCGGGCGAACGCCATCGCATACGACATTCGCGAGAAGGGCCGGGTCAAGACGGTGGACGGCACACCCGCCGGCAAGCCGGTGCTGGACGAGACGGGGCAAAAGGTCTGGCAGCCGGGCAGTCTGAAGTGCGTGAAGGCCATCGGCTGGTTCATTGAGGAATACGGCGTGGCCCAGATTTCGATCAACCTGACCAACATCAGCGTGACGCCCATCCACGTGGCGTTTGACGAGTGCTGCCGGCGTGCGGAGGCCCGCGGCGTGCGCGTGTCGGGTTCGGAAATCGTGGGTATGGTGCCGTTGCGGGCGATCCTGGAGGCCGGCCGGCATTACCTCCGCAGGCAGCAGCGGTCGCTCGGCATTCCGGACCGCGAGATCATCAAGATCGCGGTCAAGTCGATGGGCCTGGACGATCTGGGGCCGTTTGACCCGGACGAGAAGATCATCGAGTACAAACTGGCGGACCGGTCGAAGAAGCGTTTGATCGACCGCACGCTGGTGGATTTCGTCGAGGAGACGGCCTCGGAGTCGCCCGCGCCGGGCGGCGGGTCGATCTCCGCGGCCATGGGGGCGATGGGGGCGGCGCTGGCCACGATGGTCGCGAACCTCAGCAGCCACAAGCGCGGCTGGGACGCGCGCTGGGAGGAGTTTTCCACGTGGGCGGTGAAGGGCAAGGCACTTCATGACGAGCTGCTGCGACTGATCGATGAGGACACGGACGCGTTCAACCGGATCATGGACGCATTCGGACTGCCCAAGGGCACGCCGGAGGAGGTGGCCGCCCGCAAGCAGGCGATCCAGGAGGCAACCAAGGGGGCGATTGAAGTCCCACTCCGCGTCATGCAGGTGGCGTGCGACGCGATGGAGGTGGTTCACGCGATGGCCGAGATCGGCAATCCGGCCAGTGTCTCGGACGCCGGCGTGGGTGCCCTGGCCGCCCGGTCGGCCGTAATGGGCGCCCATTTGAACGTCCGCATCAACGCGAAGGACGTGAAGGATCGCGCCTGGGTTGCTGACATTCTGTCGCGTGCCCAGGGCATCGAGGACCAGGCCGTCAAGCGCGAGGGGGAGATTCTGCAGATCGTCAGGGCGAAACTCCAGCCGCCCGGGGCATAGCAAAAGGCCTACACCGGGCGATCATAAGAGGAAACTTATCCGGAATCGCGAGTGCCACAGGGCGATTGTGAAGGAAATCACTGGCACGATCTGCGGTCCAGCGCCGATGTCAGGATATCCGGGCGCGCCGCGCCCGGGTCCGTTCAATCCTGTCGATCGCCATGGAGGATTCTGCGATGACGTCCATTCGCATGGGATGGCTACTGGGCGGCGCTTGTGCATGCGCCGCGGTCTTGCTCGTTTTAGTGCCGGCCTGCACGTCCGGCGGCGGTGCGCCCGCCAGTGACAACGGGGCGGATCAGCCGCTGGAGACCGGCTCGCTGCGCATGCTGGTCACCGACATGCCGTTCCCGTTCGAGTATGTCACCTCGGCGCTCGTGACCATCACAAGCGTGGAGGTGTACCGCGTCGGGGACGTCGGAACGAATGGCATCGTCGATGACGATGACATCGACACGAACGGCGGTGACGTGGGCACGAACGGGATGGACGCCGGAACGAACGGCCTTTCCGCATCCGGCGCGTATGGCTTCGGCTTGGGGCAACAGGAAGCGGCGCAGGGCGGCATGGGCAACGGCCAGGGCGAGGGCGCAGGGCCGAACGGAGACGGCGGATCCCAAGATTGCGACAGCAACGGCGTTTGTGACGGGGACGGCGAGTGGATCACCGTTTTCGAGGGCGAGCAGGCGTTTGATCTGCTGCAACTGCGCAACGGGCAAACGGACGTTCTGGCGCTCGCCGAGATTGCGGCGGGAACATACAACCAGATTCGGCTTCTTGTGACAGAGGGAGAGATCACCCTGACCGACGGCCGCGTGTTCCCCCTGCGGGTACCCAGCGGTGACGAGTCGGGCATCAAGCTTCACCTGTGGTTTGAGGTGCTGGCGAACGAAGAGACGATACTGTTGCTGGACGTGGACCTGAGCCGCGCGTTCCGGCCCGTGCCCGGCGGCCAGATCAACGGCCCGGGCGAAATCCAGGAATTCACGTTCCACCCGTCATACGGGATGCGGATGGTCAACCTGATCGAAGTCGGAAATGTGTCCGGCACGGTAACGGATGCCGACGGCATTCCGCTGTCTGCGGCCTCCGTCACCGTGTACGAGGCCGAAACGGAGATCACGTCAACCGCGACCGGTGAAGACGGCACGTACACCGTTCTCGGCCTGCCGCCGGGCACGTACACCGTCGAGTTTTCTGTGGCCGGCCACGAGGATGCGGTTGTCGAGGGCGTCGTAGTGACGGCCAGTCAGACCACCGAGGAGGTGGACGCCACCCTGGCAATGGAGTCATCCGGCAGTTCCTAAACGACACTGTCGGTGCGTCACGGCGCACTCGGCGGGTGGGGCTCAGGGTAACATCAGGAACGGCGATACGAAGACGAGCAGCGTGTTGTACAGCCAGTGCGTCACGATGGACGGGACCAGCGATCGGGTCAGGCAGCGCTGAAGCGTCCACAGCGTGCCCATGACGGCCACGATCGGCAGGGCCCCCCACTCACCGGCCAGTTGGAATGCGTGCATGCCGGCGAACCAGACGGACACGATGATGACGGCGGCAACCGTGCCCATGTGCCTCTCGAGCACGGAATAGAGGAATCCCCGGTAGTAAAGCTCTTCCAGCGGCGGGACGATCACGGCCATGGCCATGAAGGCCAACGCGCCGAGCGGCGTGCTCAGCATTTGCGACAGCGGCGAATCGCCCGGCTCCCCACCGGTCAACAGGCCCACGGCCACCAGCAACCCGCCCACCGCGAGCAGAATCGAAACGAGGATGCTGCGAAGGCGGACCGCCCTGAGTGCGAATTCGTCCGTGAACCGTTTGTGGTACTTGCGGCACAGGAAGTACCAGGCGACGACCACGGCGAAGACCAGAGACACCAGGCTGAACGAAAGCAGAAGCACCGGGTGCTGCGTGAGAACGGCGGTTGGGTCCGGGCCGGGGTTCGCCGCCATCAGGGCAAACCCGATTCCGAAACCGCCGCCCAGTTCAAACCCCCAAATCAGCCCGAGAGCGATCAGCACATCCCATCCGGTGGGTGTTCGGACGGGAGGCCGCGGTGCCGGCCGTGCCCAGGGGATGAAGGGCTGCGCTTCGCCGACCGCGTCGGGAAAGGGCGGGGGAATGGGCGAGGGCGGCGGCGGCGGAAGGGGGGATGTCGAGTCCGGTTCCATATCCGTGGCGGCAGCATAGGGCGCGGCGCGGGTCGGGGCAAGGTGCG
>JAFGJQ010000321.1 GCA_016929015.1 Phycisphaerae bacterium | reverse complement strand
TCTTGTGCCGGAGAGCGCCGCACGCACCCCGCACGCGGGCCTTGTGGTTGAACTCGTTCGGAGAGCATTCAATGCCGACGGTCGTCCCGAGCCGAAATGCAGGTCCCTCAAAGCGGCCTTTGCCCGCAGCCAAGAAAACCGCGCGTCTTGCTCGCTCGTTGCCGAGC
The DNA here is from genome assembly GCA_016929015.1 of Phycisphaerae bacterium. GTDB lineage: Bacteria > Planctomycetota > Phycisphaerae > UBA1845 > UBA1845 > JAFGJQ01. The sequence goes on along the minus strand of JAFGJQ010000321.1, from coordinate 13,258 downwards.
AAAGATCCCAGCGCAACCCCTCGGCCACGCGCCCCGCTGCCTCCGCGGCGCGAACCTGGCAAGAGTTGCTGCATACGCAGTCGCGACCAGACGGCGCGCACGCCACCGGCCGCCTGGCCGGCACGGCGGCCCCCACAAGGTTGCTGGTCCGCGAGGCGGCCCTTGCACGCGACACGCCTGCGGCGGGGAAGCCCCGTGAACGCGGCCGACACCGCGCGGCGCGGAGCATCCGACCCCGGCGGGGTCGAGGCTGGTGGTCACGAGTGGAGTCCCGATGGCAATCGGGACGGGACCCGTGGATGGAGACGCGATTCCCATCCGTGTCCCGCCTGCGGATGGGGGCGGAGAACGATGGGCCCCAGAAGCGGACGGGGCTCCCCGACCGGCTGGACCCCGCAGGCGACTCGCCGGGGCGAGAAAGCCGGTCCCACAAACTCTAGAGAACTGGAAACGAGAAACTGGAAACTGGAGGGACTAGACCGGCTGGAAAGCCGGTCCCACAGAAGAAGCCGGTCCGACAGCAAGGATGAGTCTCGCTCGCCTGGCGTGCCGCGCGCTCGCTTCCCACTCCCCGCCAGGCGAACAGCCGGACCCCGCCCGCCGACCGCGGGCTTCCCGTTTCGCCCAATCGTTGCCGGAGGAAGCTCTGGCCACACTCCGGGTGACCCCCTCGTCCACCGCGTTTGCGATTGAGGGGCGCAGTCAACTCCCACGTCCGGACCGGCTCCCGAAGGCGACCACCACACCTCGCCTGCGCCGCGCGGGAGTCACGGCGAGCCTTTCGAAGCCCCATCGAGCCACTGGATCAGCGACGCGAACTTCTGTGACATTGTCGCGTCGGACCGTTTGACCACCGTGGTCCGGCCGCCGTCTTCCTCGATCGTCACCGTGTAGCCCATGGAATCCCGGGCCCGATCCTCCCTCTTCGCTTCAAGCGGAGCTTCGGACCGGATCGCCGCCACCAGATGCTCCAGCTCGGCCGCCGCCGGTCCCGGCAGAGCGTCGGACTTCACGGATCGCGCCGGCCAGGAAATCCCACCGGCCAGACCACCATACCGAGTCAACGTCACTTTCACTGCGTAACCCCTCAAAGCGACACCCACGGGGAACTCGCACCCATCCCTGCCGTGCTGCACGTGAGGGTCATACTTTCTGCTTCACCGGGGTCAGGCCGGACTCCAGCGCCCTGACCCGGGCAGCCAGGGCATCGTACTGCTTGCTCAGCACGGAAACGTTCCCACCGTTCCGAGCGATTTCCGCCACGCGCGACGCCGCCGCCATCCGACCCTTGCCCATCGCCACCCGCCGGGAGACGGCCGCAATGCCGCTGACGGTAATGCCCACTTCCCGCCACGCCTCGGCCACCGCCTGCTGCTCCTCGGCGCTGTACATCTGCCCCGCCAGCATGTGCGTCGTGTCCGCAAACTCCTGGAACTGCGTGGACGGATTGGACGCCAGCAGAGCATTGTACCAGATACGCCCCGGGGCCTCCCACGCACACCCGCCCATGGCGGCAGCAAACAGGTAAAACGCCCGGTTCGGGATGCCGGAGTTGATGTGCACACCCCCGTGATCGCCTTCGTCGGTGTCCGGCAGAACGACGTACCGGCTCATGTGGTCCGGTTGCGGGTCGCGGCCGAACATTTCGTTGTCGTACGCCTTGCCGGGCGCCTTGAGAGAGCGTATGGCATCGGCTTCGATCCCCGGCGTGAAGATGTCGGACCCGATCAGCCAATCGGCCTCTTCCACCGTTTGCTCCAGCATCCACTGCTTGACCAGTGATCCGAACACGTCGGAAATGGACTCGTTCAGGGCACCCGGCTGGTTGTGGTATTCGAGGTTCGCCGTGTGCTGGGTGACGCCGTGCGCAAGCTCGTGGGCAATGACGTCCAGAGACTTGGTGAAGTCAGTGAAGATGATGTCATCGCCGTCGCCGAAGATCATCTCTTCGCCGTTCCAGAACGCGTTGGTAAAGCGCACGCCATAATGCACGTAGGCGTCAAGGCGCATGCCTCTGCCGTCAATGGAGTTCCGGTTCAGCACCTCCTGGTAGAATCTCCGTGTATGGCCGAGCCCGTCAAACGCTCGGTTGACCGCATGATCGTCCGACTCGGCACCATCCTCCGTGCGGGCGACCACCGCAAACGGGAGGTACGTGCTGTGCTGACAGTCGTGCATCGTCCGCCGGCCGGAGGCCGGGGTGGCCAGGAAGCCGGCGAAGGAACGGACGAACCGCTCGCCCCGCAACTGTGTGGTGGCCAACAGAGTGTTCATTGCCGACTCGCGAACGTCCCGCTCCCGGCTCTCAAGGAGCTTCCTTAGCAGGTGCGGGGGCACAATGCAGTTCAGACCGCAACGTGCGTGACACATGGGACACCTCCGTGTGCAAGAAACTGGAAAGGCCAGCAATCGGCCTGAAGTTGCGCATGGCGCCCGGCCGGAGCTGTGACGCTACGTGCTTCAGGCACGACACAATGCCGATGTTGCGAGTGAGATGCAGGAGGAGGCAACCCCGTCCGGTCATCCCCCTCGCCGGTACTCTGAATCTGGAAGCGAAAAAACCACCCCGAATAGTATAGTTCTACATCACAGAATGGCCGGGAGCAAAGTTTTCCGGCGGGGCGTTCCGGAATTTCACCGTGCAGGGCACCCCGGGGCGGTGCAGCCGAGTGGTTCTCGCAGAGGGTGTTCTGCGGCCGGACGGACGGTTCCCGTCCCCGTGCTCCGAGCGGCCCAATCCGGGGCGCCCGGATGGCTCCGTTGCGAACGTTCCGTGCTCGACGTCCACACGGATTGTGCTGGCACTTCAAAGCCGGCGCAAGACGCAGAATGAGTGCTACAACCGAGTCACCCTTTAACGTGTTGGGGGGCGCAAGCGCAATGGCACAACGCTTGCTACGGCCCTGCGCACATCACTTCGGTCCCTGAAGCACCACACGAATCGAACAGTGTGGATGGAAATCACGGTCCAGCGGTGTCGGACCGAGATGGAACCGGCGCGCCGGCATCGGTCCGGCGGGGCTATGAACCTATGCCCCGATGGGGCATGACCGGCTGGAAAGCCGGTCCCACAAACACTGGAGAACTAGAAACTGAAGACTGGAGACTAGAGGGACAAGACCGGCTGGTCTCCGCAGGCGACTCGCCGGGGCGAGAAAACCGGTCCCACAGAAGAGGCCGGTCCCACAACAAGGGTGAGCCTCGCTCGCCGGGCGTGCCGCGCGTTCGCGTCCCATTCCCCGCCAAGCGAACGCCCGGGGCCCGCCTGCGGCGCCGGGGATCGTCAGTCCATCGTCACGTTCACCGGCTTAACGCCCCAGATGTCGTCCGCGTATTCCTGGATCGTCCGGTCACTCGAGAAGTACCCCACGTTGGCCGTGTTCAGGATGGACATCCGCGTCCAAGCCTCTGGATCGCGGTACAACCGGTCCACCCGCTCCTGGCACTCCACGTAGGCCGCGTAGTCGGCGAGCACGAGGAACGGATCACCCTCTCGCAGCAGCCGGTTGGTGATCATGTCGAACACGCCCGGCTCATTGGAACAGAAATGGTTCCCGGTGATCTGGTCCAGGGCCGTCCGCAGTTCCGCGTTGCCGTGGTAATACTCCGCCGGGTCGTAGCCGCGGGTCTTCAGCTCGGCCACCTGTTCCATGGTCAGCCCGAAAATGAAGATGTTCTCCGGCCCCACGTGGTCGCGAATCTCCACGTTCGCCCCGTCCAACGTGCCGATCGTCAACGCCCCGTTCAGCGTGAACTTCATGTTGCCGGTGCCCGAGGCCTCCGTACCGGCCGTCGAAATCTGCTCCGACAATTCCGCCGCGGGCATGATCCGCTCCGCGAACGACACCCGGTAGTTCTCCAGGAACTGCACGTCCAGTTTGCCCTTCACGGCCGGATCGTTCCGGATGGTGTTCCCCACGCAGGCGGCCAGCTTGGTGCAGAGCTTGGCCTGGTAGTAGGCCGGGGCCGCCTTGCCGCCCAGCAGGATTGTGCGCGGCACCGGGTCCGGCTCCGCCCCGGTCCGGATGCGGTTGTACATCGTGATCGCGTACAGAATGAGCATCATCTGCCGCTTGTACTCGTGCAGCCGTTTCACCTGCACGTCAAACATCATGGACGGGTCCAGCGTGAGGTTCAGCCGGTCACGGCAGTAGACGGCCAGCAACTCCTTGTTCGTGGATTTGATCCCCCGCCACTGCGCCCGAAACGACGCATCGTCCGCATAGGACGCCAGCTTCTTGAGCTGCGTCAGGTCCGTCACCCACTTGTCGCCGATAGTGTCCGTGATCAGGTACGAAAGAAGCGGGTTGGACTTCTTCAGCCAGCGGCGCGGCGTAATGCCGTTCGTCTTGTTCTGAATCCGGTCCGGGAACATCTCGTGGAAATCCCGCAACACGCGGTTCCGCAGAAGCTGCGTGTGCAGCGCCGACACCCCGTTCACCGCGTGGCTGCCCACGATGGCCAGGTTCGCCATCCGCACCTTCTTCTCGTAACCCTCCTCGATCAGCGACATTCGGGTGACCCGACCGTCGTCGCCCGCAAAGCGCTTCCGCACGTCCTCCAGGAACCGGCGGTTGACCTCGTAGATGATCTCCATGTGCCGCGGCAGCAGGTGCTCCATCAGGTCCACCCGCCAGGTCTCCAGCGCCTCCGGCATCACCGTGTGATTCGTGTACGCGAACGTGCGCTGGCAGATGTCCCACGCCTCATCCCACGACACCCCCTCCTCATCCAGCAGAATCCGCATCAACTCCGGAACGGCCAGCGAGGGGTGCGTGTCGTTCAACTGGATGGCCGCCGAATCGGGCAGCTCGTTCCAGTACGTATGCTGCTTGCGGAACCGGTACAGAATGTCCTGCAGCGACGCCGAAACCAGCAGGTATTCCTGCTTGAGCCGCAGTTCCCGCCCCGCCTGCGAATCGTCCTTCGGATACAGTACCTTCGAGATGGTCTCGCTCCGCAGCTTGTCCTCGCACGCCCGGATGTAATCCCCGTGGTTGAAGTAATCCAAGTTGAAATCCCGGGTCGACTTCGCCGAGAACAGCCGTAGCGTGTTCACCGTCTTGTTGCCGTACCCGGGGATCGGCGTGTCGTACGGCATCGCCAGCACGTCCTGCGTGTCCACCCACCGGGCCCGCAGGTCGCCGTCTTCATCGAGGTACCGCTCCACCCGGCCATAAAACCGAACCCGGTACGTGCGCTCCGGACGCGCAATCTCCCATGGGTTCCCCAGCCGCAGCCAGTCGTCCGGCTCCTCCACCTGGTACCCGTCCCGGATTCGCTGGTGGAACATGCCGTAGTCGTAGCGGATGCCGTACCCGTAGCCCGGTAGCCCGAGCGTCGCCATCGAGTCGAGGAAGCAGGCAGCCAGTCGGCCCAGACCGCCGTTTCCAAGCCCTGCGTCCTCCTCCAGTTCGCGCAGATCCTCCAGGTCATCGCCCGCGTCGCGGATTGCGTCATAGCACGCGTCGTAGAGGTTCAGGTTGATGAGCGAGTTGCCGAGCGTGCGCCCGATGAGGAACTCCAGCGACAGGTAATACACGCGCTTGAGATTCGGCTGCGCATAGTACGCATTGCGCGTGGCCAGCCAGCGATCGATCATCCGGTCGCGAACGGCCATGGCCAGGGCCATGTACCGGTCGTTTTTGGTCGCGTAATCCGGCACCTTCGCCTGAGTGAACGCGATGTGCTGGATGTACGAGCGCCGCAGCGACTCCGAGTCCGTTCCCAGGCGTGAATCGCTCGACTTTTCCGGCGGCAACATCTTGTCGGCAATGGTCATGGCACCGGCCCCCAAGTCTCTCTCCCGATGCGGCACCGGCGACCGCCCTGCCCAGGCGGAACCCCACCAGCGCCCGGCCATCGGACGCCCCATCCTAGTCCACCCGTCTCGGTCTGTACAGCATCGCCGGCAGGCCGTAAAAAGGGACACCAAAGGGACACTGCAGACACTCGCGGGCCGTGCCCCGGAGGCGGCACCGATGACCACAAGCACGCGCATCACGCCGTTGACAAGGCTGGTACTGCTGTCCCTGGCCAGCCTTCTGAGCGGTTGCGCCAATCAGTTGTTCTGGCGGCCGGACCTGGGCGGCGCCATGAACCTGGCCGCCCGGGAGGACCGCATTATCGTGGTCTCGTACTGGTCGGATTTCGACGACGACTGCATCCGGATGGACCAGACCGTCTTCCGGTCACCCCAGGTGTTGGAAACCATGAAGGGCACCGTGCCCGTCCGCCTGATTGCCGGGCTCAGCAACGAATGGGCCCGCCAAGCGGGCGTCTCCCGGCCGCCGGCGTTCGTGGTGTACGGTCCAGACGGCCGATTGCTGCGACGCAAGCAAGGCTATATGGACGAGGGCACGTTCCGCGGCTTCATCGTTGCCGCGAAGCTCTCCATGTAGGACGGGCACGAAGAGGGCGCGCCGATGAGCCGTATCCGCATCACCTCCATCCATGACGTTCCCGAAGGCACCGGCCGGGAGGTCCTGCTCGGCCGCATTCCCATCGTGGTCTGGAACGTCGCCGGCCGCTTCCACGCCACCACCGCCCGCTGCCCTCACGAAGACGCCCCGCTGTGCAACGGTTCGCTGGATGGCACCGTCGTCACCTGCCCGATGCACGGCTGGCGGTTCGACGTGACGACCGGCCAGGGCGTGATGCCCCCGGACCGCCTCCTCCGCGTCTACCCTGTTCACGTCGAGGGCGAGTCCATCTACATCGATACCGCATGACCGCGCCGTGTCTCGTAGACGACGGGAGGCCCGGGCGGACCCATTGGGCCCGCCCGGGCCTCATGATTCAACAGCCGGGCCGAAATGCAGATCGATACGTCTTACCGACGGCGAACCAGCGCCAGTCCGCCAATCGCCAGCAGAAGCAGCGAGGCCGGCTCCGGAATTCCCGTGACGATGAACGCCATGTCCAGTGAGTTGACCCAGCCGTCCGGGAACGGACCGTCGTAGAGACTGGCGGTGTTTTCGTCGTCCTGCCAACCCCAGTTGTACCATGGCGGGTACTGGAAGGAGCCGGACGTGAACGCCGCATCATCCCCCCAGGTCGGGCGCAGGTGATTCTTGAAGTACCAGTAGAATGCGTCGCCGTACCCATCGTCCACCATCACGCCCTGGATGCCGATCCAGTACACCACCGGATTCTCGGGTGTGCCCGTCTGATAGAACCACTGATCTTCCGGCAGATTGATCTTGAAGTGGCTGTCGTCCAACTCCTGCCATCCGATTCCCCCGACCGCCGGTTCGACCTCGTAATCATACAGCAGAGTGCCCGGATGGCTTTCATCGATGCCCGGCTGCTCGGGCACGTCGCTCCAGATCGTGATCCGGAACCTGTCGATGTATTGACTCCCGTACGCCGACCAGCCCCAGAACTCGATGTCCGTAAGGGGCCCGGTCATGGTGCATGGGAAGTCGTCGGCCGTCAGGGCGTCGGAGGGCGTGTCATTGTCGATCCAGCTCGCCGCCCCGTAGGTGTCCAGGTCTGACAGCGGATCAAAGATGCCGTTGTTCCACTTCGGCGGATGGGGCCAATCCGCCAGCGCCGGCCCCGCCACCAACCCCAGCACGAGAACAAACCCCAGTACTTTCCTCATGGTAAATCCTCCTTCTCCAAGAAATGAGAAAGCCCAAGCTCCCCGGCAACTGTGCCCGAAGCTTCACGTATATCGGCACGCGCTTCGTTCCCAGCCCGGCTTGTCAGTCTCTCTCCGGAAGAAGCGCCCGATACGCAGTTCTGAGGGACCCCGGAGGAAAGTGGCCAAACAAAAAAGAGTCTGCACGCCGGCCCGTCACGGCCGACACGCACACTCTCTCTCCTGAGCTCCCCACGCTGATTGAAAACGAGAACAAGCGAGACTCTACCAATCCGGGGCGATCGTGTCAATGAATCCTCTCGGAACATCTGCGAAATTCCGCGCGTGTCGCGATTGCGCCGGCACTTTACCAAGCAGCGCACGATACTGCATGAGAACGGCAACAAAGCCGGGCTTTAGGCAACACGCCTCGGCACGTGCCGTAAAGTGGCACTGGTTGTCGGCTGACAGAGCCGCAACTGCCCAGACAGCACTGTCATGCGTGGTCACTTCGCCGTACGTACTCTGAGAAATGCCGCGAAGGCCGGATTGTCGTGCGTGACATTCTGCACGAACACGGCGGAAGCGGGCCGCTGCGTCCCATCAGGGTCGAGAAAGTCAAGCTTTATCGGGATCCACTCCGGGAAGCCATAAAAGAACCCGCCCGCCACGGAGGGCGAGCGGGTCCGGTTCTCGGTCGCGGTGTCGAGAGGCGGCTAGCCTTCGATCTCCTTGAGAAGCGTTTCCGTCTGGTCGAGCAGGCCCTCGAACAGCTCCATGGCGTCGCGGATGTAGTCGGGCGACGTCATGTCCACGCCGGCTCCCTGAAGCAGCTCGATGGGATACTTGCTGGAGCCGCTCTTGAGGAACGTCAGGTACGCCTCCACCGCGCCCGGCTCGCCCTTCATGATACGGGCGGCGATGTTCGACGCGGCGCAGTAGCTGGTGGAGTACTTGTACACGTAGAAGTTGTAGTAGAAGTGCGGGATGCGAATCCAGTAGCTGTCAACCAGGTCATCGTGCACGTAGTCCGGGCCGTAGTACTTCTTCATGATCTTTCCGTACTCGGCGCCCATCGTGTCGGCGGTGAGCGGTTCGCCCGCCTCCGCCATCGCATGGATCCGCTGCTCGAACTCGCTGAACATGGTCTGGCGGAAGATCGTGCCGCGCATGCCCTCCAGGAACTCCACGATCAGGTACAGCTTCACCTTCGGATCGGTCGTGCGTTCCAGGATGTAGTTCTGCAGCAAAATCTCGTTGCACGTGCTGGCGACCTCGGCGCAGAAGATGTCGTAGTCCGCATACACGTACGGCTGCGTTCCGCGGGAGAAGAACGAGTGCATGGAATGGCCCATTTCGTGGGCCAGCGTGGACATGTCCTCGTAGCTCTTGTGGAAATTCAGCAGAATGTAGGGCTGCGTGAGGAACGTCCCGCTGGAGTAGGCCCCGCTGCGTTTGCCCTTGGTCGGGTAGACGTCGACCCATCGGGAGTCAAAGCCCTTCGTCATTGCGGCGATGTAATCGGGTCCCAGGGGGGCCAGGGCCTTAGTGATCCGCTGCACGGCGTCCTCGTATTCGACCTCGTACTTCTGCTCGGTGATCAGCGGGGCGAACAGGTCGTACGCATGCACGCCGTCGTCCAGCTTCAGCGCCTTGCGGCGGATGGCCTGGTAGCGGTGCAGCAGCGGCAGGCTCTCATTGACTGTCTTCACCAGGTTGTTGTAGACATCGACGGGGATGTTGCTGCCGTCCAGCGAGGCGGCCAGGCAGCTTGGGTACTTGCGGGCCTTCATGTTGAAGACGTGGCTCTGCACCGCTCCGTTCAGCAGTGCGGCGGCCGTGTTGCGATACTTGGCGTATTCACCCACGATGGTCGTGTAGGCGTCCTTGCGGACCCGCCGGTCCGTGGAACGCATGTGCAGGTAGAAGGCCGAGTCGTCGAGCTCCACCGTTTGGCCCTTCTCGTCCTTGATCGTGGGGAACTTGATGTCCGCGTTGGTGAGGAAGTTGTAGGCGTTGCCCGGTGTGGACCGGACCTCGCCGGCCATCGCCATCAGCTCCTCCTCGCGGGCGGGCAGCACGTATTTCTTCTGCCGGAATGTGTCGTCAAAGAACTGGGCATACAGAGCCAGGTCCTTGTTCTCCTTCATCCAGCTCTTGATCGTGTCGTATTCGATGCCGGTCAGCTCGGGCACGAACCACGATGTGAGCTGCGAATACTTGATGGCCATCGTGCGGGCCCGGGATTCCATGGCCTGTGTCTCGCCCACGCGCGTGTCCTGGTCCGAGAGCAGCGATGCGAAGACATACACCTTTTCGATTCGCGGTTCGATGGCATCCTGGAACTTCAGAGCGGCCAGGAGTGAATCCGCGCCGCTGGCCAGCGTCCCCTTGAACTCCATGACCTTCGGCATCAGCTTCTCGATCTCCGCGTACTCGGCTTCCCAGGCGGCCTTGTCCGGATAGATCGTCTCCGTTGCCCAGAGATACTTCTGCTCGATGGCGCTGCGCTCGAACACCTCCTTCGTTTCCGCCTGCTGGCACGAAGTGCTGGCTACCGGTGTCAACATGACCGCAACTGCCATCGTCCGCCTCCAAATGCCTCGAACACGCGATTGCATGACCTGTCCTCGTGACGGGATACCGAATGCCGGCATCCGGAGGCCGTCCCGCCGTTCAGCCGCCGGTTTGCCGAAAGATCGCCCAGCGTATCGACCGATCTGCCCGCGAGCAACCCCGGACCGTTGTACAGACGTCACCGCGCCGAGTACGATATTCGCCCGGCTGTACCCGATCGTATGGACGACGGGGGGATCGGCCGACAGGTTCTGACAAAAGCGGAGATCGTCGATGGGGCGTGAGTGTGAATGCGCCGGGTTCGGGGCCGGAGTTTTGAGTGGATTGCCCCGCCTGCGGAACTATCGAAGCAAGCGGGCAAGCAGTTTTGACACGACCGGGGGCAACCACGACTGGCACGACATCAAGGCCGGTGCGGCCAAGGATCTCGCCATCCTGGACGGGCCGGGCTGCATCAAGCACATCTGGATGACGATCGGCGGTCCGGAAGGCGAGCCGACGTTCATGCCGCGAAAGGTGGTCCTCCGGATGTTCTGGGAGGGCAGCCGCGAGCCGAGCGTGGAGTGTCCGGTGGGCGATTTCTTCGGGCTGGGCCACGCGATGTATCGCAATTTCGTTTCCGCACCGCTGCAGATGAGCCCGCAGGAAGGCCGGGCCTGGAACTCGTGGTGGCCGATGCCCTTCAACAAGCGGGCGCGCATCGAGGTCGTCAACGAGTCGGAGAAGCCGATCGGCGTCTATTTCTACATCGACTACGAGGCTTACCCCGCTCCGCAGGATGACATTGCCTACTTCCACGTCCAGTGGCGGCGTGAGAATCCGACGCAGGGCTGGGGTGAGGAATATGGCCGGATCAAGGGCGGCCCGGACGGCAACATGGACCTCTTCTGGCACGGCAAGGATCCGCGCTCGCTGAACAAGACGGGCAGGGACAACTACGTGTTCCTGGAGGCGGAGGGCGACGGCATCTGGTGCGGCGCCCATCTGGACGTGGACGTGTTCGCCCGACAGATCAACGACTGGTACGGCGAAGGCGACGACATGGTCTTCATCGACGGCGAGTCCTGGCCGCCGTCGCTGCACGGCACGGGCACGGAGGACTGGTTCAACTGCGCCTTCTGCCCGCAGCAGGAGTACAACGCACCGTACCACGGTGTGATCGTGTACAACGGCACGAAGGAGTGGCCGTGGCAGGGCAAGCAGACGGTCTACCGCTATTGCGTCGAGGACCCGATTCGGTTCCACAAGAGCATCGTGGCCGGCATCGAGCACGGCCACGCCAACAAGCTGACCAACGACTGCAGCTCGACCGCGTACTACTACCTTCGAAAACCCAAGCGCGGCGGCGCGCCGATCCTGCCCGTGGAGGCCCGGCTGCCCCGGGCGAATGAGCCGGAATTCGACGCGGCGCTGATCCGCCGGGCGCAGTCGTCGGCCGCGGCGTCCGGAAAGCCGAGCCGATCGAAGAAGCCCGCATCGGCGAAGAAGAAGCGACGATCGTGAGGAGGGGCTGTGGGCTGTGGGCTGTAGGAGAAAGGCAGGGCATTTGGCACGCCCCTGACTGAAGCCGGGGGCGGTGAAGAACCGGGCGTTTGTAGTATGGCGGACTCCATCGGACTCTTCGGCGGCAGTTTTGACCCGATCCACCACGGGCACCTCATCATCGCCCGCGCCGTGGCGGAACAGGTCGGGCTGCACCGAGTCATTCTGCTGCCCTCCGCCACGCCGCCGCACAAGCAAGCGGAGGTCCTGACCACGCCGCACCACCGGGCCGAAATGGTCCGGCTGGCGATCCAGGGGGAGCCGCTCTTTGATCTGAGCGACCATGACCTGACCCGCGCGGGCCCGACGTACACGGTGCAGACGGTGGCTCACTTCCGGCAGCAGTTCGGTCCCGGCGTCCGGCTGGCCTGGATCATCGGCGCCGACTCGCTGGCCGAGCTCCACACGTGGTACCAGGTGGCCGATCTGGCAGACGCCTGCGACCTTCTGACGGCGGTGCGGCCGGGCTGGGAGCGGCCGGACCTGTCCGCGCTGCGGGCGGCCATTGGGCCGGATCGCCTGGCCCGGATCGAATCGCACGTACTGGCCACGCCCCGAATCGACATTTCGTCGACGGACATCCGAGTGCGGGTCCGCGCCGGTCGGTCGGTGTCGTATCTCGTTCCGGCGCCCGTAGCGGAGTACATAGAGCGGCACAGGCTCTACAAAGGCTGACGGTCCGACGTCCGTGTGTGCTCAACCCGTTGCGGTTGCGACACATAGCCGCATAGTCCGGCATCGTTGGGCCGACCGCTTCTGCGTTGACAGGGCCGCGGGATGGGCGGTAACGTAGTCCGGACGTTCGGGCAGCCCGTCTCAACTCGTTGCGGCGGGCGGGGAACAGGCCGGCCGGCCCCAAAACCCGGTCGGGCCGTCGTGAGCGAGGGTGGCGCGGATCGGCCTGAAAGCCTCGCCGCGAGCGACGGACGAATCTTTGAGGAATAAGGACGAGACAGTCGCGATGCGTGACCAATCCCATTCTCGGCCCTTCGATGACCGGCGGCGCTTGTGCCTGGGCATCGACGTCGGGTCGATCGCCTGCAAAATTGTCGTGACGGATTTCGAAGGGACCCTGCTCGATCGTTCCTACACGCGAACGCTGGGCAAACCCGTGTTATGCGCGGCACGGCAGTTGGACGCGATGCTGGCTCGTCATGCCGGCGCCTCGTTCGAACTCGCCGTCGGCACGGGCTCCGTGGGCCGGCTGCTGTGCGAACTGCTGGGCATCCCGTCGGTCAACGAGGTGATGTGCCAGGCCGTGGCCGTCAAGCGGCTGCGGCCGGAAGTCCGGACGCTGATCGAGATGGGCGGCCAGGACAGCAAGCTGCTGTTTTTGCCCGAGGGCGACGGTCGCGAGCAGCCGCTGCGCGATTTCACGATGAACACGAACTGCGCGGCCGGCACGGGGAGCTTCCTCGACCAGCAGGCGTCGCGCATGCGCATCCGCGTGGAGGATGAGTTTGCGGCTCTGGCCCTGAAGAGCACGAATCCGCCGACCGTGGCCGGCCGGTGCAGCGTGTTCGCCAAGAGCGACATGATCCACCTCCAGCAGGA
>JAFGJQ010000320.1 GCA_016929015.1 Phycisphaerae bacterium | reverse complement strand
GCTCGCCGGACTCGTCGTCCTTGTAGAGGGTGGTGTTGCTGACGGTGGCCCCGGTGACCAGCAGCCCCAGCACGTGACCGAGCTGGGCGACCAGGGTGCCGGGCAGCAGGATGGAATTCACCGTTCGGGGCTTGACCATTCCGCTCCAGATCTGGTGCACGCCCCAGGCCAGGAAGACGATGACCAGCAGCCAGAACGTCATCGCGACATAAAGCATTGTCAGCTCCTCAGTTGCCGCACACGGCCGATTGTGGTTTCGGACGGTTCCGCAGCGCGCGGACAACCCCCCGCACGGGGCCGGCCAGCGATGCACAGAACCTCGCCAATCGGATTATCGGCGCGGCGGGTGAAAGTTGTCCATGGATTCGGCGCATGGGCCGAGGGCCTGCGACAGATTCCTACGCGGCGAGAATAACCGGGGCGGGCGTCCGAATGCACTTTTCGGAGGTGAGTGCCGTTGTGCCCGACCATTGCCGGTACGGAGGAGAGGGCGTCGCTTTGGCGCGACCTGCGTTGCGGGGAGGTCGGGCTTCTGCCGCGTCTGGCCCTGAGCCTGGTCGCGGCGCTGGCCCTGATCGCGATTGCCGTTCTGGTTCTGGCGATGGCCGAGGTGCTCATGGCACCGGTGATCCGCAGCTACAGCGTCGGCCCCAACTCCGTGCGAACGTATGCTTACAGTCCCATCAGCGACAAGCACATCGCGATTGCGATGTCGGGCGCCACCGTCCTGTGGCTCGTCTCTCTCATACGGATCTGGGGGACTTATCCGCGATTCCGAAACGTGCTTCGGACCGTATTCGGAGTTTTGGCCATCAGCGTGGCGACCATCATGCTGTGCATGCTTCTTGCCAACACGATGCCATTTGAGGGGGGGTTCCTCATTGTGGCCTGCATTCTCGGTGGTATCGGAGGGTCGATCCTTCTGGTGACGGCAGTTGCCTATCGCGTCCGACGCGGGAAGAACGTTTTCACCGCGGAAGGACACGTGAACGTAAACTGCCCCTCTTGTGGCTACTCCATGGTGGGCCTGGAGCAGTCACGCTGCCCGGAATGCGGCAGCCAGTACACGCTGGACGAGCTCATCCGCCGGCAGGATTACGCGAACGTGAAGCGGTTGAACGCCGATCCGGCCCGGACCGCACTGCAGGCAAACGCGAGCGGAGACGCCTAACGCGGCGCGCCAGCTCGCGCAGACTCACCCGACGAATCTGTCGCCGACGATCACCTTGCGGCCGTAGAAGGCCTCGGCGTAGCCGGTGGTCAGGCCGGCCTCCATGGCGCGGAGTTGCAGCACGGCGCGAAACGTTTCCTCGGAGTACCAGCGTTTCGTGCGTTGCGAGGGGAAGCAGGTGAGCAGGGCGTCGATTTTGCGGCGGCAGACGGCCTCGTCCAGGGGCACGAACACGTTGGGCTGTCCGAAATCGCCGTCGTACTTGGGGACCTCGTACTCCAGGATCAGGTGTCCGCGGAAGGTGTTCCAGGTCAGATCGCACACCAGGCGGTGGTCCTGATGCCGATCGTAGAGATAGTGCGTGAAGATCACGTCCGGGGCGAATTCGGTCTTGAGGCGCTCGAAGTACTCCTTGACCTCGATTCCCTGGAAGGGCATGAAGCCGTCCCGAAACGTCAGAATGTCGACGGTCTTCTGCCGGGCCCGCTGCAGGAACAGATCGGCGCCGGCGGCGCATTCACGCCGGCGATCCGGATTTGCGCTGAAGACCACCCAGCGGCACGACACGTTCTCGTACTGATCCAGCCATTTCAGAAGCGTGCCGCCGCACCCGATCTCGATGTCGTCCCCATGGGCGCCGAGGCACAGGATGTTGAGCCCGCTCTTGCTCGATCTGCCGAGTTCCAGTGTCTGCATGTCCGATTACCCCGCCTTTCGCCCGATCGCCCTCAGGTCATCGGGCGCGTTTCCAGACTTCCCAGGCCGCTTCGCCCCGCGCGTACATCTCATCGAGTTGCTGCTTGTCCTTAAATGTGTCCATGCACGCCCAGAACCCGTCGTGCTTGTAGGCCATCAGCCGGCCCTGGGCAATCAGCCGCTGGAACGGCTGGATGACCAGCTCGTCTCCCTTCTCCATGTGGTTGAAGATCTCGGATGACAGCACGAAGTAGCCGCCGTTGATCCACATGTCGGAGTGATCGACGTCCACGATGCTGCAAACGCGTCCGTTGTCCTCCGTCTTGACCACGTGAAAGCTCTGCGTGGGCCGCACCGCCATGAACAGGCCGACCGGGCGATGGGCGTTGTAGAACTCGATCAGCTTCGGCAGCGGCAGGTCCGTGACGTTGTCGGCATAGTTCGCGAGGAAGGCCTCCTCGCCCTCCAGGTACGACCGCACCGCCATGAGCCGCTGGCCGATGTTCGCCTGTGTGCCGGTGTCGACGAACGTGATCCGCCAGTCGCCGATGTCGCTGTTGGCCAGATCCACCTGGCGCCCGCCCTGGCTGAGGGTGAAGTCGTTGGAGAGGCACTCGTCGTAGTTCAGGAAATACTGCTTGATGGCGTCGGCCCGGTACCCCAGGCACAAAATGAAATCCTTGTGGCCGAAGTGGGCGTAGTACTTCATCACGTGCCAGAGAATGGGCCGGTATCCCACGGGCACCATGGGCTTGGGAATGGCCTCGGAGTAGTCCCGCAACCGCGTCCCGAATCCGCCGCAGAACAGCACAACTTTCATGACGTCCGCCTCCCGCTAACCCGTTGTTGACTGTCCTTTGTACCCGCCGGCGGCCGTTTCAGGAATAGACGGCCACCTCCGGGATGGGTACCACGAACTTTGCGCCCCACTCGCGGACATACGCCAACTGTTTCATGATCTCCTCACGCAGGTTCCACGGCAGAATCAGCACGTAATCCGGCCGGGTCTCAGCGATGCGGTCCGGGTGATAGATGGGCACGCGGGTCCCCGGCAGGAACCGGCCCTGCTTGTACGGATTGCGGTCCACCGTGTACTCGAGGAAGTCCGTCCGGATGCCGCAGTAGTTCAGCAGAGTGTTGCCCTTGCCGGGCGCTCCGTACCCGGCGATGCGGTGGCCCTCACGCCGGGCCCGGATGAGAAAATCGAGCAGCTTGCGCTTGGTTTCCTTGGCCTGCTCCGAGAACGTGCTGTAGTAGTCCATGCGATTGACGCCCCGGGCGATCTCGTCGTCGCGGGTGGTTTGGAGACGGTCGCTCGCGGGATGGACGGGGCAGGCTTCGTGGCAGGCATAGATGCGCAGCGATCCGCCGTGCGTCGGCAGTTCTTCCACGTCAAACAGCCGCAGCCCGTGCCGGGCGAAAATCGTGTCCGTGGTCATCAGCGAGAAGTACGAGAAGTGCTCGTGATAGATCGTGTCGAGTTGATTGCCCTCGACCAGCCTTACCAAGTGAGGGAACTCCAAGGTGATCACGCCGTTCGGCTTGAGCACCAGGGGCATGCCACCCACGAAATCGTTGAGGTCCGGGACCTGGGCCAGCACGTTGTTGCCGATGATCAGGTCGGCCTGGACGCCTTCCGCCGCCAGGGCCTCGGCGGTGCTCCGGCCGAAGAAGGCCACCCGGGTCGGCACGCCTTTTTTCACCGCCGCCTCCGCGACGTTTGCGGCGGGCTCGATCCCCAGAGCGGGTATGCCCTTGGCCACGAAGTACTGAAGCAGGTACCCGTCGTTGCTGGCCAGCTCGATGACCTGGCTGGTTTTGTCGAGCGCGAGCCGCTGCGCGATCATGTCGACGTACCGGCCGGCGTGCCGGAGCCAACTGTCCGAATACGACGAGAAGTAAGCGTACTCGGTAAAAATGTCTTCGGGCTTCACGTATTCTTCAAGCTGCACCAGGAAGCAGCGTTCGCAGACCCGCACGTGCAGGGGGTAGAACGGCTCCATCTGGTTGAGTTGCTCGGCGGTCCGAAAGCTTTCGCAGAGCGGCGACATCCCCAGGTCCACGAAGGTGTGGTGCAGGGGGGTGCCACAAGAGCGGCATCGTGCCTGAACCGGCGGGGCGCCTGGCGCTCCGTTATCCATTCGTTGATCCGTGTTCAATCCGGTCCCTCCGTCTGCTACGTTCTCATGCACACCAGAGTTCAGCCTCCACGCCGAGATCACGCAACTGAGATCGAATCTCTTCCTGGTAGACCTCGTTCATCACCACGACCAGCGCGGGGCGGTACTCACGCAGAAACGCCGGGCCGACGATCTGCTGGGCGCTGCCGGCCAGGTACGTGCCGTGCTTGCGCGGGTTGATGTCCACCACGTACGGAATCTGCGCGCCGATGTCCAGCGCGTTGAACAGCCCGATCGTCCGGGCCCCGGCGCCCCAGGCCACGGCCCGGGCCCCGGTTCGTTCGATGGTTTCCAACCGTTCTTCCCACCGGCGCCGGCATTCATCGAACCGCTGCGCGAATGAGGCCACGGACGCGGTCAGGTCGTCAAGGTCGGGGGCCTCCGTCCGCCTGGCCTGGGTCAAGGCGGCCGGCCGTGCTTCCACCTCCAGATACTGCCCGTCGAAACACTCCTGAAGGTGCAGAACCTCGAATCCGCATGCCTGGAAGATGGCCGCGAGCGACTCGGCGCTGAAGTACAGGCAATGCTCATAGATGATGGACCAGACGTGCAGGTCCCGCAGAATGATGCGAACGTTCGGCACGTCGAAGTACACGATGGTTTGCGTGCGGTCTCCCACGCCGGCACGCAGGTCGGCCAGAAACGTGCGCGGGGTCGGCACGTGCTCGAACACCTGGCGGCAGCAGATCAGGTCCGGGGCGTACCGGGCGTACGCGGGCGAGTAGTAGTCGCGGATGAACTGCACGCGCTCCCCCGGGTCGCCTTCCGCCTCGCACGTGGGGTCAAAGCCGAACCCGCGGTTGTCACCCGCCTCGCACAGCAGCCGCAGAAAGTCACCCTTGCCGCAGCCGATTTCGACGACGGTCTTGCCTCGGAGCGAATACCGGTCGATCAGCCGTTCGGCCGTTTCACGGGCGAACTGCCGGTATCGTGGCGAGAAGAAAAGCGAGTTGTCGTACTGGCCGGCGTATTCCAGCCGGGCCGGGTCGAACGCCCGGTTGAAGATCAGCCCGCATGTGGGGCACAGAACCAGGTCGATATCGCCGCGCGGGCATTGGCGGGCGGCCTCGGCGGTCGGCCACTGGACGCCCACGTGCAGCGGAGCGTCGGGCAGGCGGAAGAACGGCCCCGGCACCGCCGCCCCACATGCTGGACAGAATTCGCCCCCTGCCATCCTTGCGCTCTCCGCCGATTCGACGCCGCTTGCGTCTGTTGCTGATCCTGGGGTCGCCCGCTGAGCGGTCTATCATCCCGGGCGCGCGTCCGAAGTCAAGCCGGAGGAACGAGAGCGGCTGTGGGAATAGGCTGTAGGTCGCCCCGGCGACTCGCCGTGGCGAGCTGTGGGCTGTGGGCTACGGGGAAGGAGGTTGCGGGTTCCGGTTAGAAGCCCCGTTCCTCCCGTCGGACAACGATTTCCGCGCCTTCAAAAACCTCGGCGATGTCCTCGTACTTCGGGTTTCGCAGGCTGTAGACCAGTTCGCGGCAGGGTTCGTTGATGTAGTCCAGGACACGAAGGTGCCTGCCGTTCTTCGCAGTGGCGGTACCGTTGACGACGGCGGTCCAGAACACCTTGCCGGTTCGGGCGTCGAAGGCTCGGGCGGCAATCTCCAGGGTGGCCGATTCGTACACCAGGTGGTCCTCGTCCTCCTTTTCGTAGAACGGGATCACCTTGCGAACGACCTGGCCCGTGAGAATGACGTCGGCGTTGAGGATTCTCCCGAAGATCTGCGCTTTCTCCTCGTCTGACAGGCTCATCAAGTCCATTTTGCCCACCTGGAGTTCTCGCACGATATCGCGAAGCTGGTCGCGCTCCACGACTTCATAGTCAGCCTGCATGAGGCTGATGGTGATGAGATCGGCCACGGCCTGACCGTGCTCACCGGCGAAGTCCACGACGGCGACCCGCTTCACGTCGCGCAGCTCGGGAGTTCTGGACGTGCTGGTCTGCAGAATCAGTCGATCGCTGCAGCCCGTGAGAGCGGTGCCCATCAGGAGCGTTACTGCGCATGCCAGTCTGTGTTTCATAGTGCGCCTCTCAAGCCGGTTCGGGGGCCGGCATTCTGGCTCCCGAGAAGAAGTCGTTCAGTACCATACTGCTGAGCTTCTTGATGGTGGCGAAGTTCGTCAGGGCCGTGGGGCTTTTGGGCGTGACTTCCTCGCACACCGCGAGCATGCGATAGCCGACCCACACGATTTCTCCGGTCCTTGCGTCAATGGCCCGCGCCGTGACGCCGACGTCGTGATAGGCGTGGATCTCGTAGTTTCCCACGCCGTCGACCACGCCCGATTCGTTGGCCTTGGTTTCCATGCGGGCCGCCAGCTCTTTCCGGAATGCGGGCCGGTTGTACAGGTATCGCGTCTGATTCACCAGCGCGTCTGCATAGAAGACGACGTCCACCTTCAAGAGTTTACCGACGCGAATGGCTTTCTCCCGGTCGGACAAATTCGTCATTTCCCCGCGGATGAGAAGCTGTTCCTGAACCAGGTTCTCGAACTTCTCCCGCTCGATGACGTCGAGGCCCCGTTTCATCAGCTCGACGTTGAAGGCCTCCAGGAACAGCCTGTTCTTGTCGGACCTGTCGTGCATGATGACTGCGGCGCTGCGGTACGGCCGCGGATTGAAGGACTCGGCCGCGTAGAAGTCACTCTCCGTAATTTCATACGTCTTGCAGCCTCCGACGACCAGGAAGGTCACGGGCAGAAAGAGGCCGAACAGTTTTGTTCTTCGATTCATGGATGCACCTCAAACTCCATCTCCAGAATCACGGCCCCCTGGCCAAAAGCACAGTCGGTTTCCCGGCCGCTGCGAAACACTTCGTCTGCATCCGCCTGGGCCGCACTCTTCCCGACCACATCGACGAGATACCAGCGAAGGGAGCGGCGGATTTCCTGACGAACCCGGTCCAGCAGTCGGAACGAGTCGGCGCCTGCCTCCCTGTACGTCGCTCGAATTCCAACACCGGTGTCGGTGCGGGTGATTTGGGGGGCCTCGCCGCCCCCTGCGGGCGCCGGCGGGGTCGCCAGGAGGGCGAGCAGGTTGTCGTCCGGCACGGCCGCGTAGGAACCGTAGTGGACGAGCTGATTGGTGGCCACATCGATGGCCTTCAGTTGCAGCGAAACGCGGCCGGTGGCCAGGGCGAATCGGCCGGCGACCAACACGTCCGCCCCGGCGAGCCGGCGGGGGCTCTGGCCCTGCTCGAAAACGCCGGCCATGTCCTGCTCCTGTAGAACGGCCTGCAGCAACTGGCGGTCGGCGACTTCGAAGGATGCGTCTCGCAGCGCGACCATGACTTGCTCGGCCAGCAGATCGGAGCTTGCCGTCAACCGGTGATCGCCGGCGTTGAGGGGCAGCACGGCCGCGACCCGGCGACCCTCCGGAAACCGCACGGCGAGTTCCCGGGCAAACGCGTGACATGCCTCGAGCACGGTGGGTTCTGTGGGCTCGTTTGTCTCGACGGGCGGAGACGGGGGTGGAGTGTCTGCGACAGGGTTCCCTGCCTGTTGCTCAAGGCTGCTGTGGGCCGGCCCGCTGTGCTCCGCGGCGCAACCGATACACAGGATCAGTAGTCCCACGATGCCAGCCGAACGCGCGCCCACAAAGCACCTCAAAAAGAACTGATACAATTGCGTATGACGTGACGCGATCGAGAGTCTATGCCGCGCACGGATGGTGTCAAGCTTGAGGTTGCCCTTCGGCTTCGTGCGGGACCGGGCGAATTGTGGCGGCGTTGCTCGATTCATGAGTGTCGGGAATTCGCGGCGAAGCGGCGGGAGGGGGTCGTCATCGTGTCGCACGTCAAACGCGGGCGATGCGCATCGCTGTTGACGCGAAGCGCCGTGTCGAAAGAAGACCCGGAAACGCGGCCGGCCGGCGCGGTTCCGGCCGGGATGCGGAGTCATCCGGCTGCCACGTTCCCGATTATTGGACCCCAGGCCGCTGACCCGCCCACCGGGACGCTGCGAATTCGCAAGCTGCGCGGGGGTGAGAACTCGCGGGAATCCGCCGTAGAGGCCGCGGAGGTCTATTCCCGGTAGGTCAAAACCCCGGCGGAGCGGGCTTCCACATCTGGAACACTGTCTACGATCCGACCGCACGCCGGAACGCGGCGGCGCGTTCGCCATCGCCGCTTCGTTTCACGATCGCGTCACTTGTCTACCGCCCGAACGTCCGTAGGGGCCGCACGCACCTTCACACGCCCGAATCTCCGGCGGATTCCTAATCGAACATCCACTCAAACCTAAACGATACTTGAAGCGTGTGGCAGTGGGGAAGTTCAAGATGGATGGGACATGGAAGTCAACGCACATGAAGCACAACGCACGAAGATGGCGGTCGATCCGGCGGGCCTCACAGCGACGAAGTCAGCATCCGGACGGCCTGGGCGTCAGTGAACTGTTTCTGGCGACACCCGACGAGGCCGCGACGATCCTGCAGGTGCGCGACAACCGACTGAGAATGTACCTGCTGGGATTCACACAGATTCTGCGTCGCGGTCCCATGAGCGCTCAGCCGGCCTGACTCCGCAATTGCCTATCCGCATTCCGAGGCGAAGGACTGGTCCTCTGACTTCGCACCGACCGACCTTCGACGGGAAAAAGCACTCCACAAGCGATTCCGCAAATGCCGTCCCCAAGGGGCCTCGCTACGGCCCGGCCCGAATGGCAGCGCGGAATCGACCAATCCTTCCGCCTGAAGAGATTCCCATTCCTTCGCCCACCACACCAGCTCGATCCGGCCGTCTGCATGTTCCACCAGGGCGGTGCAGCTTTCGATCCAGTCGCCCGTATTGCAGTAGAGAATGCCCTCGATTTCATGGATGGCGGGCTGATGCGTGTGGCCGCAGATCACGCCGTCCACGCGGCGGTGCCGCGCTTCGGCGGTCAGCAACTGCTCGAAGCTGGTCAGGTGCTTGACCGCGGACTGGACCTTGCGCTTGATCGCGCCGGAGAGGCTCCAGTACGGCCTGCCCAGGAGCCTGCGCACCCAGTTCACCATCCGATTGATGGCGATCAGATACCGATAGGCCCAGGAACCCAGGTGGCTCAACCAGCGGCGATACAGCACGATGCTGTCGAACTCATCGCCGTGCAGCACGAGGAACCGCCGCCCGTCGGCGGTCTCGTGAATGCGGTCGGAGACGATCCGCACATCGCCGAACTGGTAGCCCACGAAACTGCGGAAGAAGTCGTCGTGGTTGCCGGGAATGTAGAAAACCCTGGCTCCCTTGCGAGAGCGTTTGAGCAGTTTGTGGATCACCTCGTTGTACTGCGGCGGCCAGTGCCATTTCTGCCGCAGCGCCCAGACGTCAACGATGTCGCCGACCAGGTACAGGTAATCCACCTTGATGGAATCGAGAAACGTGTAAAGCAGGTCCGCGCGGGCGTCCTTCGAGCACAGATGCGCGTCTGAAATCCAGACGCTTCGGTAGAATCGTTTGTGCGGTGGAGTGCTCAAGCCCTTGTCCCGCTTCTGATCCTGTTTGTCAACTCTGCCGCGAACCGTTCGACCGCCGCCAGGGCTTCCTTGGCGCCATCCCTCGACGATCCGTGGAACTTCGCGACGAACTCCGCCTCCCGAGCCAGGAAGCGCCGCACGACTTCGGCCGTGACTCGCCGCGGTGGTACTTGCATGCCGACGCCCATGCGCTCAATGGCGTCCGCGTTCAGCCGCTGCTCCAGGCAGGCCATGGGCGTGCCGAGCATCGGCTTGCGGAAATGCACGACCTCACCGCAGAGCTGGTTGCCCGTGGTCGCAATGACCCCGCGACAACCCGCCAGGTCCTCAATGAACGGGAGGTTGGCGATCTCCTTGAACTCCAGCGTGCCGTCAACACCCCGACGCGGCGTGCCGTAGACGCGGATGGGGCAGCCCGCCGATCGCAGCGCGTGCTCCACCTGCGGCGTGAACTCGTCCGGCTTGGAGACGTACGCCAGCAGGTAGTCGCCGCGCGTGGCCGTCATGCGGAGCACTTCCGGGCGGATCACCGCGCCCACCATCTGAATGCCCGGCCGGCGGGTCGGCGCATCGGCAAACCACGACACGACCGCCCGCTCCGGCTCGCCGAACAGCCATCGGTATACGAAGGCATTGCCCCAGTGGATCAGCCGGTCTGTGGCGGAAAGATCCAGCCGGCAGTAGACCAGCAGGCCGAAGTGGTCAAACGTGATTCGCGGGATGCCCAGGTGCGCCGCGACGCGGTGCGTGTAGGCCTCGGAGTCCGTCAGCACCACGTCCGGCTTGAAGTCACGCAGCATCTGCTCGATGGCCTGGAACGTCGGGCCTTTGAGCATCAAGTCCAGCACCATCGAGACGTTCCGCTTGACGTTCTGGTAGTTCGACAATCGCCCGCGGCGGTTGTAGTG
>JAFGJQ010000319.1 GCA_016929015.1 Phycisphaerae bacterium | reverse complement strand
CGCTCGATCGTCTCGAGCAACGGGTCAAGCTCGAAGCTGTCACCCATCTGACGGGCCACATCGACCAGAACCTCCAGGTCGTACGTCGCCTTGTGCTTCGCGTCCGCCATCGTGCCCTAACGCTACGCGCCGCGGCGAAAAACGCAAGCAGCCCCAACCGGCGGTTCAGTCTTTGCCCACCGCGCAATGAGCCCATCCTCAATCCCCGTGCGCCCCCAAGCCCACTCATCCGCCGCAGCGGATGGGTGGGACCCCACTTCCCTCCGATCTTGGCGCTCTTGGCGTCTTGGCGGTTAGGTCCAAACGCCTTACGATTCGCGCGAATCGCCTTGCGATGCAATGAGGACAAAGACTATGGCCAGACGCGCCAACACGCGCCGCTCCAGCCGGACCCGCAACGTGCTCGGCCTCATGGCTGGCACCAGCGCCGACGGCATCGACGCCGTCTGTGCCCGCATCACCGGTAAGGGCTCAGCCATGCGCGTCCGCTTCCTCTGGCACCGGCATCAGCCATTCCCGCGCCCCCTGCAACAGCGCCTCCTGGCCGCGATGGCCCCGGCCGACACCACCACTGAAGAACTTACCCGACTCCACGCCGACCTGGGCGAAGCCTTCGCCGAAGCCGCCCGAACCGCCATCCAAGCCGCCCCCCGCTCGCAACGTCCCACGCTCATCGGGCTCGCCGGCCAGACCGTCTGCCATCTGCCCGGACGCCGCCACGCCCCAACCGTCACCCTCCAGTTGGGTGAAGCGTCGCGCGTGGCCGCCCGCACCGGCCTGGACACCATCGCCGACTTCCGCCAGTCCGACGTCGCCGCCGGCGGCCAGGGAGCCCCCCTCGTGCCCTGGACCGATTGGGTACTCATGCGCGATCGGACCATCGGCCGGGCCATCCAGAACATCGGCGGCATCGCCAACGTCACCTGGCTGCCGCCCGGCGGCAGCCTCGAGGATGTCGTCGCGTTCGATACCGGACCGGGCAACATGGTCATCGACACACTCGCCGCCCGCGCCACCCGCGGGCGCGAACGCATGGATCGCGACGGCCGGCGGGCCGCACGAGGACGTGTCCTCGACGGCGTCCTGGCCGCCTGGCTCAAGCACCCGTTCTTTCGCCAAGCCCCGCCGAAAACAACCGGCCGGGAAACCTTCGGCCACGCATTCGTCGAAACGCAACTCGGACCTCTGCGCCAAGCCAGCCACTCGCCCGACGACTGGATCGCCACCGCCACCGCGCTGACCGCACGCTCGATCGCACGGGCCTATCGCCGATGGCTCCCGGTTACCCGGCACCCGCCAGCGCTCCGGGAGCTGATCGCCTGCGGCGGCGGCGCCGAAAACCCCACGCTGATCGGTATGATCGCCGCCGAGTTACCGGGCGTGCGGATTCGGCCAATCGCCTCCCTCGGTATCCCTTCCCAGGCTAAAGAGGCTTTAAGCTTCGCCATGCTGGCTGCCGCCTGCGTCGACGGCGTCCCCGCCAACGTCCCCCAGGCCACCGGAGCCGCCCGCCCGGCTCGCCTGGGGCGGATCGTCCACCCCTAGAAGTCCACGTCGGCTCCCCGGGCACCCCGTTCGGTCCCCCTGAAAACCCCGCCCCACGTCGCCCCGGCGGCGACAGGGGGGTAGACGAACACACCCTGCCAGCCTACCATTAAGAGGAACGACACCTGTCCGAAGCTGGGGGGCACGGAGGGAGGCCAGTTCAGGTCGAATCACGCCGGAGAGCCCCCTAAGTCACTGTCCGGCAAGGGTTTATGGAGATTCTTGGCGAATTCGGGTTCTGTTCGGGCCCCGCCCGGCCCGCGGCACCGGCAGGCAAATATTTCTGAAACCGCGGCCGGATTTGCCTTGCAGTGAGCCGCCGTTCGGATAGAATGAGGACTGCGAATCGCCAGAACCAAGGGAGGGGAAGGTGTGCCCGGCGCTAAGCGTGAGCGCTGCGGGCTGGACAATCAGGCCGGTTTCGGCTAAGATGCAAGGCGGTGAAGAAGTAGGGAGCGAAACGGAGCAAGGCGTTTTCTCTCCTATAGCATTCAGCTTGATGGGAGGGGCGTCTCAACCAGGTCGCACAGAACATTGATCGGTTTCCAAAACAGCACGCCGGCAAGTGGTGTGCGATTTTCGGTTTCCGAAGGGCGAACGGCAAGCGGTGCCGTTGCCGATTGCGGTTGGAAAGTGGTTCTCGGTACAAGTCGAAGGGTCGGCACACGCCGGCCACGATTCCGAGGCCCGCCGCATCAGAACACAATGGGATGCTTTTTCGAAAGAGGAGGTCGGAATAATGAAACGAACCATGCTTGCGGTGGTCGTGGCCTGCATGTTTGCCGGCACGGCCTTGGGCGAGAGCGTCATCCAGTACACGCTCGATCTGCCTGGAGTCATAGATGAGGTCGTATACGGCGACAACCAGGTCGAGGAGTGGGAACTCGGGAACAACGCGATGTACCTGCAGGGTCTCCCCTATGATGGCGTGGGTGAAGCCTACACGTGCATGCAGGGTACTACGATCACCTGGGATGCGGTCGTGGCGGTATCGGGCGAGCACAGCGGCGAGGTCGGCACGGGCTTGCCCGGCGGCTACGTCCCCAACGGTGCCGCCAACCTGGTGTTCTCGCTGACCGTCCACAAGGACAATCCGGAGAACCCCCCCGAGACCACGCCGATCTTCTTCAGCACGATGAACGACGGTGACACCCAGACGATGTTGCCCGGCGGCGAGGATCCGCTGGAGATGGCGGCGTTTTGCCACATCTATGATATTGGCGGCAACGGCCCGCCCAGCAGTGGAACGGGTTTCGGCCGGCTGTTTGATCCTCCGGCTACTGCCGGTCCGGGTATGGACCGCGTCCAGTATCCGAGCACGGCCACGCACGGCGGCGGTCGGCGGTCTGTGCTGGACACGCCTCCTTACACCGAGGTCGGTGGTGCGACCGGCGTCCCGGCCGGCCAGCTCGTCGGTATGGGTGCCGGCTACAGTGACCAGATTCTGGGGGGTGGCATTCGCATGCCCGGTGTCGGCCTCGATGGCGCCGGTACCTGTTACTACCAGTTGCTGCACCTGCCGAATTTCGAAGGCCAGATCAATACCAGCGCTATGGCCGGTACCTACTACCTGAAGCTGACGCCGGGGGGGGGTAACAACATCCTCAGCGGCGACTTCAACTGTGAGTACGACAGTCTTCCGCGGTTTGCGTGGGAGGCCAACCAGGCCAACGGCGATACGATCAAGTTCGAAGTGATCGAACTCCCCCAGTGCGAATCCAACAACATCACGTTGTGGTCGAGCGTGCGTGATCACGGCGGTACATGCGGCGAGCTGGCGCTTTCGTCTGCCCCGGGTACGGATGCCGAGATCGTCGAGACCCGCTACGGCGGCACGCCGGGCGTCGGCGGCGTCCAGAAGATCGTCGTGGACTTCGATTCGGATATCAGCACCCATTGCTGGGATGGCGACGAGGATGGTGCAGCCATTGTGATCACCGCGAACCACACGCCGCCGCCGGCTTGCTTTACCGTGGTGCCCGGTTCGGTAAGCGCGGTCGGCACGACGCTGACGTTCCTGGTGACCGGTCCGCCGAGCGCGAACTGCCAGGTCGATATCAGTGGTGCGGTTGACGGTATCCAGAACGATCCGACGTGCGACTTCCGGGTCTGCGACGGTAACATCAACTACGATACCGGGACGGACCTGACCGATGCGTCACTGATGAATACCATTCAGGGCACGATTCCGGACCCGGAGAATCATCCGGACCTGGACGTGAACTGTGATTGCCAGAT
>JAFGJQ010000318.1 GCA_016929015.1 Phycisphaerae bacterium | reverse complement strand
TCCCGGCTGACCGCCTGGGAACTGGGCCAGGCTGGCATCGACGTGACCGTGATCTGCGACAATATGGCCGGGCTCATCATGCGGCAGGGCAAGGTCCAACTCGTGATTACCGGGGCGGATCGGATCGCGGCCAACGGGGACACGGCCAACAAGATCGGCACGTACGGGCTGGCGGTGCTGGCTCGGGCGCATGGCGTGCCGTTCTACGTGGCTGCGCCCAGTTCGACGTTCGATCCGGCCACTCCGGACGGGGGCCGGATTCCGATCGAGGAGCGGGATCCGGACGAAATCCGGCGTGGTTTTGGGCGTCTGACGGCCCCGCCGGACGCGAAGTGCTACTGTCCGGCCTTCGACGTAACACCCGCCGAACTGATCCAGGGCATCGTGACGGAGCGGGGCGTGATTTCTCCGATAAGTCTGGATGGCCTTGCGTCCATGCTGGGTTGTGGAGGCGGCAAAGATCCGGCTTGATGTGACATTCGGGGGCGGTGATACTGGATGCGGCGCAGGATGCCTTGCCGCTGCCAGGCGGTGAGGCCGGGTGGCCCTGCGGGTCGGGCGGCAAACGTGGCGCTTGCAGCCCGTCGGCGACACCCCTATACTTCCCAACGCGCGTGGCGGTCCAGCGCGAGACCGCCCGGGAGAAACTGCACAGAACGACCTTCCGTTTACGAGGACTACGATGATGCGACGGAGGAAATCTCGAATCCAAACGGTTCTGCTGCTGGTCGGTGCGACGGGCACGCTGCTGGGCACTTCCGGCCTTGGGTGTGCTTCGTTGTTTGGCGAGCAGGGGATGGCCGCTGCGGATATGTGCTTCATCTTCGATTGCCAGAACGGCGCACTGGGCGGGACGTTTGACTTCTGCTCAGACAGCACCCTGGAAAGCGCGACGTTCACGGACTGTGCTCAGTTCAGAGATGAAACAGGCGGCTAGCCGGCCCCGGCGCGCCGTGGGTGGGTGCGTTTGCCGGCCGGAGGCGCCGAACCTGGAAATGGATACAGTCGTGTACGGCGGCGTCTCACGGGACGAAGACGACACGGCGGCAAGTGTGGAGAAATGCTCATGACCAAGTCGATTTCTGCCAGAGTTCGTTCCCGAGCCGCCACAATGGCTCTGTTGATCGCGGCCGGCGGCCTGATTCCGGGCCTGCTGCCGTCGTGCAAATCGACGCTGACCACGTTCAACCCGTGCGGGACGATTTTTGCGTTCTGCGAGCCGTATGAAGTGGATTTGCTGTTCGCAGAGGGCATTCCGGATTTCAATCTGGATCCGTCCTGCACGATCCCCTACTACGGCCTTGATCCGGAAAATGATGCCGGGGACTGTGCCACGACGCCGATCTACAACACCCCCGGTCCGGTGGCGAAGTAGTTTGAGTCCGGCGGTCGTTCCGCGGTATGCGCGGCCGCGCTGGTGATGCGCAGGTTTTTTCGGGTGCCCGTAATGGGATCATTGCGGGCACCCTTTGCTTCCGAGTGGAGTTGCCCTCATGTCAAAGTCGCGTGCCGTTCGCCTGCTGGCGATGCTGACCGTGGGTGGGATGGTGTTCCAGGCCGGTGGCTGCTTCGCAACCTTCACCCCGGTCGCTCTCAGCCTGGCCGAATCCGCGCTCCTGAGCGTGCTGACCGGCGGCTTCATGGGGCCGTAGGGGGCCCGGAGAGCGGGACGCGCGACCGGCACCGGTCTACGCGTCGGTGAGCCGCTCGATTGGGGCGTCGGCGGCGTCGGGTACGTCCGCGCCTGGCAACTGCGCCCCCCGTGGCCGGACAAACGTGAAGCACTCCGGGCAGCGTCCCGAGACATTTCCCGTCAGGTCATACCCGCAATTCAGACAGTAGATGCCGCGGGGGTCAAACACCGGCCGGTGGCGGTACTTCTTCCAGATCACCCGCGTCCCGGCCCATCCGTCACCCCATCGCTTGCCGCCGATCATCGTGCCTGCGACAAGCACTGGCCCGACGAGAGGCACGAGTAGCACAAGGTTCCGCAGGAACGATTGCCACGGTCCGATGGGCTCCAGGGTTCGGCTGTTCACAACTTGCACTCCGGTCAGGGCCTTGCCCGGAGACTGGCCATAGAAGCCGTCCTTCACGAGGAAGAGGACTGTGCCCGCACACGCCGCTACGATGGTGATCACGTCGTTGCCCATGAACTGCGGGAACCCCAGGTAGTATAGGAACAAGCGCTCGTGCGATATGCGGAAAAGTATCAACGGCAGCGCGGTCAGTGCGGCAAGAAGTATGTAGTCCGCCATGTATGCGGTCTGTCGCTGGTTCGCGAACGTGTTGCGGCACCTTGAGCACACGGACGCTCCGTATAGCGGTTTCAGACTGCCGGCCTTCTTCACAGGGCGCTGGCACAGGGGGCAATGGGTGGACGCCGTGTCCAAGGCGGTGCTCCTTGATGGAGAAGACTCCGTTCCGCGCGAACGGGGCGGCGGCAGTGTGCTACCGTCGCCGCTCGAAGAGCATCATCTTCTCCCGCTGGCCGACGATCTCCGTCTTGAACAGCCAGCCGTCGGCGGCCATGCGGTTCAGGTACGTTTCCACCTCCTCGCCATAGTCGCGGCCCGGCTGGGCGGGCGGCCAGGCGGTGACGCGGAACGCGGCGGTCGGCGGATCGGCGGGGGCCGATTCCGTCTGCAGGGCAAACGCGCCGATGGCCGCGCCGGCGATGCCCACGACGGCGGCGGCAAGCATGGTCTGACTTCTGCGCATGGTTTGGCTCCGTGAAAGGTGTTCGCCGGGCCGGTCGAACGCGGCCCCATGGAGAAAGACCGTACCGTCCCCGCCGGCGATAGCCTTCAGCCGGTCGGTATGGTATCGCACCGACAATCTCGTACAACAGGGCCGACGTTTCGGAGGATTGAGCCGCTCGCCCCCAGTTCGGCGATGGGGGTTGCGGTGAATCGGTCGTCTGCCTCGCGGCGCAGCAGTTTCAGCTCGCTACGGGTGGCGTCCGGGGGAACCCGCTTTGCCCCACTCTCGGGGGTCGGCTGAGCAGAGGTTCACGTTGCGTCGGGACATGAGGCCGAGCCCCTGGAACCACGCCGCGCGCTACCTGAAGCACCGGATCATCGTATGGGCGGCACTCGCCTCAATGCAGGAAATAGGCACGGTGTCCCCCGATTCCAGCGTGATGCGTACGGGCCAGCGACAAGGCCGCGATATGTTGGAGACGGTCAGAGACCTTCTTCGGGCTTCGTGTGCCGCCCGCCAAACGCCCCTGCTGGCCGACACTCCATGAAAGCGCGCCCGCGACGGCAAGCAGCTACCGTCTGGATGTCCAGCAGAATCATCCTGACGCGGTCTGCGTTCAGATACGTTTCTCGCTCACGGTTCTGTCCTTCCGGGCAGGAGCGAGTTCATTCGCGGTGGAACGTCCGATGATACCCAAGACCCATTGTCATCGCCATGATTCTCAGCAGGAGCACCGTACGTGAGAGCGTGAATGGGGGGTTGGTGATACGCATCAACACTGACGCCAGTTGGTGGCGAACCGTCACAGGCAACAAGGTCGCGAGCCGGAACCGATGACTGGTCTTTGCAGCGCTCTCTTGGTAACACTCGGCCTGGATCAGCCTGCTCACCGCCTCGCGGTCGAAGAACTGCTCTGCAGGCGAGTGTTCCCCCAGCAGCAGATCGGTCAGGGCGCGGGATTCACGCTCAGCACGCGTGAGGTCCGCACGGTAGTCGACGGTCTCGCCGGCCTGCGCACGCGGGATGCGGAACAACTCCGGGTTCAGCCGGCTGATCGTATTGCGGTAGAGCATCTTGCGGATTCGATAACGGGGTGGAAGTGTGCGGACGAAGTTGAGTACATCCAGGTCCAGCCACGGATTGCGAACACGCAGACCATGGCGTGCGATAACCCGCCGCTTGGGATGCAACATGTTGATCAGCCGCTGGCGGAAGTAAAGCTCGTCAACTCGATCGTGAGGATTCCTAGCGGACGAAGCCGAGAGAATGACGTTCATGTCGGCCTTTGACTGCTCCAGAAACGACTTGCGTTGGTCGGCACGCAAGCACTGCTGGACGCTCGGTAGATCGGCCAAACTGTGGATTCCCAAAACGGGAAGAACACGGGCCTGAGACATGACGCCGATCGTCCAGCCCATGCACTCGTCGCCAGCAAGCAGGTACTCCGTCCCCGTCTGTTCGCGCACGTGATCCCAGACATTCTCGAAGACAAAGCCGGCAGCTCCGTCCGAACCGACGACCGAATCCTCCATCGCTGTCATGTACTGCTGAGGGTCGAAGCGAACCACGGACAGGTCGAGATTGAGTGATTTCGCAACACGTTCGGCGATCGCCCAATCACCGAGCGCGTGCCGCGTTTCTCGTTTCCAGCCGGTGTAGGTCACGGCCGGGATCCGCGACGGATCGGTCGCGCAGGCGAGGATGCCGCGGGAATCCACCCCGCCGCTCAAAAGGATCGACACACGCCCCCGCCGCAGGCGTCGCTGGACGGCCTGGCGCAACAAGTCCGCGCATTGTGACTGCAATTCCCGGAAGGCTGGCCTGTGGTCAGGTTCCACATCGTAGCGCCAATATCGTTGGGTGCGCATCGTCCCTTTGTGGACGCGGAGGACGGTGGCGTAGCTCATGCGCTGCAGGCCCGTGACCAGCGTGCAGCGATGGAGAAAACACCCACTGCAAGCATACGCCAGAACGGCGGAAGGATTGGGGCCGCCGTACAGCTCCGGCACGGTCAGTAGCTCTTTCACCTCCGAGGCGAAGTAGACCCGGTCGTTCGCTGTGGCCACAAACAGCGGGAAGGACGCCGCATGATCGCTCACCAGCATAACCGATCGCTCGCAGGGATCGGCTAGAACTGCACAAAAGGAGCCGTTGAGTCCGACAGCAAAACCCTCGGCCCCCAATTGCAGGTAGCGTTGGAGTAGAAAGGCGGCGGCGGTTTGCGAAGGCGCGAGGTCATCGTTGTAGAACTCACCGGCACAGAAAGCCTGTGGTTCCTCGGGTCCGTTTCCGCCAGCCACCGAACTGGAATCCTTGGGCCCGTATGCCAGGATCCCTACGAACCCGATCGCGTGCGGCAGCGCGTAGGTCTCGGTGCTGGCGGGGACCGTGGGCTTCATCGCGTCCAGCATAGACAGAATAAGTTGTTGCGGAACGTTGTCCGAGGACTTGAGAGGCACTACTCCCGCTATGGCAGACATGTCGCCTCCTCCTCGTCGAGCAGCTGCGGCGCACAGAGCACGCGCAGCGCTCTCCTCGCCAACTGTACGATCGCCGCATCCTATGGGAATAGTATGACGACCGCAACGACCCACAGCCCGCATTTGTGACGGCGACAGTCGAACGCGGCCCCATGCAAAAAGACCATACCTTCGCCGCCGGCGATAGCCTTCAGCCGGCCCGTATGGTATCGACCCGACAATCTCGCACAATGGCGGCCGACGTTTCGGAGGAATGAGCCGCTCGCTCCCAGTTCGGCGATGGGGGTTGCGGTGAATCGGTCGTCCGCCTCGCGGCGCAGCAGTTTCAGCTCGCTGCGGGTGGCGTCCTGGGGAATCAGCTCTCCCTCACTCTCGGGGGTCGGCTGAGCACAGGTTCACGTCGCGTGGCGACCGGATGCCCATCCCCTGGAACGACCCCGCGCGCGATCCGAGGCATCGAGCCTTCGTACGGGGACTCTCCCCTCAATACAAGGAACAGGTAGGTGTCCCCCGATTTGCCCCGATTCACAATGGTGTCCCCCGATTCACGATGTGCCGAACACACCGGCCTGGCAGGCCAAGGGGCGCCGCTGGGAACGGCCTTTTGCCAGGAACCACGTGCAAGCTGGACGGGGTCCGGCCGGGTTGATAAAATGCCACAAAGTGATATATTATCTTTCACGAACAGGTGGATAGGCGATGATCCAGCGTCATATCGCTGAAGCACTGCTCGCCGCCCTGCGCAGCGCGCCGGTCGTTCTCCTGCACGGCGCGCGGCAAACCGGCAAGAGTACGCTGGTGCGGTGGCTCGCTGAACACGGGCACAAGGCGACCTACTACACGCTGGACGATGCAGCCCTCTTGTCCGCGGTCACGCGGGATGCCGACGCTTTCCTGCGGGCGGCAACGGGCCCGATCATCATCGACGAGGTTCAGCTTGCACCGGACCTGTTCCGGGCGATCAAGATCGAGGTGGACCGCCGTCGCACACGCGGTCGGTTCCTGCTCAGCGGGTCAGCCAACGTGCTCTTGCTGCCCAAACTCGCGGAGTCGCTTGCGGGCCGGATGCAGATTCTGACGCTCTGGCCCTTCTCGCAGGGGGAACTGCGCGGCATACGGGAAGACTTCGTCGACCGGCTTTTCGCAATGGAGGATTTCACGCCGGTGCCGGTCCCGGAGGCAACTCTCGCGGAACTGCCGGCCCGCATCGTCACCGGCGGGTATCCGGAAGTGTCGTTGGAGTTGGCCCCCGACCAACGGGCAGCCTGGTTCGGCTCGTACATTACGACGATCCTGCAACGTGACGTCCGGCAGATGGCTGATATCGCCGGGCTGACTGAGCTCCCGCGCTTGCTGGCGCTGCTGGCGGCCCAGTCCGGCGGCTTGCTGAACATGGCCGAACTCTCCCGCGACGCGGCCATGTCCCAGGCAACCATCAAACGGTACCTGGCCCTCCTGCAGGCCACGCACCTGTACCAGCCCCTCACGGCCTGGGCGGGCAACGTCCGCAAGCGGCTCATCAAGGCGCCCAAGGTCTTCCTGAACGACACCGGCTTGCTCGCATACCTCCTCGGCGTCGACCAGGAGAACCTGGAAACCCCGGGCACGCACGTCGGGACCGTGCTGGAGGCTTTCGTTCATCAGGAGCTGCGCAAACAGATCACGTGGAGCCATGCGCAACCGGCGCTGCACTACTACCGCACCGCCGCGAACCGCGAAGTTGATTTCGTGCTGCAGCGTCGCAACGGGTAGTTGATCGGCATCGAAGTGAAAGCGGCGGTGAAACTCACGGCGAATGACGTGAAAGGCCTTGCGGACCTGGCCGCCACGGCCGGCAAGCGTTTTCGCGCGGGCGTGGTGCTGTACCAGGGCTCGACGGTGGTGCCATTCGGTGACCGGCTCTGGGCCGTGCCGCTGGCAGCCATGTTCGCTGCCGGCACCGCTCGGCCATGAGTTCCAGGTAGGCGGCGTGGTCCCCGTCGCAGAAGAACGTCTGCAGCCGACGATTCCCCCGCTGCGTGACAGGATGCGGATACCCAGGCACAACCCCCCGCCCGATCCGAGGCATCGGCTCATCGTATGGACGGCACTCCCCTCAACGCAAGAAGTAGGCATGGTGTCCCCCGATTCACTTGGTGTCCTCCGATTCACGATTTCCGCCGGCGATTCAAGGCCCTGGGGACGGCTGCGTAGTCTGGCGGGCCTTCTCGGTCCGCTCGCGGTGAAACCGTTCGATGTGCCTGGCGACTCGCTGCTCCAGTTGTGGTGGCGCAGAGAAGGTGCGAACGAGCCGAGCGGCAATGTCCCGCGGCATTCCGATCCTCGGCGTTCCTTCGATCTGCTCCTTGCTGGACAACCCGGTGATCTTGTCGCTCTCACTTTCGCTCGAACGCAGAATGCTGAGAATCCGCGGAAACGTCTGCTCGACGAAGCTTGGCCCGCCGGTGTAGGGCCCACCCTCGCTCGAGAAGAAATAGACGTCGCCCTTGCCCAAACGCATCTCCCAGTAGCGGCACCGCTCATCGAGGTGCTCGATCAGCGTGGGCTTGTCCCAACGGATACGGCGACCGGTGGGAGGGAAAATGCGTACGTTTTGCGATGTCCCGTCGCGCCAGTTCACAACGACGATCTCTGAATCGACGTCGTCGACTCTAGCACTTTCAACGCATGGCAGGGACCTGTAAGCCTCGGCCATTGCAGCGATGGCTTCGTTGTGACCCAGGCTCTTCCCCAAGTGTTCGGCCTTCTGGCGGACGTACTCCAACACAGTGGGATCGAACGGCGAAGTCGTGCGTGCCAGCCCATCAGGTATCGGCGGGTCGGATGCGCCCAATATGGGATCTTCCACCGGAAGCGGCCACGAGAGGAACGGAGGCTGGACCATCGCGTCATTGATGAACACTGCCATGCCTCGGCGGCTCACCACGTAGGGCGGCTCCAGATAGCGCCCATCGAAAAACACAAAGCCGGAGTCCAGTGGCTCCCCCACTCGTACACCCAACTCGTCTTCATGGAGGTCACTGGGACGATCTCGCACGGGCTGGCTCGTCGCCCCGTCCGCAACCGGCGCGCCGGGGGGCGCGAACCCGATCGCCGCGTCGCAGACTGCCAGTCGAGCCCCGCCGAACAGCGCAACGTGGACCCACACAACCGCAATCAACTGTGAGGTGCATCGATTCGTTATCATTGCTGACTCCTTTCTCCACGCCGGTTAGAACGACCACGACCGGGCGTCGTTGTTCGGTTTCTGTCGGTCGCCATCCATTTGCCGCCCGCCCGCCCGCCCCTCGCTCCAGCAGCTGTGTGGCCTCGCTTCCATCGTAGTAGGCGCCCCCGCTGTCTTGTCGTAGGGGAAACCGAGGGCGAACCACCCGTACGGCGTGCGTACGGACCAATGTGGTTGTCCCGTTGGGCAACCGCCGACCCGGTTAAGTGCGACCCAGGGATCCCGACTGTGATCTATGTAAGTATCGAAGATCACGAAACCCCGTCCGAT